>CP129487.1:2995000-3312500 GCA_030584025.1 Cyclobacteriaceae bacterium
TCATTTCAGTTAGGGTTAGTCTGAGTGGTTAATTTTTTGTTCTCGCAATTTGGCTTTGTGCAAGATGCGTAAAGAATCAGTGAATGATGCATAACATTGAAATGCAGTATCTCTTCCACTGTTTTCTGGATATTCTGAATTCTCGGATCGCAGAATTCAATTACTTTATGGCAATCGGTACAAATTAAGTGATCATGTTGTTTAAAGCCGTAGGATTTTTCGTATTGCGCCAGGTTCTTTCCGAATTGGTGTTTGCTCACCAGATCGCACTCAACCAACAAATCCAATGTATTGTAAACAGTGGCCCGGCTAACCCGGTAATTGTTGTTTTTCATGCTGATGTAGAGTGATTCCACATCAAAATGCCCATTACGCGAATAGATTTCTTCCAGGATGGCATACCGTTCCGGAGTTTTGCGTAGCGCTTTATTCTCCAGGTAGGCCGAAAAAATTTTTTTTACCTCTTCAAATGTTGTCTGGCTACTTGTCATTTCGATCAGCGGCAAAGATAGAACCCGACTGCTCCATTTCAAACAGATTATTCAACCCCTTTGGAGTCGAACCGGCTAACTTTAACCACCCCTTCAACTTTTTCCAGCTTGTTAACCAGTTGCTCAAGGTGGCGGGTATCGTGAACGTAAAGCATAATTTCACCCTCGAAGATACCTGTATCCGTATAAAAGGACATGGAGCTCATGTTCACCTTCAGTTCCTCAGAAATAATTTTGGAAACATCATTAATCAATCCTACCCGGTCCGTTCCCCTGATTTTCAGGCCGGTAAGAAAGGCAACTTCGTGTTGGGATGTCCATTTTGCTTTCACAACCCGGTTTCCATGATTTGCCAATAGCTCGGCAGCGTTTGGACAGGTTGTTCTATGAATTTTTATCCCCTCATTTACCGTAACAAATCCAAAAACGTCATCGCCAGGAATAGGCGTGCAGCACTTGGCTAATTTATAGTCGACCACATCCATATCCTCGCCAATGAGCAAGATGTCGTCATATCTTCCCTTGGCACGGGTGAGTTCCTGCTCTACAACCTTGGCATCGGAAACGCGAACATTGGGTTTTGTTTTGAGGGGCGATTTTGGCTTAAAATCCTTAAAGCGCTTGATATCGGCTGACGTGATAATGCCCTTGCCTACCCGATAATACAAATCAAAATGCGATGGCATGTTAAAGAACTCACGCAGATGTTCCAGTACTGCCTGGGTCGGATCGATTTTCATTTGCTTGAGCTTTCTGAGCACGATCTCCTTACCATCCTCTGCAATTTTCTTTTTATCCTCTTTTAATACATCCTTTATCCGACTTTTGGCCTTTGATGTTACCGCGAAACGAAGCCAATCCTCATGCGGCTTTTGTTTTTGTGATGTCAGAATTTCAATCTGATCGCCATTCTTCAGCACATAATTTATGGGCACCAGTTTGTTATTCACTTTTGCGCCAATGCATTTTGAACCTACCTGCGAGTGAATTTCAAAAGCAAAATCAAGAGCTGTAGCTCCGTAGGGCAACGTTTTCAGCTCTCCGCGCGGAGTGAATACAAAGACTTCTTCGCTGAACAGGTTCCCCCGGAAGTCGTTTACAAAATCCAGTGCCGAGTGGTCGTTCTGCTCGAGTGTATCGCGAACTTTCATCAACCACTTCTCCAGGTTCGATTCATGGGCAGATGCTGTCTCTTTATACTTCCAGTGAGCGGCATAGCCCTTCTCTGCAATTTCGTCCATACGCTTGGTACGAATCTGTACCTCAACCCATTGGCCATTTTTAGCCATTACCGTTGTATGCAGCGACTCATATCCATTGGCTTTTGGTGTGCTTATCCAATCGCGTAGCCGATCAGGATTTGGTGTGTAAAAGTCGGTTACAATAGAATAAACCTGCCAGCAAGCAGCCTTTTCACTTTCGAAAGGTGTGTCTACAATAATCCTGATCGCAAACAGATCATACACCTCTTCAAACGGAATATTCTGTTTCTTCATTTTACTCCATATTGAGTAAATGGATTTAGGTCGACCCTTTATTTCGTACTTAACCTTATGTTTATCAAGCTCTTCACGAATGGGCTGGGTAAATGCTTTTATAAACTTGTTACGAGATGCCCGGGTGTCATCAATATTTTGTGAAATGGATTCAAAATTTTGGCGATCTGTGAACCGCAGGTATAAATCTTCCAACTCACTTTTAATGGCATTCAAACCCAGGCGGTGGGCAAGTGGCGCGTAGAGATAAATTGTTTCAGAGGCAATTTTCAATTGTTTGTTGCGCGGCATACTGTCAAGTGTGCGCATGTTATGCAAGCGGTCAGCGAGTTTAATCAGAATCACCCGCACGTCATCCGCCAGGGTGAATAGCATCTTACGGAAATTCTCGGCTTGCTGTGAGGTGCCGTATTCAAATACCCCGGAAACTTTGGTGAGGCCATCAATAATCCTGGCTACTTTACCGCCAAACATCCGTTCGATATCTGACAACTCGATGTCTGTGTCTTCCACAACATCATGTAAAAGAGCGGCTATGATGGACGTTGTACCTAGCCCGATTTCTTCAACGCAAATCTCGGCTACAGCCAACGGGTGAAAGATATAGGGTTCGCCAGATTTTCTGCGCATATCCTTATGCGCCTCTACAGACATGGTAAACGCCTTTTTTATTCGTTTTGCATCATCTTCCTTTAAAACGGGTTTTGCCTTACGCAACAACCTCCGGTATCGGTTAATTATTTCCCGTTTCTCCTGCTCTACATCAATTACCATTTTTTCAGTTACCCTATTAACCCTTTAATTTAACACAAAATCGGACTTCTGAATTTCCGAATATTCTATAAATTTGCGCTCCTTTTAAATTAAAAGTCAGTAAAATTCAACCAAACGCGGATGTGGCGTAATTGGTAGCCGCGCCAGACTTAGGATCTGGTGCCGCGAGGCGTGGGGGTTCGAGTCCCTCCATCCGCACAAAACCCGAACCCTTGATGCCAAACGGCATTGAGGGTTCTTGATTTAACAGAGATACACTAAAATTTACAGCTTTGGAGATTACACTGGACAAAAAGAACAAAACAGAAGGGTTAATTAAGATTAAACTCGGGCAAAGCGACTACCAGAACCAGGTAGATGATAAAATAAGGGATTACGCCCGTAAGGCCAGTCTGAAAGGATTTCGCCCGGGAAAGGTTCCAAATGGCGTTATCAAGCGCATGTTTGGAAAATCGATCTTGGTTGAGGAAATCAATAATGTGCTTTCGCGTAAGCTCAATGACTATATAAAGGACAATAAGCTGCGAATAATCGGAGAACCCCTGCCGGTTGCCGATCAGTCAAACCAAATTGACTGGGAAACCCAAAAGGATTTTGAATTTGACTACCAGATTGGTCTTGTTGAAGATTTCACGTACGACCTTTCACAAAAAGTAAAGATTAAATCACACCCCATTACAGTAGATGTAAAGGTAATTGATGAAACTGTTCAGGATCTTAAGAAGCGCTTCGGAAAAGTGAATTACCCTGACACCAGTGAAGTTGGGGACAACCTCTTTGGATCGCTGAAAGCAGAAGGCAGTGACTTTCAGAAGGAGTCGGTATTTTTTGCTACTGATAAGGTGGCCAAAAAGGAGCAAAAAAAGTTTATTGGTCTGAAAAAGGATGATACAGTAACATTCGAAATCGAAAAACTTTTTGATGAAGCCTCTGAACTTGCCCAACTACTGGATGTATCATTGGAAGAAGCGAAGTCGATTAAAGGAAAGCACACCCTTACCCTTACCAACATAAGCCGCACTGAGCCAGCTGAAATGGGACAAGAGTTATTTGACCGTGTGTTTGGTAAGGATGCCGTAAAGAACGAAGAAGAATTTATTCAAAAGATTAAAGAAACCATTCAGGGTAATTATCAACGCGAAACTGAACACTTTCTTGATCATTACATTGAAGATCATTTTATCAGTAACACGAAAATTTCCTTGCCTGAAGATTTTTTAAAGAACTGGTTAAAGGCAACCAGTGAAGGTCAGGTAACAGATGAGGTGATCGCCAAGGAATTTGAAAGTTACATTCGTTCTGTAAAATGGGACTTGATCAAAAATAAGATTGCCGATGACCATAACATTAAGGTTGATGCCGATGAGGTTAAGGCTAAGGCTCGTGAAATGATTATCGCCCAGTTTGGTGGCCCGGCTATTGCCAGCCAGTTGCAGGATCGATTGGATGCCATTACGGACAACTACCTGTCGAATGAAAACGGACAAAACTTTATGCGCCTGTACAACCAACTGCGCCTTGAACGCATTATGAAGGTGATTAAGGAAAACATTACCGTGCAGGAGAAGCCCGTTAGCCTGGATGAGTTCAAAAAGATTGTTGAAGAACACAAGCACTAGACTAAAAATCGGCATATTTCGACAATGGTTTTGGGGTCCCAAAACCATTTTTTTTTTGAATTTTGGCCAGCACGGGGATATTTATTTCAATTTCGGTGTTCCGATTCAGTAAAAACTATAATTTGGACTCATATCAAGAAAATTTAATCAACCAGTATGGATAAAAATAACGAATTCAGAAAATACGCGGTGCATCACCTGGGAATGAGTGGCCACACCATTGATGATTATGCACACAAGATTGACAACATGACGCAATATGTCATCGAAGAGCGTCCCGGTAACTTCCGCGCCATTGATGTATTTACCCGATTAATTTCAGACCGGATTATCTTTTTGGGAATGGGAGTTGATGACCAGATCGCCAACCTCATTACTGCCCAATTGTTGTTTTTGGAATCTGCTGATCCCAAGAAAGATATCATTATGTACATCAATAGTCCGGGTGGTTCAGTGTATGCCGGGCTTGGCATTTACGATACCATGCAGTACGTTAATCCGGATGTATCAACTATTTGTACAGGTCTGGCAGCGTCTATGGCGGCTGTATTGTTGTGCTCAGGTGCAGCTAAAAAGCGCTCTGGCCTACCCCATTCTCGCATCATGATCCACCAGCCCATGAGCGGCATGCAGGGCCAGGTGGCCGATATGGAAATTACCCTGCGGCAGACCCTGGAAGTAAAAAAGGACCTTTACACCATTATTTCCAAGCATAGCGGTCAATCATACGATAAAATTGAAAAAGATTCGGACCGGGATTACTGGATGCGGGCTGCCGAAGCTAAGGAATACGGCCTTATTGACGAGGTTTTGGAGCGTAAGAAGTAATTTCCTCATTATTCCAAAGGGTTGAGGGTCAATTTAGTGGGCTGAAATTGGTAACTTTGCCCATTGAATTGGCCTTTTGGCTTATTTTCCACTAGTCACCTATTATATGGCTGAAGTAACCTGTTCCTTTTGCGGCAGAAACAAGAAAGATGTTGACCTGATGATATCGGGTATACATGCCCATATTTGTGATAAGTGCGTTACCCAAGCCAGCCAGATTTTGCAGGAAGAAAAGAAAAGCAAAACCGAGGCAGGGCTGGCTCCCAACTTTAAGCTGGTTAAGCCCAAGGAGATCAAGAAATTCCTGGATGAGTATGTGATCGGTCAGGATGATGCCAAAAAGGTGATGTCCGTTGCGGTATACAATCATTACAAGCGGTTGATGCAACGCAAAGTTGATACCGATATAACCATTGAAAAATCGAACATCATTATGGTTGGTGAAACGGGCACGGGTAAAACGTACCTTGCACGTACATTGGCCAAGTTACTTCAGGTACCTTTTTGTATTGCCGATGCTACTGTATTGACAGAAGCCGGTTATGTAGGAGAAGATGTAGAGAGTATTTTAACGCGCCTGTTACAGGCTGCCGATTATAATGTAGAAGCGGCCGAACGCGGTATTGTCTATATAGATGAGATTGATAAAATCGCCCGCAAATCCGATAATCCATCCATTACACGCGATGTAAGTGGTGAGGGTGTACAGCAGGCTTTATTGAAATTATTGGAAGGCACTTCGGTAAACGTGCCTCCGCAAGGTGGCCGCAAGCACCCTGATCAGAAAATGATCAGCGTAAACACCGAAAACATTTTGTTTATATGTGGTGGTGCTTTCGAAGGCATTTCAAGATTCATTGCAAATCGATTAAATACAAGACCACTGGGCTTTGCCTCATCATCCGGGCTTCATCCCTCCGATATTGATAAAGACAACCTGATTCAATTTGTCTCCGCACAGGATTTAAAAAGCTTCGGGCTGATACCAGAATTAATAGGCCGATTGCCGGTGGTTTCATTCCTCAATCCGCTTGATCACACCGCCCTTCGAAAAATATTAACCGAGCCAAAGAATGCCCTTACCAAGCAGTACAAGAAACTGTTTGAAATGGAAGGCATTGATCTGGAATTCAAGGAAGGGGCTATTGATTTTATAGTTGATAAGGCGATGGAGTTTAAACTTGGCGCCCGTGGCTTACGCAGCATCTGCGAGGCCATTATTAATGATGCCATGTTTGAATTGCCTTCCGAAAAAACAGCCGATAAGCTTGTGATTACCCGCGCCTATGCTGAAGAGAAATTCAGCAGATCGCAATACAGTAAGTTGAAGGTTGCTTAGTCAATTTGAGAATTTGAAGATTGAAGATAGTGTAGCATCAAGGTTGCAGTATTCTCAGAAGCCGAACCGGTGTCCAATGCTCTTCGGATCTCCTTATATCCTTCCGATATCTTTTCCTGGTATTGCTTATTTGTTAAGATCAAGTTCAGTTCTGCCAACACCTCAGCGGCATTCGCCTTTTGCTGGATCATTTCTTTAACCACTTCCCTTCCTGCTATCAGGTTAACCAGCGATATAAACGGAACCCTGATGAGGTTTTTAGCAATTGTGTAACTAACAAAGCTTGTTTTGTACACAACGATTTGTGGCACCATAAAAAGAGCAGTCTCCAGGGTTGCAGTACCGGAGGTTACAATTGCTGCACTTGCATAGCTCAAGAGATCATATGTTTCGCCTTGAAAAAAAGAAACATTATTTAGCTCTTTCAACGGTTGATAAAGCTGCTGATCAAGGTTATCAACTGTAGCTACAGCAAACTGTGTTGCAGGCATGGCCTGTGCCACCCGGGCCATTAATGGAACAATCGCTTTAAGTTCTTGCTTTCGGCTTCCCGGTAACAAGGCAATCAATGGCTTATCAGAACTCAGTTTATTCTTAGCAAGAAAACCTTCATCTACCCGATGGGCCTTGACGGCATCCAATACCGGGTTTCCTACATAATCCACTTTCCAATCGAATTTCAGGAAAAATTCCGTCTCGAACGGAAGAATAACAAACATTCTATCAATGTTTGCTTTCAACTTTTTTGCCCGATTCTGATTCCATGCCCACACTTTGGGTGAGATGTACCAGAACACCCTATATCCATTTTCCTTTGCAAATTTTGCAATACGAAGATTAAATCCGGCATAGTCGATTAACACGACTACATCCGGTTTAAACTCCAGTATTTCCTGCTTGCATTGTCTTATTTTTTTTGAAATCGTGCTGAGGTTAGCCAAAACTTCAGCAAAACCCATAAACGCGAGTTCACGGTAATGTGATGTAACACGCATCCCTGATCGCTCCATTTGATCGCCCCCAAAACCCATACAATTGAGATCAGGAGACTGTCTTGAAAGTGCAGCAATCAGGTTGCCGCCATGCAAATCTCCCGATCGCTCACCGGCAACGAAATATACCTTCAATCCTTCTGGTTTCACCGTTGGAAGGTAGCACTATTCACCAAAGTACTCAACATAATTGCGGGGTGTTTCGTACAGCCGCAGGCTATGCAGTTTACCGTATTTTGTGATAGAGGGAAGCTTCTGATCAAGAATTTTCCATATCTCAACGATCAGGTTTTCGCAGCTGGCCAGTTTGCCTTGCATAAAATCGACATCGAGGTTGATATTCTTATGATCTAGCTTGTCAACTACCTCTGTACGAATAAGCGTGCTTAATCTTTTCAGGTCAACAACAAACCCAGTTTCTGGATCTGGTGTGCCCTTCACGGTAACAATCAAATCGAAGTTATGGCCATGCCAATTATCATTGGCGCAGGGGCCAAATACTTCAATATTCTTTTCCTTCGTCCAGGCTGGATTATACAGCTTATGAGCTGCGTTGAAGTGTTCTTTACGGGAGATGTAGAGCATATCTCATTCCAATTGTATTACAAAGCTAGTAACAATCTAAACAAAACCCAGTGAGCCTATCTGTGGATATGTCACACAAAACATAAATATAATGATGAAGGTAAGACTTAGCACTAAACTGTAATAACTCACTTAATCCGAGCAACAATAAAGGTGGTGAACGAGCTTCCAGCAAGACCATTTTCAGAAATCCCTTGGATAACAATTTTGAATTGGCCACTAAGATCTGAGGCAAAAAAATCAAGATTTTTAGTTCCATCAAGATCAACATCAACATTTGGATTCCAATATAGAAGAGTTCGTGTATCCGGAATCCGACTAGTTTGTGTCGATTCAATACTATACACAGGAGAAAAAAACTCTCTTTCTGCATCAAATATTTTATACTCCGTTATTATCCCCTTGTCGATTTCATACCCGCCAAGATCAGAGTTATATGTGGTGTAACTAATCAAGCCATCAAAAGAGAGGCCCGCAAAAAAGTACTGCTTATTAACAATCTGAAGCGTTCTGATCTGTAGTGGGTCAATACTCATAAATCTATTAACATCCAGTACTCGAGTACCATCAAGCAAAATAAGAGGCTCATTACTAAACCCTAAGTTAGTGCTTGGGTTAATAACAACTTGCCTATAGATACCTTTGTTCCTTCGAACAGCTATTTCAGGCACATATTCTCTAAGCACTTCCTCTAATGTTGTAAATCTTGTGTAGTCATCCAAACGATATTCTCTTTCAGGCTGGCCAAAAATTGGCAAAAGAACGTGATCAGGTGTTTGAATTTGCTCTGTTCCTTTAGTAAAGGCATTATGAACTTGGGAATAAATACTACGAGCATTTAATCTATTCTTTAGATCACTCATCAAACTAAGCTCAGAGAATGTATAATTGCTACCAAATTGCTTTGAAAAGGGTGTTAACAACTCTATGCGATATGAATGATCTGTTTGAAGTGTCACCATTTTTTTTCCATAATACCTTGTGTCAAAGAGAAACTCGCCATGGTCATTGGTTTTCGAAATAGCTGACTGTTGCATATGAGGAACAGAAAAATACACATGAACTCCTGAAATTGGTTCTCCCGATTCAGTGCTTGATAAAACACCTTTTAGTAAGTGCCCTCTCAACTCAATTATATGCTTAAACTTTTCAAGTTTATACTCGTTTTCAAGAATACCTTTCCAATGAAAACGCCTCCACCCATGAGTGAGCATCAGGTTATCAATTTCAAGTCGATGCTTATTTGAGTTTTCACCGCTAAAATAAAAGTCAGGCTCTTCAATATTACCCACCAAATCAGAAGTGATTTTCAAATAAGTGGTGATATCCTGATGTTCAGTTTCAACTAAAGAATCAATCCTATATACGGAAACAGACAGGTTCGCGGTTAATTGCTCACCATGCAAGTCATTAACTCTGATTCTTAACGCCACATTCTCTCGAGCCTTGTATTCCAATTTATCTGTTTGAACATTGATGTTGAGTCTATTTCCAATACCATTGAAATACAATCGCTCACAAATCGGAGAAAAAAATTTATTAAAAACAGTTAAATGAATAATTCCGTCACCGAGTTGATTCTTGTCTAACAAAAAAACACTTAGACCATCCTTAATATAACCTGTCTTTAGAGTCTTAATCAAATGATTAGCATGGGCTAAAAGATACACATCGTTCTCAGGTACATTTTTTGCAAAAACCTTGACCGAAACCATATTCTGGCTGGTGTCTTTAACCTGAAGCGTGTACCCAGCCTCCAAGGGACTAGGTAATTCGTAGGTCCTTATCTCCCCTCCCTTGAATCGAATTACAGCCCTGTAAGTACTACCTTTTAGTGGGGTAAAAGTAAAATTTCCCAGTCCGAACTTAAGGGGATTAAATAAAGATATGGTGTCGTTGGTCGAGTCCAAAATAACACCTGAAAACTCGACTCCCTTACCTGATTGATTGACGACTCTAAAAGCTATCTTAGAAGTAATTCCATAAACCATATTTCCACCTTCAGGAAAAAATTGAACGTCATATTCCTTTGTTCTTCCCTCAACTGTTGAACTTATGGCTACAAATGGATTAACTATCGAAACCACTTCATGAAAATAAAATTCAGGATCAAAATTCTTCATCCAGTTCGTATAAGCCCGGAAAATATATCGTCCCGATCTCAGTGCCGCTGGTAACACGAGACTTCCGTAACCCATCCCATTATCATCCAGCGAAACAATTGTCTGAAGAATTGGCTCATTCTCGTCACCAATAATTTCGACATACCCAACCTTACTTACAGCCAATGGTACATTTGAAGATCCCTCAGTACAGTACAACTTAAACCACATGGTCTCTCCGACCACGTACACAGGCCGGTCAATATGGGCGTAAATTTTCTCAACAAGATTACTATTCTTATAGAATTGAAAACTTTCAATAACATCAGTGAAGTCTGCTTGCTGGGTGAACCCAACAATATGTAGCAAAATCATCATCTGCATCAATATTATCCGCTTCATTTCGCTTCGGTCTAATTCCAGAAATCAGGACGCTCATTTGTACCTCCGGCAACACGACAATCCACGCAAAATGATCTCGCTATAGTGTAGCCTAAAAAAATTTCTAGTGGTGGCACTCTAGGCCCTTGTTCTACGTACTCCACCAATCGATCAACGACTAATTCAGATCCATTAAACGAGGGAATATCAGCAACTAACAACGAATCTGTACGGCAATATTCATACCCTGTTTCAATTTTCCTAAATGGCAACTCGCTATCCTGAATGAATATCCTAGCCTCACGAACATTACTAACGGCAAAATATCCTATTGCAGGCCTTCCGCTTTCATTTGCAATATTTCCGGTTACTCGGGAAGGCTGCACATCAAACAATGTACCCATACTTTGAGTATTATCCCTCACCTGACTCCAGAAATCAAACGCCTCTTTTGTTAATGAATATTGCATTACATGAATACTATATTTTCTTTGAAATTGTCTGGCACTTAAATTATACTCACGCAATAAGAAATTCCTTACAACATCTTGTTCTAAGCCCGCTGTAGTAGCAATATTAATCATGGTTGAAGGATCTGTCTTCCAGCAATAATAAATCTCATCAGGAGAATCTCTGAATTCGAACAGCCCATTCTTAAACTTATAATAGGATCGAAACGCGGAACTATACTCCCAAGTCTCATTATACTTCCAAAAATAGTACCTGGTGCCACTTGCACTATTATGTGTATTAACGTATATCTTAATTTTATCACCATCCAAGCGCCAAGAAACCGAATCAATATTAGGTGTATCAGTGACTTCGACATAGCTAGATACGTATTCATCGCTTTCAGTTTTTACCTTTAATCGATATCGCTTTGAAGGATCGACAGGGATATCATCAATAATATAAATACCTTGAGTACGCTCAGTAAATAAATAACGATGATTCATATCATCCTCAATAACAACTAAAGCATTTATAACCGGATCAGCACTATCCCCACCTGAAAGCGGTATAGTTTGACTAAGTTTTATAGTACTCGACCCAGTAGCCGCATCAAGGTAACCTTCAACTACCAAAAAATGATCTTCATTAATAATACCAGGGGGATTGTAGGGTTCAATACAGCTGGACTTCAAAAAAAGTCCCAGAATTATTAATATGAAAAATAAAAATCTCATTACTTAAAATCGAAAATTATATGTTATCGATGGAATGGGCGATCCGAATATGGACATTTTATAGCCACTTATCGAATTGCCCTCTGATCTGAAATAAACTGAATACACATTATTTCTACCAGTCAAATTATAAATCCCGAAAGTCCAGGAGCTATGCGCTAGTTTTCTTATTTTATGATTACCCTCTAAATTAACAGATAGATCAATTCTAAAATAGTCAGGGACTCTGTGTTGATTTCTTTCTGAGTAAAAAAGGCGAATAGCATCATCCAACTGATATTTGGCAAGTGGCAATGTTATGGGTCTCCCTGTAGAGTAAGTGGTATTCATCGAGAGGCTAAGGCGATGGCTGAATTTAAAATTACCAACAAAATTTGCAGAATGAGGCTTATCATAATTACTTGGATAGTAATTCCCATTGTTAACTGTTTCGGTTGCGAACTCGCTGGATGTTCGCAGGTATGAACGGGAGTAGGTATAACTAATCCAACCATTAAGCCTTCCTGTCAATTTTTTAATCATTAATTCAGCCCCAAACGCTATACCACTTGCATTCACTACATCAGTTTCAATGTTATGATTTAAAATGAGATCAGCCCCATCCTTATAATCCAAAATGTTCCTAGACTGCTTATAGTAGCCCTCCAAAGAAGTTGCAATACTTCCTGATCGAAAATTTTTGTAAACACCAATCGACCACTGAGAACCACGCTGAGGTTGAATATGGGTATCGCTAATCTTCCAAATATCAGTAGGCGAAATCGAGGTAGCGTTTGACAACATATGTATGTATTGTCTCATTAAATTATAGCTCGCTTTAATAGAGAAATCTTCTCTTACCTGGTACTTCAAAGACGCCCTATACTCTGGGCCGTGATGAGTTGCCACAGCCCCCGACCGGATGGCAAGAGTGTCTACAATAGTGTCTTCCTTTTTAGGAAGATTACCCGCATACTGATATACATTCTTAGGTCCTAACGCTGTAAAAATTGAGTATCTCAACCCTCCATAAACTGAGAGTCTTGGATTAAGATCAAAACTATCTCCAATAAAAACAACATTCTCAATCGCCCGCTCGCTCTGAAGTCTATCTGTAGAAATCAGAGACGAATCACCTAATGGCTCATTCATTCCTGGCTGAATTGCATACAATGTAGAGTTAAAACCAAACAATAAGCCATGACCTCCTGTGGAGACCAAACTAAACTCACCCTTTATATCTGTTTGCCTTATACCATAAGACAACCTAAAAGCACTCAGCACATTTGCTTCACTCTCCACAGAGTAATTGTATCCGCTATGTGACAGCACAAACAAACCATTTAGTCTGTCATTAAATGAATGCTTCCAACTTAATGACGTTAAAAGATTATTGTATCGATAAAGCGAGTCCTCATTAAATTTGAACTTATCATTACTCCAATAAGCTGAATAAAAAATACTATTGTCCCTATTGTGCTTATGATCAACATTAAGATTTACATCGTAAAAAGAAGCACTACTATTACTGATCGCATCATTTGGAACTTTACTCAAAAGCCAATCTGAATAAGACGAACGTACTCCCATAAGTAATGACGTCTTATTTTTTATCAATGGACCTTCCAAGGTTAATTTCCCGGTTAATGGACCTATTCCCCCCGTACCAACAAACTTCTCATCATTACCACTTCGTGAATTAATCTCAATAACTGAAGACAACCTCCCCCCTAAATCAGCTGGGATTCCACTCTTCATCAATTCAGCACTCTTTATCTCGTCCGGATTAAATGCCGTAAAAAAACCGAAGAGATGCGTAGGATTGTACACAACAGCATTATTGTAAAGAATTAGATTTTGATCAGCAGAGCCACCTCGTACATTAAGTCCATTTGAAGCTTCTCCAACAGTTTGGACTCCTGGAAGTGCTTGGATCACCTTCAAAATATCAACCTCCCCCATAACAGCAGAGAATTTTTTCATCACCTTCATGTCGAGTTTCTCAAAACCCATTTGCATCCCCTTCACGTTCATCCCCCTCTCCGACTCAACAATGACTTCGTTTAGCAGACTAATATCCTCACTTAAAATTATGTCGAAATTACCATCACCATACACAGCAATCTTATACTCGGAATTCTTAAAGCCAACTGAACTAACTTGTATGGTCCGAACCCCTTTGGGAAGGGTTATTTTGTACCTTCCGGATGGATCACTGACTGCTCCAATCCCAAGTTCAACGCAAAATACAGTAGCTCCAACTACTGGATTTCGATTTTCCGTATCCACGATTACACCAGTAATTGTAGCTTCTCCAGGGGTAAAATCATTTGTAACTCTTCCGATAATATTAAGCTTACTCTGAATAGCAACTTGCAGTTCATTTCTAATAGCACCTTGCATCTTTACATGAACCGAATCACGATCAGCCGTGAGATTAAAGTAGTCGTCAGGTAACTGGCTTTGAAGATATATTCCCCTAACAATATAAATATTATTAAAATAGTCAATAGCATAATAGTAATCAGTATTTACAAACAACAAGTCAAGCACCTGCGGAATTGACTTCTCATCAGTCTGAAAATCGAACTTTATACTATCAAACTGGGAAGGGTCAAAATAAAAACGGTAGTCAGTGCTGTGCTCAATTGCTTTAAAAAGCTCTACATATGTAGTCTGTATAAAATTTCCGCTAAATGAATTAGCCTGTTGAGCGCTTATAGGAACAGCTGCCATATATACTATACACACCACTACGCCTATAAAATATAAATGCCGGTTCAATCGCATACCTGAATCAATTCAGATTAATATAATACTCTATGAGCCGAACTACATATCTTTCCTTCTCCCTTTTAAATGAAACACTAACATTCTGGGAAGCCGAATTAAATGCTTTCATGTTTTGACTAAAAATCGGGCGTAATGATTTTTTTCCCTTTATCAAATAGAAAGTATTGTTACTCAAAACATACAAATCATTTCTCTCAGAATAATTTCTCTTAATAAAAAGATTATTGTTATAATATGATTCTGAAATTGATTTCCTTCGTTTCACAAATACTTTAAACTGGCCATCTAATAATACCTCATAAAATCCAGAGACAATCCCATCACTACTTATCTGCACGAACCGGTGACCTAGCAAATTAAACTCCTGAATATGATTTTTTATCAAAGAAATCTTGTAATTCGTGTTTGGTAAAACAGTAATGACTTGATCAGTTACAATATCATACTGCAATAAAACATCATTGTATGTTACATTATTATACCGGATTAAACCCTTAATCAGCTCTTCCTTTAAAAAGAAAGGATGACCACGATCAATGTCAGTATTTCTTAGTACCTCATTGTACTTTACGCCATTGTACAATTGCATCTGATCAATAAAGAAATCAATGTATACCTGCTTTGCCTTATTAATGGCACTTTCGGAAATAGTACTCCCCTCCGGATTTACAGCTTGAGCAAACGAAAGATGACATCCTGCCACAAACAGCAGAATAATAAAAAAGAAACTTAACCTCATTCCTTAGACTCTAAACGATCAGCCTTAATATACTTATATTAAGTTGATTTAAGAATTATTTGAATAGTGTCATGAATTTTAAAAAGTTTAAATAAAAAGAAGAGGTCACAAAACCTTGTGACCTCTTCTTTGTATCACTATTTAAAAAAAACCGACTACCTCCAGCCTCCATTAGAGGTACCAACTCCATCCGCGTTAGCAGTTGTTCCAAATGTGTAGAACTGGTTCAGTCCAAACAATTGAAGAGTTTGGCCAGGTATCGGCAGGTGCAACGGAGTTCCCTCCTGTAACAAATCCCGCTTTCTCATTTCGAAGAATTGAATACCTGCACCTGTGGTGTACAGCTCAACGTGACGCTCATGATGAATAGCATCAATAATTGCATTAAGATTGGCGGCTACCGGATCCAAACCACCACGAGTAACCCGAGTTCCAGCATTTATAATTGCTGCTGCTCCCGCTAAATCTCCTGTATAAGCTCTGGCTTCAGCTCTGAGCAAATTATTCTCTTCCAACATTACTGTTGGCTTTGGACCAATAGCAGCAACATAAATGGCATCATATCGCTTAAATCTATAGCAACTGTAGTGATAATATCCTCTTGCAGCAAGAAAATCATTTGAAGCCAAATATTGAAAATCTGTCTCCAAGCGATTATCCATTGGATCTGCTGGCTCAGCAGGATGTGGAAACGTAGGGCTATCATCCCAGTGTTGCGGTAAAGACGGTTCCATCAAATGAGCAACATACATATCTGTTCTTCCCCAGCCTGGATAAGTCAAATAATCAGCAGATTCCATGTACCATCTTGTTGTACCATCCATTTGAATAAGCCAATCAGAAGTAATACCATTATCTGCATGGGTTCTTACTTTAGCCCAGTTAACAGTTGCAAGTTCCGCAGAGTTTCTAGGGAGATATGCTAGAATGCGTGCAATAGATGTATTTATTATCTTTTTAAAATCGGCACTGCTTATGTCAGAAGGGCCTCCCATCCACGATGCAGGAATTGTGAAAGCAGCATCTGATAGGGCTAAGGCCTCTTCAAGATAGGCTATTGCTGCATTCGCAACATCCTGATAAGGAAGTGCTGCATTCAGTGTACCCTCTGCACTCTTGGTCTCGTCAACAACATGGGCCTTATCAAATACCAACGCCAGGTTACCATAGGCCAAGCCTAATCCAAACTTAGCAAAAGCTTTAGCACGGGTAGTTTGATTTACACCTCCAATCACAATTTGCATACCTTGAATATCTATGGCAGTCAACACATCAGTTGCCGAACCGATTGCTGAATACCAACGATCGTAAGAAGACTTAGTTTGAGCTTGATTGGCATAAGTAGGAGTATTGTTCCATGCAAAATCACGAGGCTCCCACGACATATCACGCATACCAAAGTTACCCCATGAACAGGTTACATGATCAGCTGCTGTTGCCAACATCGGCTCTATACCATTCAATCTGTGCTGGCCGCTGAATACGGTATTATAAATACTACCAGCTACCGTTTCTACATCTTCAGGCGAAGACAACACCTTCGAAAAATCCGGAGTATTCTCATTAGGAACATCCAAATCTTCGCATCCAAATAACAAACCTACGGTTGCCAATGCAACGAATAAGGATTTATTAAACTTTTTCATGTTCTTTTTGTTTTTCGTTCTACAAATTAAATCCAAGAGAGAACGCAATAGTTCGATATATCGGATTTGCACCAATACCGTCTATTGGCTGTCTCACTGTGCCCACTTCTGGATCATAACCAGAATATCCTGTAAATGTGTACAGATTTCTACCAACCGCCTTTATTGTAACACCCTTTATTGTGCCATTCAAAAATCCGCTAAGCACTTTGGCTGGTATAGTATAGCCAATCGCCACTTCTCTTAATTTCAGGTAGCTTGCATCTTCTACCCAATAAGCGTTAGCAAAATTTGCATCATACATACCTACACTCCAGTAAGATGCAGCTTTCTTTTGGTCGTCCGGAACATTTGTCATATCCTGTCTCTTACTAATGTTGTTAAATGCCAAACGTTGATCGTTACTGTTATAAACGTCACCACCATTCTTCCAATCCAGCAACATATAGAACGAGAGTCCCTTATAAGTAAGCGTGTTAGCAATACCCATAATAAATTTTGCATTTCCATCACCGATTTTGCCTAACCAAACCTCTCCGTTTTCCTGATAAAGGATTGGCCTTTCATTAACCGTACCTTCCGTACCGGCAGCTATCACATATCCCTCACTATTCACTACATAGTCGCCAATTACATCTCCTTCAGGAAGCTGATTAGCCATTTCCGCCAGCGTTCTTACCATTCTGTGGCCATAAATCGCACCATAAGTTTCCCCAGCAGCAACACGGAAGGCCGTAACATCACCACTAACCGGATTTAACCAATATGCAGGAATTGGCAACTCAGTGATCTTCTGACGAACTCTCGAGAATACAACATTGGAACTCCATGAAAAGTTATTAGTCCTCATCCAATTGGCACCCAATGTCATCTCCAACGTTTTGGATTCGATTGAACCGGCATTTTGCCATCTATTGCTGTAACCTCCATTCAAAAATGGAATAAGAGAAACATTTAGGAATTGATCCGTAGTAACAGATTGCGCATAAACTGCTTCGAAATTAAATTTCTGCAAGAAATCGACATTCAAGCCCAATTCAGTTTCTGCCGTTTGGGAAGGTTTCAGCAACCTATTTCCATCTTGAGCTTTGGTTGCATTACCCTGCGACAGGTTGAATATCTGATACTGCCATGAGAAGTCAGGGCGAATACCAGCAGTACCGTAAGCTGCTCTGATTTTCAATTCATCAATACCTGGAATGCTGAAATCTTGAGAGATTCTATAACCTGCTGACAATCTGTAATAAGGGTTCCAACGGGCATCAGGACCGAAAAGTGAAGATCCATCATAACGGAACATCCCGTCAAACAGGTACTTGTCTTTATAATCTAACCCCAGAATGGCGAAATAATTTTGAGCTATTTCGTTTGTTTTACTTGATCCAGCATTGTTGATAGAAGCAAAGTTATTGAATGCTTCTATACCGGTTACTCTGAAAACAGAAGCGCTCACAGAAGTTGATTCAAAGTGACGATCCTCATACAAGTAAGACAACTTGGATCTAACGATCAGGTCGCCAAACTGTCTATTCAGATTAAGGGTGACTTGCGTGTTTTGAGTGCTCGTTTCACTGCTCTCGTGGGTCATACCGCCACCACTATAAACTCCTTGGGTTGTCCATGTGTCCTTAGGATTGATTAGCTCTCTTCTATAATTTTCAATTTCAAATGTCTGGGTAACATCAAGGTTTGCCCAACTTGCAAATTCGACATTGGCTGTATAATTACCCATCCACCTACGCGAATGTCTGTTATCCTTCTGTTTATATAAGCCATACAACGGGTTAACAACTTCGCCATTAAAGTGATTAACTCTTAAGTTATAGGGTTGGCCATCAGGATTTGGAGCGAATAAATCCACATCATGCTCCATCCGAGCCACATTGTAAAATATTCCTGCGGGTTGCTCTACCTGTCTGTTAATAAACAGGTTGGAGGCACTTATTCTTAACCAAGGTGTTAATTCTTGATCAATATTGAAACGAAAATTCTGTCTTCTATATCCATCACGATATTGCACTACACCTTCCTGCACGTTGTTCTCAAAAGACAAGAAGATGTTATTTTTTTCAGACCTGTTACCAATACCGATATAATTGGTGAGTGATCCTCCGGTTTGAAATACCTTAGCCGGATCAAATCGGTAAACACCATAAGGATTATCCATATAGCCATCATCATCTATAGATCTGGAACCTGAAATAGCAGGATTGTATCCTCCAGTATAACCGGCAGGAAAAGTCACACCATCGTATTTTGTAAACTGACCTTTAAACTGTTCCCAATCAGGTGCCAATCTATACATATGAGATTTTGCTGTCTCCAGATAATTCTGTAAGCTTTGGAAACCAACTTCATTTCTGATAGTGATCTGGGGGCGTCCCATGGACCCACTCTTTCCTCTTTTAGTGGTAATTGCTATAACACCATTACCAGCACGAGATCCGTACAATGCAGATGCAGCAGCGCCTTTAATAACTTCCATTGACTCAACATCATCAACGTTGAGGTCAGCTAAGCTACCATTCATAATGATTCCATCCAGTAAGATAAGAGGGGCTGCACTAACATTTAATACGTTGTCCCCTCTCAACAGTAAATCCACCTGCTGTCCAGGAGCTCCGCCTACTGAAGATGTTCGCAAACCCGCTACCTTACCTGTCAATGCTGAAGCAATTGAAAGGGCTGGTACTGCATTAATTTGCGCTTCACTAACTTTTGTAACAGAAACAGTCATTTTTCGCTTATCAGTAGCCCCTGCAACACCAGAAACAATGATTTCATTTAACTGGGTAACATCCAAGGCCAATGAAATGTCTACGACTGATCGATCTCCTATTTGAATCTCTTGAGTTTGAAGACCGATAAACGAAAATACTAATGCCCCACCCGGGGATGAAACTGAAAGGGAGTACCTTCCATCGGCATCTGTTGATGTTCCAATAGAGGTTCCTTTTACGATTACGTTCACTCCAGGAAGCGGAGAGCCATCCTCAGTTGACGTAACCCGACCAGACACTGTGCGTTCTTGAGCCAAAAGTGCATGGCTCAACAAGAAAACACATGCCGTAGCAAGTAGAAGTTTTCTCATAACAATAGGTTTAAGTTTAGGTTATTTGTTTTACCAAACATAAAACAAAATTTACATTGGTAAAATAGCAGAACTACTAAAATTTGATTTTGCCTGCTCTATAATTACCAAGGAATCTGTGTTTTTCTTGTAATTGAGCTATTATCGAACAAATTCAGCGATACCCGTTTATCTTGACCTTTACTGTCGAAATAAAATTTGGCTGGTTTTTTAAAGCAAATAGCTCAAACCATCCGCATCTTTACAAGTCTTCTCTTTCCGAAAACCTTAAACAACAAGAGGCTGCCATTTTTTATAATGACAGCCTCTTGTATTTCTAGCATTATTTAATCTGCTAATCTCCTAATAAGGATTTAGTTACCGGCCAAAACTTATTCCGGCACCCATTGAGCATATAGGGTAACATGAGCTGTACCCATGGCAAAAGTAGAACCCGCAGCGCGTGCAGTTCCTGAACCATTTGCAGCGGTATTCCAACCGTTAAAAATAAAACCGGTTCTCGTCAAAGTGCCTACACCAGCAACCGTAACAGTAGCCGCTTGTACATATACATTACCATCAACAGGTGCAGTTCCTCCATCGCTACCATTTCCGTTATAAGTTACCGTGTAACCCCATCTGGCAGTAACTGTATAGGTAGAAGATGGCAAGGTCATTGGAATAGTAAAACTGCTGCCGGGTTGATGCACGGCAGTCGAACCTGGTACTGACCATCCGGCAAATAAAAGCCCGTTAGTCCTTTGCAGGTTACCAGTATTTCCAAGGAGGGTAACTTGATCGCCCAGTTTATAGTTGGTTTCATCAACCGGAACAGTACCCGTGGTTGTCGCTTGCTCAGCTGTAGGGATAACATAAGTTGCTTTGACGATGACGTTAAATTCTCTTGTAACATCATCATCGGAACATCCCGATACAACAAGCAGCAGTAAGCCCATAGCCACAATCAAAAACTGCTTTATCATTTTCTTCATATTCAATGCGTTAATTAAAGTCATTAATATAATTATTAAGGGTTCTGCTGACCAGCTAAAGCTTTATTAGCATCCAATTCGGCACGCGGAATAAGATACTCCCAACGTACATCTCCTGCAGGTACATCAAACAAACCCCCGATTACAGCTGATACGTGATTGGATCCGTTTCGGTTAAGCGGAAGATTCATGCGCTTCAAATCGAAGAACCGGAAACCTTCTCCCCACAATTCTATCCTTCTATGGAACAAAATTTCATCAATCAAGGCTGTTCCTGTATTGGTAGAGGTTACATAATTAGGATCACGTGTACTCACTAAAGCAAACAGCGTATTTTGTGCAGCAGTTTCCTTAGCCCCACCCTGCCTTGCCTGTGCCTCAGCTTCAATCAAATACATTTCAGCCGCTCTCATAAAAGGAACGTCACCCATATAGCTGGTGGCAGGGGCCGCTACATCAAGCCTAAATTTTTGTGTCATATAGGCTGGTTTAATGCCGCCTGGAGGAGCAATTGTATTAGGGTCATTTGCCGTTGCTGCCCACATTGTTTTCCTTACATCAGTAGCCGGAATTTGATTATATAATGCACTACTTATACATCTAGGATTAAGTCTGATAGCCGTTGAATTAAAGTTACAGGACATATAAGAGTGAAAACCCCAGAAAAACGCTGTTTGATCTTCAAGATGATCAATTCCCCACATCCATTCTCCCATGGTAATGTTCGAGAAACCTGATTGATATTCCGCGGGAGTCATTAATGTAACACCCTGGCGGGCCTCATTGGCCAGGGTTTCTGCCAATGCCCAATTTTGCTGAACAAGGGCAACTCTTGCCTTAAGACCTTTAGCCACTTCTTTATCGGCATGAGATTTATTCACTGGTGTTGAAGGCAGCAAGTTAATGGCCACATCAAGATCGGCATTAATTTGCGCATAAACTTCTTCAACCGTTGCTCTGGGTTGCCCTTCGGTAGTAGGTGTTAGTACAAGCGGAACAGCCAGTTGACTATTATTAACACCGGCCTCGTACCGCTTACCATACATCTGAACCAAGAGAAAATAAGCGTAAGCCCGTAAGAAATGAACCTCGCCCTTTAACCGGTCTCTGTCAGCCTGCAAACCTGCAGCATTATCAATATTGGCAATAGCCGTGTTGGTGTTTCCGATTATCCTGTAATAGTAACGGTAGGGCATTGCTGTCGATACATTCACATCCGTTCTATGACCAATCCATCTTGCGTCATTTAAATGCCATGTATTGGTAGTGTTGGGCAGTACCAAATCATCGCCCATAGTATCCCATACATGCAACAAAGCGGTATGATTACCATATCCCTGCGAACCATATGTGCCATACTGTGCATAAAATGTGCGGATAATGCCATTTACGGCAGCCTCTGCATTTTTAGTCGTTAAGAACGCTGCACTGGCATCAACACTTGCCGTGGGGGCTGTGTCCAGATAATCTTCACCACACGATAATGTGAGGAAAGAAAACGCCACAAGAAGAAAAACTGAAATTTTACTTTTCATAACCATCATACTTTTAAAGTGTTAAAGAAGCTCCAAAAACAACACTCCTGGCAGGGCTATACACGTTACTTGTCGTACCGCCATAGTTCTGCTGCACATTCATACCATCCCTTTTCGAAAGGAACATCAGGTTCTCTCCACTTATATATACTTGTGCTCTGTTTAAGAACGCCTTACTAGCCCAATTTTTTGGAATTTCATAAGAAAGAGTAACTGAACGAAGGTTCAAAAAGCTGGCATCAATCAGCCACCTGTCCGAAGCTCCATTATAATCAGCTGTGCGGCCATCATCCATACGTGGCACATGCGAATTATTTAAGGTCCACACATTAGTTGGTTCACCTGGAAGCCATCTGTTCATAATATCCACATGCTTGGCGCTGCCAAATCCACCGGAACCCATCAGACTGGCATAAGCCCCATCATAAATTTTTCCACCAAGCTGGTAAACCGCTACAACCGACAGGGAGATACTCTTATACCGGAATGTATTCGTAAATCCTCCGGATAACTTAGGGATTGAAGTCCCGGCATAACGAAAACGGGCATTGGAAATAGACGATGTCAAGGTGTCTCCCTGCTCCGTAATAAATGAATTTGCAGGGTTATAGGTTTCAGCACGATAGAGCGCATCTCCATTGTCCGGTCTTACTCCCATGTATTCTCTTAACCAAAAATCATAAAGTGAACGGCCCTCTTTCAACTTTTTAGTGCCATCGATTATTTCTGGTGTTTCTTCAGGCATTTTGGTTATCTCATTCTTAAGTCTTGTTGCGTTTACATCCAATTGCCACGAGAAATCACCCAATTTCAATACTTCAGCGCCTATGGTTAATTCAATACCTCGATTCACCATCTGACCAATATTTTTAGTAACTGTGGTTACACCAGATGAAAGGGGCATGGGAACAGCGAAAATCAGGTCAGAAGAAGCCCTGTTAAAGTATTCAACTGTTCCTGTTATCCGGTTATTCAGTACACCAAATTCGAGAGCGATATCTGAAGCATCGCTTGATTCCCAGGTTAAATTGGGATTACCTAAACTGCCTTGCAAAATTCCAGGCTCACCCGCGTTATTCCAGCCTAAGTTATAAAGTGGTTGCCATGCATAGAAGCTAATCCCAGAGTCGTTTCCGGTTTGACCATAAGATGCCCTAAGTTTTAGCTGACTGATAACAGAAATATTTCGAATAAAATCTTCCTGATCCAATCTCCAGGCACCACTTATGGCTAAGAAATTACCCCAGCGTACATCTTTATTAAATTTACTAGATCCGTCTCTCCTTAAAGAAACTGATGCGAAATACTTCTCATTGAAATCATAGTTTATACGGGAGAGATAACCCTCCACTCTATACCTGTCCAAACTGCCAGTACCAGCCGTTAACACGGCAAAGTTGGAGAGCTCGATATTTCCTTCAAGCGACTGAGTTGACCTAGAGACGGAGACAAAATTTTCACGTCTGTTCCAGTTCTCATGGCCAAGAAGTACCGAAATATTATGAGAACCAAATGATTTGTTGTAAGTCAACAGTTCGTTGAAGTTGAAGTTAGAGATGTTGCTGAAACCATGGGTTGTACGACCAGCTGGAGCACCATCCCCGATTTCAGGATTTCCGTAGGTTACATCATTTTGATTGGTTAAATCTGCTCCTGCATTAAAGGTAAATTTGAAATCCTTCAAAAAAGAGATTTCAGTATACCCGCGAACACCCAACACATTCCTTCTAAAGAAATCCTCATTCAACTTAGTTTCGGCAATGGCATGCCGACCGCCATACTGCGGACGGTTAGGCAATCCCAATGCAGACATGTTACCATAATCATAGAATCTTTCACCGTCTCGCAACAAGAAAGATCCTGGGTTTGCCGGGTCAAAGGCGTAAACAGGAAAAATGGGGCCCATGCCTCTGGAGAAAAAGAAAGGATTAACAAATGAAGTACCCCCGTCAGCAGCTGACTGTCTTGACTCGGTAATTGTAGTGGATAAATTTCCACCGGTTTTAAGCCAGCTATTGATTTGAGTATTGTAATTGATACGGGCAGTGTATCGCTCATAATCCGATTTGATTTGGTAACCCAAATCCTTAAGATAAGATAGTGATATATAAAAATCAGACTTTTCAGAACCACCGGAGAAATTCAAATTAATTTCATCCCGGTTGCCACGTCTCATAATCGGAGCTTCCCAGTCCAAATCACTCAGACTGTATAGAAGTCTCGCATTAGGGTTCATTACGCCATTGGCATCCACCAACTGGTCAAACGGAACATCGTAAACATTATACCTAACATTTGTACCTAATGTTGCCGAGGCGTTGGCACCTGCTGTTGCCAAAGCTTGGCCAGTTCCAGTGCCAGTTGTTGTAAATGCTAAATTGTTTCGTAACATTTCCCACATAAGTGGGTAATATTCATCAGGGCCAACACGATCATACTCCTGTAAACCACGGGTACTAAAGCCCTTGGTGTAACGTAAATTAATTGTTCCTCCTTCCTTACTCTTTCCTTTCTTGGTTGTTATCATCACCACACCGTTTGCTGCTCGCGAACCATACAGAGCCGTAGAGGCTGCATCTTTTAATACAGTTAAGGTCTCAATGTCATCGGCACTCAGGTTGGCAATACTTGCGGTATAGGGAACACCATCCACAACATATAAAGGGGAATTGCCTGCGCCAATTGAACTGAAACCACGAATCCGAATATCAGGGGCAGCTCCAGGCTGACCTGTAGCGGACGTGGTTGTTACACCAGCCGTTGAACCCGCGATAGCAGTAATAACATTACTAAGAGGACGAGTAGCGATATTCTCAGCAGTTATTTGAGAATACGATCCTGTGAAAGAAGATCTTTTTGCCTCTCCAAAGGTTGTAACAACCACCTCGCTAAGTTGTGTTGCATCAAGAACAAGAGAAGCATCTACAATACTCCTGTCACCGATTACAATTTCCTGAGTTTGTAGCCCAACAAAGGAGAAAACAAGTATACCACCTGATGCCGGAACAGAAATCGAATACCTTCCATCAGCATCAGTTGCTGTACCAATTGATGTGCCTTTAAGCACAACGTTTACACCCGGTAGTGTGGATCCATCCTCTGTGGAGGTCACCCTACCGGAGACTGTACGATTTTGTGCGAATACATTGCCTGCAGCAATGAACAGCACCATCGAACTCAAGAGTAAAAGTCTCTTCATTCTTGTAAGTTTTTAGGTTAATAATTAATTAAGTTTTAAGTCATCAAACATATTACAAAATTTTTGAATGATGAATAGTTCAGAACAAAGATTTTTGTTCTGATAAAACCCCAAACAAACGTTTGCAGAGATGGCTCTGCCCTAATAGTACCCTATTTTATTTGGAATTCAATTCGCCTGTTCTCCTGCCGCCCGCTTTCGGTCTCATTAGAAGCTTTAGGGTTTGATTGGCCATACCCTTTCCAGGATAGCTTATCCTTAATTACTCCATTGTTTACCAGATAATTATAAACAGAAAGTGCCCTTTTTTCGGAGAGTTGGTGGTTATAGGAAGGGCTGCCAGTGTTGTCGGTGTGGCCGCCTATTTCAATGCGAATCTGGGGGTTCTCATTCAGGAACCGAATAATCTTTTGAAGTTCGGTTATTGATTTATCTTTCAGATCATACTTATCGGTATCGAAAAAGATGTTTTTCAGCACTACAGACGAGCCCTTTGCCGCTTTCTCCAGCTCGAAATCCATAACAATAGGCTCGAAATCGGTGGTCTCTGCATAGTTGAAATTTGAGCTGGTGAACAGATAACCCTGTTTGTTAACATAAAGAGCATACTCTGCTCCTTGCGTCAATACCATCAGGTACTCTCCCGTCAACGAATCCGACTCCACCAAGGCTTCCCGCTGATTCGTTTCTATGTTAAACAACTCTATCCGTGCTTTTAACGGAGATTGTTTCACCTTATCCTTAACCGTGCCTCGCACGTAGTTACTTTTTGATTTCACCTGCTGATCGGGAGGAATAGCAATTTCGTAGAGCTTACTTTTTGTTCCTGATTCAACCAACTCTTCATGAGAGTAATACCCTTTGGCTCCATCTGCCGTAATAAAAAAGGAAAACTGATCTTCATAGTCGTTTACCGGCTTTCCCATGTTAACCGGAACCGACCATAAATCACCCGCTCTTTCTGAATAGAAAATATCATACCCGCCAAAACCGGTATGCCCCTTTGAAGCGAAATACAATACCTTATTATTGGCATGGATAAAAGGAGAAATCTCATCATGCACGGAATTGATGGGCGCACCCAGATTTCTGGCTTTTGTCCACTGACCTTGCTCATCCAAGGTTGATACCCATATGTCGCGCCTGCCGTAACCGCCTCTCCTATCGGATACATAGTAGAGTGTCCTTCCATCGGCTGATAATGCGGGTTGCGATTCCCACTCGGTTGAATTTACCATGGGGCCCAGGTTTACAGGCACCGTCCATTCCTTTCCAATTTTTACGCTTTCATATAAATCGCAGCTTCCCAGGCTTTGCCGTCCCACGCAAGAAGTAAAAATCAATTTTCTGCCATCAGCCGAGATGGTGCAGGTTCCTTCATTTAAAGAAGAGTTAATATTCTTTGAAATGGATTCAGGCGTCATCCAATTACCCTTTCCATCCTTCTTTGAAATCACAATATCCTCATCGTGTTCACCACCCGTTCCCAATCTTCTGGTAAAAATCAATTCTTGCTGATCGGCTGTAAGCACCGGAAAATACTGCATGGCAAAGCTGTTCACGGTGTCGCTCAATGGTTTCAGCTTATAAGCCGAGCGGACTTCAGCATTCGCTTTGGCAAAATTGGCATTGTTCAGTAATTGATTGGCTCGCTCTGCTTTTTGAAGATTTTGTTTCTCTGCGTTAATGAAATCGGTCAGGTATTGAATGGCGCGGTCATACTTACCGGTAATCAGATTTGCTTCCCCCAGATCAAACCAATACACTTTTTGCTTCCGCGGATCAGTAGTCAGCGACAATCCCTTTTCAAAATTTGAAATTGCAGTAGGATAATTTTTTATGGTCATGTAAACCAAGCCTAATCTGTAATAGGCTTCAGCAAAATTTTTATCCTTGGCAATGGCTTGTTCAAGCAAATCTATTGCCTGGGCATGTTGAAGACGAACCCGGTAATTGTCGGCCTCGTTATACAACTCAATTGCTTTTTTAGATTTTGTACTTAGTTGCGCCTGAGCCGATACATTTGAACCAACACCCAGCAAAACAATCACCGCAAGTCCCTTGACCAGATTTTCTACACGTACCATCATGCGTTAAAACTAAAAAACAATCTGTGATACAGAAAGCTCCGGCCCCTCAAAACCTAATAAGGCATTGACCAACTTCACTTTCTTAAACAACGGAATTTGATCAACCAGAATTGCATCTTCATGAATTACACCTGAGTCCAGCAAAAATTGGCGCATGATGCCTTTCAATAAGGGTTGCGCAGGCGTAATCCACCTCAATCCATCATAAAACACAACATTGCTGTACGATGCATCCGTAACAAATCCATTTTTCACAATCAGAATATCATCGCAATCGTTTCGCTGAGCAAAAAGATTATTCAAAGAAGAGCGGTCCTCGAATTTCAGTGAATAATCTATTGTGTTATCACAAATAATTTTAAGTGAGGTGATTGTTCTGAGTTCATAAGGTGTTATTGTCATTTCAGCCACACCCGTTTCTGAATAAACAATCCGGCACTTGAATTTTCCGGTAGCCGGTAAATTGTGTTCCTGAAGAACAGATGCCAACTGAATTTTATTCACCGTACCCGAAAGCGATAACACCGACTGGTCCATACGCTGTTGATGGTAGTGGAGATTAAAGCATTCACCATCTTCCAATCGTATCGATTCAATTAACCGGAACATAAATCTTGTCTATGGCTTCCTTGTACTCCTGCATGGCATTACTTTGGGTGGTAATTCCTCCACCACTTCGATAAAAAAACTGATCGTTCGATTTTTCAATATACCGGATCATAACGGCACTATCCAGTTTTTCACCATCGTAATAGCCAAACACACCCGTGTAGTATCCGCGGTCTTCGCCTTCCGCCTCCCGAATTACTTCAAGCGTTTTTGGTTTGGGGGCACCACTCACCGAACCAGCTGGAAGCAGCGCAACCAGTATTTCGCCTAATCGTGAATGATAATCATCTGAAAGTTGGCCACAAATTTCCGAGCTAACCTGCAGTAAGTTTTTCTGATTGGTTTTTAATTCCTCAATATACCGAAATCGTGAAACAGTAACATTGGTTGCCACCTGACTCAAATCATTCCGGATTAAATCGACAATGGTAATATGCTCTGCTTCTTCTTTTTTATCCGATAAAATTATGGAAGCCGCGTTTGGCATTCGTGCATCGATTGTCCCTTTCATCGGAAAGGAAAAAATCTTACCATCCGTTATGCGAATAAATGTTTCGGGTGAGAATACCAGAAACTCATTCTTGAACAAAAGCTTGTAACGCGCTTCACTTGCAAAAAAGATTTCTCGCAGCGAAGCATTCAATTCGATTGGCGTTTTAACAGTCAGGTTTGTGAGAAAAGTATCGCCATATAAAAGATGACTATATACTTTATCAAAACGCCTGTTATACTCCGCAACTGAAACCGGATGCTTCACCAATTTAACCATGGTTTTACTGCTCGATTGATCTGTATTGCTAACGTGATTGAATCTAAATAAAATAGAAGCAGGATCAACTTCATCCAACCGAAAAGCCAAAGGCTTTTTCATTTCAAAATCAACGATAAACAGAAAGGGTGTTCGCTCAGCGCCCCACGCATTTAATTGTTGAGCAAAAGATTCAATAGTCATGCGCAGCCTTACGGGATGTTCATGTACTTATGCACCTGGAGTGAAATGCGCCATTCAGGATGGGCTTTAACATAATCAATGATCAACGGTAACATATCTTTCTCTTTTGACCATTCAGGTTGCAGAAAAAGTTTGCATTCAGCCTTTACCTTGCTTGCAAATTCTTCTGCCCATGCAAAATCACTCTTATTATAGATAATCACCTTCAACTCATCTGCCTGTTGATAAATGGATGCATCAGGAGCTTTAAACTTTTTCGGTGAAAAACAAACCCAATCCCAAATTCCGGTTAATGGATAAGCACCTGATGTCTCGATATGCGTTCGCAGCCCAGCCTCCTTTAATGATTCAGTCAATTCGCTAAGATTGTACATGGCGGGTTCACCGCCCGTGATCACAGCGATTTCACTTCCACTGCTTTTCGCTTTGCTTACCATTTCCTCAATGGAAACTTTCGGATGCTGATCCGCATCCCAGGATTCTTTTACATCACACCACACACATCCTACATCGCACCCACCTAACCGGATAAAGTAAGCCGCATGGCCCTGATAAAATCCCTCACCTTGAATGGTATAGAAATCTTCCATTAGCGGAAGCGATGCATTCAAAATTTCAGATTTCGAATTCAAAATTCAGATTTAGAATTTTCTAAGAATTTCTTAGCTCAGTGGCGCGCAGTGTATTCAATAATAAGGAAGCAATCGTCATCGGGCCAACACCACCGGGAACGGGTGTAATCAATGAACACTTAGGCGCTACATTTTTAAAATCTACATCACCTTTTATGGCGTAACCGTTTTTGTATTGCGGGCCTTCTACACGCGTGGTGCCTACATCTATCACAACTGCACCTTCTTTAACCATATCGGCTGTAATCAATCCGGGTTTGCCCACGGCAACTACGAGTATATCAGCCTGCTTCGTAAAATTCTTTAACTCCCTCGTATACTTATGGCAAACAGTTACTGTGGCACGACCTTGTTCCACCAACATCATGCTAAGTGGTGCACCCACCAACCGACTGGCACCAACCACTACACAATTTTTACCTTCAGTCTCCACCTTGTATCGCTTCAATAGCTCTATCACACCAAAGGGTGTTGCCGGCATGAGTAATGGATTTTTAGATACGATGCTTCCGAAGTTTCTATTTGTGAACCCATCTACATCTTTTTCAGGCCGAATGTGTTCCGTTATTTTTTCTACCGAGATGTGCGCAGGTAATGGAAGTTGAACGATAAAGCCATCCACATCCGGATCTTTGTTCACCTGATCAATGTGCTTCAATAATTTATCCTCACTGATGGTATCGGCAAAACGCATCATGGTATAATGAAAACCTACCTCCTTGCACGCCTTCACTTTGTGATCTACGTACGTCTGACTAGCACCATCATCGCCTACCAGAATAATGGCCAGGTGCGGAATTTTCTTGCCTTCACTTTTTAATTCGTGCACACGTTGTGTGATCTCTTCTTTGATCTGTGAGGCAATTTTACGTCCGTCAATTAAGGTATATGTTTTTTCGTCAACCATGAAGTTGTAATTAATTGATTAATCAATCTTCAACACAGCCATAAACGCTTCCTGCGGAATTTCAACATTACCAACCTGGCGCATACGCTTTTTACCCTTCTTCTGCTTCTCCAACAATTTACGCTTACGCGAGATGTCCCCGCCATAACATTTTGCCAATACGTTTTTGCGCATGGCCTTCACCGTTTCGCGGGCAACAATTTTTTGTCCGATAGCAGCCTGAATAGCAATTTCAAACATTTGGCGTGGCAACAACTCACGCAATTTCTCACATAACTTCTTACCCCACTCATACGCCTTGCTGCGGTGTACAATAGCAGACAGTGCATCTACTTTTTCACCATTCAACTGAATATCCAACTTCACCATATCCGATTCACGGAAACCAATCAGGTGGTAATCCAGAGAAGCATAGCCCTTGGAGATGGTCTTAAGTTTATCAAAGAAGTCAAATACGATTTCTGCCAGCGGCATCTCAAACGACATCTCTACACGATCGGTTGTCAGGTAGGATTGATTCTTGATCACCCCGCGCTTATCCATGCATAATTTTATGATGCCGCCAATGAATTCCGATTTGGTAATAATCTGTGCTTTGATGTAGGGTTCTTCAATATGATCAACCGTGTTCGGATCAGGCATTTCGGATGGGGCATTGATTTCATACATGGATCCGTCCGTACGAATGGCATGGAATTGCACGGAAGGTACTGTCGTGATCACCGTCATGTCGAACTCACGCTCCAGGCGTTCCTGAATAATTTCCATGTGCAACATGCCGAGGAATCCGCAACGGAAACCAAAACCCAAAGCAGCCGAAGTTTCAGGTTCCCACACAAGCGAAGCGTCATTCAACTGGAGTTTTTCCATAGATGCACGCAATTCTTCAAACTCGGTTGTATCTACCGGATAGATACCCGCAAAAACCATCGGCTTAACGTTTTCAAAGCCTTTGATTGCCACACCCGGTTTATCAATGTGCGTGATGGTATCCCCCACTTTCACTTCCTTGGCTTCTTTAATGCCTGAAATCAGATAGCCCACATTTCCGGCACCGATTTCATTTTTGGGAAGCTTGTTTATTTTCAATACGCCAATTTCATCAGCTTCGTAGGTTTTGCCCGTGCTTACAAATTTTACTTTATCCCCTTTCTTGATTGAACCATTGAACACACGGAAATACACTTCGATTCCACGAAACGAATTAAACACCGAATCGAAAATCATAGCCTGGAGAGGCGCTTTCGGATCGCCTTTCGGAGGCTTGATGCGGTGTACCACAGCTTTCAAAATATCCTCAATACCAATACCTTCTTTAGCGCTGGCGCGAATCACATCTTCTGGTTTGCATCCGATCAGGTCTACAATCTCATCGGTCACCTCCTCCGGCATAGCGTGAGGCAAATCAATCTTATTCATCACCGGAATAATTTCCAGGTCGTGCTCAAGGGCGAGGTATAAATTAGAGATGGTCTGGGCCTCAATACCCTGACTGGCATCTACAATTAATAAGGCGCCCTCACAGGCCGCTATCGATCGGGAAACCTCGTACGAAAAGTCAACGTGGCCGGGGGTATCAATCAGGTTTAAGATGTATTCCTTGCCATCCAGTGTATAATTCATCTGAATAGCATGTGCCTTAATAGTAATGCCCTTTTCACGCTCCAAATCCATGTTATCCAGTACCTGGGCCTGCATTTCGCGTTGCGTAAGCGTACCGGTAAACTCCAATAAGCGGTCGGCTAACGTGCTTTTACCGTGGTCAATATGGGCTATTATGCAAAAATTGCGGATGTTTTCCATACCCGTCTGTTCCTCAAAATTTTAGAACTGCAAAAGTAGCAATTCGGGGCTGATTAATTCGAAAAATCAATAACGGCTAACGAACTATCCGCTGGTCGAGCCTGAGGGGATAAACCTTCCACTTTACCTTTCTGAATTCCTTTGAGATCGGATTTAAAACCAAGGTAGAAGAAGACGGATCAACCACTGAGGGTACCTCAAAGCAAAGGGTACCCTGTTTTAAAAGTTCAGTACCATATTCCATAGAAATCCTTGATGCGGGTATGGCATTCCAGCCTTCCGGCAACTCTTTTAAATCAGGTTTAACCACGAACTCATCCGGACAATTAAACTCCATTACGGAATACAACACATAACGCTCCGCTGCAAACAGCTCTGGGTCAATCGTCAAACGTTCCAGCATGGCTGCCGAAACCGAATTGCTGCCATATAAAGCCGGGTGGCCGGGTAAGTTCCACCTGCCGCCATACCGTTTTGCTCCCTCACCACTAGTATCACAAAACTCCGTTCGGGCCAACCGGTAAATGATCATACGGCAATACCGTGTTGCATCCGCATGATTTCGGTTTTTAGAAGCGTGACCCCTTCGGTGACATCAATTAAATTAATGGGCTTAATGTTGCCAATACTAAACAGCGGGCGATCCATCCATCTGCGAAAGCCCTCTTCACCGAAGTACTCAATACCCATGGCATAAAGCTCAGCCAGGGCATACATTTTTTCCGATTGTACCACATCAAAAACGGCTGTGCGTTGAATAGTTTTAGAAGAAACCGATAAAGCCGAAGCCAGGGTTTCGTTATCAAGGCCTGTTACTTCCTTTAGGCGATCAAAAGATTTTTTACGCAACCCTTTACGGAACGTATCAACCCGGTTTAATGGCTCATTCACCTTGATGGATTCGATATCTAAAAGCTGGTGAACAGCCGATTGTTGCGCCTTTTCGTAAGCCACTGCCGGTTCATGCAGGGAAGTGGTTGTGCCTTTTCGGGTATATTTTCTCGCTTTCATGGCCTCGGGAAATTTGTCCACTAATATAACGTATTTTGTCCTATATACGTTTCCTTCCTAAGAAAATAAAAAAGGGCCGTAAAAACGGCCCCTAATAAAAAGTAAGAAATTTTGAATTTCTGATTAATCCATTCCCGGCTGCTTCAACACAAATCCGGTTTTGGCCTTTTCATCGGCAACAATTTTACGAACATCAGCCAATAGCTTTTTGGCATCGTAGACAATACCATCTTTAATGGTGTATTTCACGCCTCCAACCCGAATAGCTTTATTGTCATCCGATAGTTTAATAGCACCCGTTCCATACAACACCTGAAGGTTTTCCAGAGGATTCTGATCAACAATTACAAAATCGGCAAGTTTGCCTACTTCAACTGAGCCCAGATCTTTTTCAACACCAAGCGCCTGCGCGCCATACAACGTGGCCGAACGAATTACTTCCAGCGGATGAAAGCCTGCTTCGCGCAACAGTTCCAACTCACGGATGTAAGCAAATCCATATAACTGAAAAATAAAACCTGAATCAGATCCTGTTGTAACACGACCGCCACGGTTTTTATATTCATTCACAAACTTCATCCATAACGCATAATTCTCGCGCCAGTTAACCTCTTGTTCCGTTCCCCAGGCAAACCAGTAGGAACCGTGCGCCCGTCTGTTCGGTTGAAAGAAACTCCAAAGTTGCGGTAAGGTATATTCTTCATGCCACTCCGCCCTGCGTGCGCGGTGCAAATCGCGACTGGCTTCATATATGTTAAAGGTTGGATCAAGTGTAAAGTCGAGCTTCAATAATTCATTCATTACATTGTTCCAATGTTCAGAATACGGAGCTGCAGCTTGCTTCCACAAATTGCCTGCATTTTCAAACCGGTGTTGCTCATTCTGATAATTATAATCAAGCGGATAATCCTGAATGGTGCGATCAACAAACAATGCCTCCGGTAAACCATACCAATGTTCCATTGAGGTTAACCCTGCTCTTGCCGATTTAAGCACATTCCAACGCGCCACATCCATCTGTGCATGGTGACAGGCTGAACGCAAGCCCAGTTTTTTATTTTCCTCCAAAGCAGCTTGCATGATATCAGGCGCAGCGCCAAAAAACTTAATACCATCTGCACCTTTTGCTTTGTTCGCCCTTACCCATTCGCGCGCCATTTCAGGCGTGCTGATGGGCTTATCACTACCCTGACCAAACGAAGTATAAGCATGAATACGCGGGGCGGTAATTGAGTTTGCAGCACTTTTCTTTTTATGATCCAGTACCCAGTTCAAACCATTGCCTGCCGAAGGATCGCGCACGGTGGTAATGCCGTGGCCCATCCATAATTTAAATACATATTCTGCATTTGGTGCTTGACCACCTCCAATATGTCCATGCATATCCACAAATCCGGGCATCAGGTACATGCCTTCTGCATTTAGTTCCTTTCCTCCAGTTTCAAGCTTGGGTCTTCGCTCTTCCGTAATCGGCACACCCGGATAACCGACAATCGCAATACGTTCAATGCGGTTTTGTCGGACAACAATATCAACCGGGCCAATTGGAGGCGCGCCTGTTCCATCAATTAAGGTTACACCACGGATGATCAGTTGGGTATGCGGGCCATCACCTTCTTTCACAGTAGGTGCATCAGAAATCCGGCCTTGGCCTAAAGTCAGCGTAGAGATTAATCCTACGAGGTAAAAAAGCTTTTTCATGGTAAGGTTTAAAGTTGTCAAGCTAAGCAAGTTCAAACGAAATCAAAATAAAGGCTTGACAGGCGGTTGGGACAGAAAACATGTCTGGGTCATCTTAAAATTTCATACTAATGGAAAATAAGGCATCGTTTTAACCATCATTCAACCGATTTCGGTAATTTTTTACTAAAAGTGGTTCATTTTTGAACCTTAAAATATGAAATTAACCCAAAATATAACCACTACAGGGTCATGAGTAAACCAAAAACGCGTTACATTATAATTTTCGGACTCATCATTTTATTGCAGATTCTCTCGCTTTTGAGTTCTACGCACGAGTCTGCCCCCACCGAAAACTCAAACCTCAATCAAGCGGATACTGCCTGGATGATTGTGGCCACTGCATTTGTGTTATTCATGACACCCGGCCTCTCCTTTTTTTATGGAGGAATGGTCAGTTTTAAGAATGTGATCTCTACCATGCTGCAAAGCTTTATTGCGTTGGGCGTGATTAGTCTGCTTTGGTATTTGGTTGGTTTTAGTCTGGCGTTTGGGGAGAGTTATCATGGGCTGATTGGGAACCCAACAACCTTCTTTAGTTTTAAAGGGGTTGGGTTATCCACGCATCCGGATTTCTCTCCTACCATTCCCTTCCTGATTTTCGCACTCTTCCAACTCAAGTTTGCCATCATCACACCAGCCCTGATCACCGGTAGTTTTGCCGAACGGGTAAAGTTTACTTCATACCTCATTTTCATGTGCCTGTTCTCATTATTTATCTATACCCCTTTAGCCCACTGGACATGGCACCCCGAAGGTTTCTTGCGGCAATGGGGCGTTCTTGATTTTGCTGGCGGAACGGTAGTACACATGTCGGCAGGATTTGCTGCACTGGCTGGCGCATACGTACTTGGCAAACGCGAGACAAAAAATCATCAACCTGCCAATATTCCCTTTATTATTCTCGGCACAGGTATGCTCTGGTTCGGTTGGTTTGGTTTCAATGCAGGTTCAGCATTGGGTGCAAATGTATTAGCCGTGCAGGCTTTTGGCACAACCAACATGGCTTCAGCCTCCGCCATGATTACCTGGGTTATGTTTGATGCGCTGGTCGGAAGAAGAATTTCTGCGATGGGCGCTTGCATTGGTGCTGTGGTGGGCTTGGTAGCCATTACACCAGCTGCCGGTTTCGTTACGATGGGGCAAAGTGTTTTCATCGGGTTTGTTGCGGCCATTGTCAGCAACCTGGCCGTTTACTATAAGCAACGCACTTCACTCGATGATACGCTGGATGTTTTCCCTTGCCATGGCGTGGGCGGCATTGTAGGCATGTTGCTTACGGGTGTATTTGCAGCCGATGTTGGATTGATTTATGGAACCTCCACTACATTTCTATATCACCTCCTGGCAATGGTCATTGTAGGTGTATTCACATTCTTTGGATCATTGTTGATTTTCAAAATCACTTCATGGATAACCAAACTCCGCGTAAGCAAGGATGAAGAAAGCATTGGATTGGATATTAGTCAGCATGCAGAAACATTAGGTGTGGTGCCCAGCCAAAACTAAGGTTCTTGATTAAGAAGACTCATTAAGCTGATAGATGTAGCGGGTTAGCTCATGTTGCACCCGTTCCCGTTCCATCCACCAGTTTCGGCTAAACACACGGTGATGCGTCCAGTGCTTTTGCTCAAGCAACTGCGGGGTATACACATGGGCATCTTTGATGGAATACATTTGCTCGTACAACACATCATCCGTAAGGATAATCCCTTCAGGTTTGTTGCCTTTGGTTAATGTAATATCTGCCGATGGTAGTCTTCCGCTTTCGAAAGCAAGAGATGTTTTCTCTGCCGCTGACCAACGAACAATGGCTGACCGCAAATACCAATCGGGGTTATGCTGATTTTGTTCAATTGTTGATGGTCTGAATTTTTGATCAGAGACTTGACGTGCATATTCAAGGTATTGCTTTAACAGTTTCGGGCCATCGTTCTGAATACCTTGTACACGCAACTCTTCCGGCCAGATACTGGAAACAACGATCACCTTTTCCCGGGCGCGCGTCACCGCCACATTCAACCGGTTTTCGCCACCTGCAACATTCAGGCTGCCGAATTGCATGCTCAGCTTTTTGTTTTTATCCGGAGCATAACCAATCGAAAAGATGATGACGTCCTTTTCATCGCCTTGAACGTTTTCAATATTCTTCACAAACAGCGACTCAGGAAATGATTGACCAGATGACAGGAATGCTTCGTCCAGCAGATCCATGATCAACATTTGCTGCGGAAGGTTGAACGTAACCACCCCGATTTCCTTACTGGGATATTCCCCGACATACTTCAAGACTACATCCACAACCTGTTGCGCCTCCATCGGATTGGTTTGGTTTTCCCACACACCATCAACTTTCCTGTATTCAATAGCCGGTTCATTCAAATCAAGAACCTGTTTATCGGGTAGCAATTGAAGTTTGTTATCATAAAAATGATGATTTGAAAAATCAATCAACTCAAGTGCCTTGCTTCGGTAATGCCCTCTCAGGTAAGTTGTTTCCAAATACCTGGATGAAAGTTCAAGCAATGAGTCTATCTCCAATTCAGGAGCTTCCGTCTCTTCCTCCAAGCGCGATTGATATAATTCAAACGGACGAAGTTGTTTATCATCACCCGCCACCAATACCTGGTTACCCCGGCACAATGCCGGAATACCACGCTCGGCAAAACATTGCGATGCTTCATCAAAAATGACTACATCAAAAAGTTGCTCCATCGGAAAAATAGCCGACACCGATTCAGGTGATGCCATCCAGCAGGGAACGATTTTGAATAACTCAGTATAGTATTCTGAAATTAATTTTCGCACAGGCCAGATTTTTTTCTTCTTGGTTACCTGATGGTGCAGGTCGCGATACGTAACCCGGTTATTCAACCGGTTATATTCTATGCTTTCGCAGATTCCTTCGCGGGCACGCAACAACAAAATCTCTTTGCTTAACGCCATCTTTTCGTCCGACAGGCGTTGCAGTTCTGATTGCACATCGTCCATCTTTAACGTGGAAGCCGAACGAAGCACCGGATACTTCATCTCCATGTGTTCTATCCAGGCAACACGCACACTATTTTGAAAAACTGAAACGAATGCATCCGCATCCCACCGTTGCATCTTATCAAACAACCTATCGATTGTTTCTTTCTCATGCGAAAGCAAACCTTCTTTAATCCGATCAAATTCACTCAGGTTATCGAAATCACGTTTCACCACATTGCTCCACTCATCTTTTTGATCAGGCTGATGGATAAGTTGGGTAATCTGGTATGGTGTTAAATGTTTTTGCCACCGCTCGCGATGCTCAGCTATCGGAGCCAGTATATCCATAATCTGCCAGATCTTCCGGATAAACTCATCGCGGTTGTAATTTGCCGGATGTATACCGTCCCGGATTTCGCGAAGCTCATTAAGGATAAGCTTGGCACGAACCGCAGCTTTCTGCTTTTCAAACCACTTTTTAAAACTCTTTTGCTGATAATCCTCGGGCATGTCAACCAGCCAGGTTTTGGCTTTAAGTGCCGTAAGGTGATGTTCGAGGTTAAGCCGGTTATCAATCCGTGCTTCGAGCGACTTAAGTCCTTTTTTATTGTACTCCAATCCGTTGCTGATCAGCACACGTTTAAGGAAAAATTTATGCTCTGAAAATAACTCCCAGCGAATCATGCGGATCAAGCTTCTCCTGGCGACCATGCGTTGTTGCAAAGCCCCCTGACAAACACCAATCTGATCGCTGCGCAACGAAACCTCCACACCATCACCCATAAAACAATTCATCACCAGCCGTTCCATGTTCTGCAGCCAGAGTAAACTGGTTTCATCATCGGTTTCATTAACCATGGTTTTAAAGAACTGATACGAGGACTCATCCGCCAAAAGCGTAATCATTTCATCCACATCAGGTCTTCGCTTGCTTAAAACCTCACAGTTCTCAAGATTTAATAAAATACCGGTAACCGATTCAAGCTGTTTACTGATTGAAGATTGAAAAGTTACTACATCCTGCACACAGGCCACGATCTCCTTTAAATCCGAAAGCGTGAAAGACGCAAATGAAGTTCTGTTTCGCCAGAAATAGTCATCCGCTTCAAACATAGAAGCATAGCGAACATATTGCTTCAGTCTGTTAACAAAATCATTTACCGTATCAAAATGAAATTGCTGATAGGATTGCGTAATGTTTATCCCATCAAGATTTGGGTTTGAAGTCAGGTATAATTCTTTAACACTTAGTCCGCATTCACTGTCATCAAACAAGGCTTTTCTGAATTCCTCCAGTTCTTCCGTAAGCTGATCAATGCGCCTACACACCTGAAAAAATTTTCGTTCGGTTTGAATGGCATCAATACTTCGGTTCAACATTTTGTATTCATCAACCCGATCAATTTGCCGCGCCACCTTCTGATAAATATCCTTTCGGTCGTCACGGAAATCATGAATCAATGCAAGGAAGTCGGCCAGACCAACCTGCGACAACCGGTTGTACACCACATCCAACGCCACACGCTTTTGACATACCAGCAACACGCGCTTACCAGAAGCGATGCAATCCGTGATCAGGTTACAAATCAATTGTGATTTACCTGTACCCGGTGGGCCTTGAACAACCAAGGAACGTCCGAGCTTGATGGATTTGATTGCATGTTCCTGCCAGGCATCCATCGGGAAAGCCGTGTGAATTTTCTCTTCCCGAACGGCCAGGTTCACCGAAACCGGGTTGTCGAAAAGCGGACCAACCTGTGTTGGGTTTCGTGATAAAAATATTTTATCGAAGGAGCTGTACTGATTTGTTTCAATTAACCGGAGGTAATCAGGCACAAGTTGTGACCCGGCTTGCGGAAAAATACCCAGCACCGCTTCGGGAAAAAGTTTGATCTCACCGGCTTTATGTGCTTCATCAAACTCATCCTTTTTAAATTCCTGAAAAGAAAGAAGCTGATCTGAAAAAGTATCCGGATTAAAATTTATTTCAATCCTGTCGCGAAGCAGTTGATAGAGTTGCGTTCTGAAAACCGTGCTATCGGTATCGAAATCTTCAAAGTCCGTTTCCAGCAGCGTATCATCAGGCTTGATTTCATTGAAGTGTGCAAAAGCCAGCAAAAAAGTCTTGTTGAAAGTAATGCCGGCATCCTTCCTGATTTTTAAAACCCAATCCGTTTTATCACGAAATAAAGAAACTGGAAAATAAAGCAAGGGTGCCCGAACCGGAGTTCCATCGGCAAACTTACCACGGGCTATTGGCCAGCCCACATGTAAATCATGCGAGCCACGCTCTTCAAAAATAAAATTATCAATGCGGTGAAGGCGCTTTAATTTCTCGCTTGCCACATTGGCTGCCTCCAGGCGACTATCCAATAACGGGCAAATCTTTTTTTCTTTTCCGGCAATCAGAGCATTAATAATGGAGAAGGCCGATTCGCCTTTCAATTGACTGAGTTGTTGCAAGTCCATCAACTGCTCACTGTGCAGGCGAAGCAATAACAACGACCGGCTGTTGCCGCTCAGGTTGGTCAGCCTTCGCATGTAGGCCTTAAGTATGGATTGCACCGTGTTAGTCAAAAGTGAGATAAGGTTTTAATCGTTCAAGTTGCTTTTCATCGATCAACAGAATTTTCCGAAGATCATCAATAGAGGTATAGCGACCATGTTGAAATCGATAAGTGACAATGGCTGTAGCCATTCGCTTCGATATATACGGATGAGCTGCCAATTGAACTTCTGTTGCTGTATTCATATTCAGTGAACGAACCTGAAAATCGGGCTGAATAAATGAAGCACTATCTAACCGCAAAACAACTGCTGAGTCAAGCCCATAGATTTCATGCAATTGCTGTTTACTGATAAAACCACCCATCGATTCCCGAAAATTTACTATACGTGCTGAAAGTTTTGAGCCAATTCCGTAAACCGATTTTAACAAAGTGGTGTCTGCACGATTCAGATCAAACCGAACAGCATTGCGATTCGTGGTTGTACGTTTTTCCTCATCTGCTGGATTCGCTTCTGCTTTGGCATATTCCTCTGGAAGGCTGATGTATGGCACCAACATCTCGTAAAAAGATGAATCCATTCCATAAAGCTTAAGCAAATCATGCTTTAACCTGAACCGTCCACCTTTACTTCTGTAATTTACAAGGCGATTAGCCAATCCCGATGAAAACCCCATCGCCAAAAGTTCATCTTTGGACACGGTGTTCGGATCAAATGTGAACAACCTTACAGGCACCTCCTCCTCTTCAGGCCGTTGGTTAACTTCTTTAGTTTGCCATTGCCTGGCCAGGCTGTCTAATAAAACTCGATCCTGCGAAAAATCGTGTGGCTTGCGACTTTGCCACCATCGGTAAACGGGTGCGGAGAAAATAAACAGGGTTAACAACGGGAGTAAAATGATGAACCCATTTGTTTGCGCACGCGAAAACCCAAAAAAATTCCTGATCCAGCGGGTAAGGTCCATTTTACAAACTATGCATTTAACGACCTAATTACAAAAAGCTTATATCAGCTTTTTGGCATTGTTTTCTGTAATTATCAACTTTAGGGTTCGACTTACTCAAAACACGAACGTTGGCTGGCGAACAAGAACGGTATTTTGTAAACCTGGTAAACGAACATCAGGGGCTGATCCACAAGGTTTGTAACCTGTATGAATCGGACAGGGATGCACGCAATGACCTTTTTCAGGAAATCGTACTTCAGCTTTGGAAGTCGTTCCACACCTTTAGAGGCGATGCCAAAATTACCACCTGGATGTACCGGATTGCGTTGAACACCGCCATATCCGGATTGCGCAAGCAAAAACGTGGCTTACAAACTGAGGACCTTAACGAAAGACATTTTAACCTCTCCGAAACTTCAACAGATGATCACGAAGAGAATCTGCAGAAGTTGCAATGGAGTATTCGCCAGTTATCAGAAATAGAGCGGGCAATTATCATGATGGCGTTAGACGAAGTACCCTATGATGAAATTGCCGAAACAATTGGCATTACGCAAAACAATGTACGGGTGCGCATGAACCGCATCCGGGAAAAACTTCGGAAACTTATGAACCCATAAGCATGGAAGAACTGGATGATTTAAAATCGATTTGGAAACAGCAGGCAGGCTTTGAAGTCAAGAACGAGGGTGAACTGTTGCAGATGTTGGGGAAGAGCAGCAACACAATCATCAGCAAACTCAAACGAAGTGTGTGGTTCGAACTCATCTTCACCGTAGCGTGTATTCTTGTGCTCGGCATGTATACCACTACCATTCCACATGGTGCGTTAATGTGGACTATCCTCTCGCTGCTGGTTCTACTCATTTCCTACACGCTTTATTATGTAAAGAAAATCATGTTGCTCAATCAATATGATTCATCTTCCGATAACCTGAAAGCCAACCTCAGGCACTTGTTGGAGCGCCTGGATGCTTACATGAAATTCTACAAACGGAGTTATACGATACTTTACCCGGTATTTTTTGTATTGGGTCTTTTGTTTGGCGCACTTGAATCAGGTTTCGATCGGTTCATACATAAATTTGAGAATCCGCTTTACACAGCATCGTTTATAATTCTATCAATCATTTTCATGGTAGGCGTGTACACCATTACCAACTGGTACCTGAAAAAATTGTACGGCAATCACATTGAAAAGCTGAGATCGATACTGGATGACCTGAAGGATTGACAATCAGTTAATTCCATTCGCCACAACCCGCAACAGTTTACCCCAAATCCCATATTTCAGATTTATTTTAAGAATAATTGCCTGATTCTGCTTCGTATTCACCGTGTGGCTTCGAACTTTGATGAAGAAATCTCGTTTTGAATACTGTTCATGAACTGGTCTGAAAAACTAAATGCGCCCTTTCCCTTTTACCTGAATGACGACCGCAAGAATGTGGTCTTGATTACAGTTATTACCGCGTTTGTAATCGCTTTCATGTATTTTTTCAAACTGCCGAATGATCTCTCGTTAACACTTGGACAACATTTTCTTTTTGGCGGGATAACGTTTGTTTGTCTGATTATCAATATCGTGTGGTTGCCACGGATTTTTCCTAACCTTTATGACACGGAAAACTGGAACCTGAAGAAATACATTTTGTTGAACATCTGGCACCTGGTGCTGATTGGCATTGGCAGTTCATTATTAGATATTTTCTACATCTGCCCGGAAAAGACTGTGATTGAAAATATCATTGAAGCCAACAGCCGGGTGGTGGTGAAGGGAATTATTCCGATAGCCTTAACGACTTTGTTTTTACGCAATACCATGCTTCAGCAAAACCTGAGGAGCGCATTGCAGGCCAACAAGGAACTTCAAAAAATTCAATCGCTCAAGCGGGAACCTGCCATAAAAAACAACAATACCGTAACCCTCTATTCCGATACAAGCGAAACGCTTTCTCTTAACCTGCCCGATTTATTGTATGTGCAGGCTGATGACAATTACTCTACAGTAGTGTGGCAAAATGGGGATGGAATCCAGAAAAAACTGTTGCGCGCCAACTTAAAAAGCATTGAAAGCCAGATGGATAATGTGTTTACCATGCGTTGCCATCGCTCCTACCTGGTCAATATCAATGCCATCAGCCTGGTTTCCGGAAATGCCAATGGTTACAAGTTGAAAATTCTGGATACGGATATTCTTATTCCGGTTTCACGCCAGAAGAGTAAAGAAGTAATGGAAAAGATCAGTCAGTGGCGAAATGTAATGGAACTATCATAGCAAAAGTTTTCTCCATTTACCCCAATCGCTTTTCATCTACCCCAACAAATAGCCGTTCGCTACAAAGCGATTGCCTTTAACCCCATCTACCAAACCTTGCTGGCCTATTTACCTTCCTTTAGCGTTTAGTTACAGACAACCAAAACACTTACGCTTATGAAAATCGCATACCTGTTTACCGCATTACTGTTGGCGACTGCTGTTTCAACATCATCCGCTCAACAAGTTGCCCCCCGAACTGAGTTTGTTGTAAAGCCCAGCAAAAGTAACCTGGAATTAAAGCCCGGAACTTCTACAGAATTTTCCGTAGAAATTCTGCGTTCGAAGGCTTATACCAGCATGAACGCCAAACTTGGCTTCTCTTCACAACTACCTGATGGGATGACCGTAACCTTTGATCCTGCTGAAGGCAAGATTACCTCTAGCACGGTTACGCTTACCGCTGCCCCAATAGTTAAACCGGGCCAATACCAGCTAATTTTAAATGGTACATTAAACAATAAGGTAAAGGGAACTATTCTGAAAGTTACGGTGCAGGATTCAGCCTCGAACGAAGTGGTTAAAGTGAATTAACCGTTTGCTTGATTCCATCTAACAAAGACTGCTTGATGGAAGAAAAGAGCGCTGTTCCCACAAACTTCTGATTGATCTCAATTTCAATTCCCAGGTATTTATGATCTGGGAATTTTTTTCTTAAGGTGGTTGTAAGTCCATCATCAGTACCTCTATAAGGCTCATTGAATTCAATTCGCTGGTTAGGCAGTTCCTCTTCAAGCTTACTTCTAAGAATAGAACAGATTTGTTGTTCTGATTCCCGAGCGGGATCAAACAGCAATCCAATATCAACGTTACGCTCTTCGTTGTTTAAAACAGGAGTAAAGGAATGGATTGAAAGATGAATAACTGCATCATTGGTTTTCAGGATAGCCTCCTCAATTGATTTCCGGTACGGGAAATAATAGTTATCAATCAGGTTTGTTTGCTCAACCTCCGAAAGCCGATTACTGAACTCGGAAAACAATTGTGGATTATCCAATGATCGGTTCATCTCAATAAGCAAACGGGTTACCAGCATAGAAAAAATGGAGGTCTGCAATCGATCCGCCAGAAATTGAGCAACATCCAAAGCACCCGGATCCCAACCGCGATGTGAAACCAGCACATCTTTAGCATCAGAAAACAATGATGCGTATGCATCTGGAACTTCATTTCCGGCATGCTCACAACTGATCAATAAAACGTACTTCAAGTTTAAGGGAGAAAAAGTTTGTTCTGCTCCAGGCAATCCGAAAGTTTACGATACACCTCACGTATATTTTCTGGTGTCATGTTCTTATCCAGTGCTTTAACAATTCGAGATGAGAGCGAGCCTTCATTCAGCACTATGCTAAGTTCCGGTTTCCATTTATCGAGCACAGTATTTCCCCGATGAATCAACGAATCAAAAATATGTTTCCATAGGGCACCTGCAGAAATAGACTCCTGCACTCCGAAGATTTTCAAATAGTCCAGGTCTTTAATAACCGCGTGTTCTGCCCGTTCAATACCCAACTCAAAAATCTGCACCAGTACATCCGTCTTACATTTCATTTGCGATTCATGGTCAATGAATTTTTCATACACGAATGCGCGCAACGTTTCAATCACCAGTTCAAGAATGGCAATGTCTGCAGCCGGGCACTCCTGCACATCCATTAACCTGATTTCAATAGACCCACGATCAAACCGAGGTATTGCACCCCGCGAATTCACCCAAATTGGATTTAATACATTTCCAGAATCGTATGGCGCAATGTCTGCTTTTATTTTTTCGTAGATGGTGTTGAGGTAATTGCGCTTAGAGAAAATAGCCTCTGGAATTACGCGCCCGGTAATGGATGGAATCTTAGCCTGGTTATTTTTATAATACTTCAGGCGCGTGTTCAATGATCCGGTTTGCTTTCCCTCCACGATAGGCGAAGTGGCGCACAGCGCAGGAAGGATCGGTAAAACCAACCGCACGGCTGCGTGTAAGCGGGCAAACTCTTCATCATCGTAAAATGGCAGATTTAGGTGTGTGCTCTGCACATTAGACCAGCCATGGCCGCGGCAATCGAAAATTTTGTTGTACACCTCGTACACCTCATTGCTTTCGTGCGGCCACAGCTTTGTTTCTTTCAACGGATCCATAAACGGATGCATGCCCGTTGGCATAAGCCTGGCGTTCCAACCGGTAAGAATCGCATTGATGCGTTTGATGTTATCGGCAAATGCATGCTCCAACACCGTAAGGTTGCTCTCCGGGTTGGTGGATTTCAATTCAAGCACATGCACGACCAGCTCATTCGACCACGTAACAATACCGTTCTCAAAATCGCTACCATATACGCCCAACTCGTGTTTCAACAACTCATCGGCTATGGGTTTAATAGCTAAGGTATCCTTATCTACAATCATGTATTCCAGTTCTACACCAAAACCCTGGAAAAGATGTATGCGTGGCGGTTGCGTCATTTAACGGTCGACTTTGATCTTATTTAAAAATACTTCCATTATGGTAGAATACAATTTATCCTTCAGGATTTTGTCTTCTATGCTGGCATCAATGTTTGGGTTGTCGTTGATTTCGATTACATAAAACTTTCCATCCACTTCTTTCATATCCACGCCATACAAACTATCACCAATTAAGCTGGTGGCTTTAAGCGCAGTTCGAATCAATCCGGCAGGAGCCTGATCGACCGAGATTGATTCCACTGAACCTTCACGCGAGCTCTCCTGCGCATTCCAGTTTACAATCTGCCAGTGCTCGGTAGCCATAAAATATTTGCATACATATAAAGGCTTGCCATCCAACACGCCTACCCGCCAATCAAAAGGTGTTGGCAAATATTCTTGCGCAATAATCAGATCCGAATCCTTGAACATCATACTGGTTACTTCCTTGTACTCGGTAGCCGAACTGATTTTATGGACCCCTTTACTGAATGCGCCATCGGGTTGCTTGAGGATAAAAGGATAAGAAAGCTTTTCAGGAAGTTTCTTAACGTTTTCCTTGCTCAGCACAAATGATTTGGGTGTGAGTATTTTATTAGCATTGAGTAACTCGAACAAGTAGACTTTGTTGGTGCACTTCAAAATCGATTCAGGATCATCAATTACCGTCAACCCCAACGACTGCGCTTTTTTTGCAAACCGGAACGTGTGGTGGTTAACAAAAGTCGTTTCGCGTATAAACAGTGCATCAAACTGAACGAGTTTGTCTAAATCGTTTTTGGTAATCAATTCGGCATACAACCCAACCTGGTCGGCAGCTTTAATAAAACGTTGAATCGCCTTTTCATCGGATGGTGGATTCGGTTCTTTTGGATTGACCAGAATGGCCAGATCGTATTTCTTCTTATCCGGTCGGTATTCCCGCTTTCGCTGAAGGTATTGCTCCAACCCGCGTTGAAGCAAAACTCTATCGGCTTCCGGAACTTCACCAATACTTAGCGGCTTAATGCTTTGCAGTATCCACTTGTTGCGCTTACCAAAAACAGCCCGAAGACTTGGCGCCTGAATGTATTGAAAGAGTTGCTTCGCCAGTTTATTCAGCGACTCAACCTGCGTAATACCAAAGTAAATGTTAAACTCAACCCGATCACCCGTTTCATTTTTAAAAGATTGCTGAATCAGGTTATCAAAATCCTGCGAGTCTTCACGCAAAATAGAAGGAAACCGGAAATCCTGAATGGTGGTAACACCGGGCAACACCTTGTGATGACGCGCTTCGGCCAGAAGCGAAACATAATATCCGTAACTCTGATATTGATACGACTTACACAGGTTAAGCACCTTCAAACCTTTTGTTTGTTGATAGTGCTCGCCTGCAATGTAATTTCCTGGAGTAATCACCTCCACATCATCCAGCCGGAATTGCCAACTCTCAGGATTTTCAACAACAATTAACTTCGGCATAAAAGTTATCGGTTCTTTTTTGGTGGTTCTATAATCAGCAGGTTTGCATCGTACGTTACGATGCCCAGTAAAATACTGTTGATCAATCGGGAGAAACTCACATGGTAAACCTGTTGGCCCTTGCTTAATGGATTGGGTGTCATGGGATCAGCCAGGTATGCAATATTTTTTTCCTCATCATAGCCGCTTATTACTACAAAATGTCCGGCCGGTTCGCCTTTTATCGGATCGTAAATATTGAATTGAGGCACTTCTCGTGGGCTTCCGTATAAATAGGTAGCACTCAATCCGGTAAGCACGGGTATCGATCGCTTCAAATAACTTTTTATAAGCTTATCATCCAACTCGTGGTATTTTATTTCTCCACCCGACTCAAGAAACTTTATATACGCTTTTGAAGCAATCTGAAGCTTCCTCCGTTTGTGTTTAAACTCCATCTGCTCCTGAAGAAATTTAACAATCCTTTTGGATGGATGCTTAAACCAGGATGGATCAAAAACATTCAGGTTATAGGAATAAATGCACGCTTTGTAGCCACGCTTCAACGCGTGATTCGCCAGCATAACAGCCAACGTGCCCCCATTTTTCAACTGCTTTACTTCGCGAACAACCTCTTTCAGTGAGATATCATCACCGTAATAATTGTACAATGCCTGCAGGCAGGTAGGGCCGCAGGTTACTTCATCGGGCTGGGCTTTTATGTCAAAACCCAGAATAAGGTCTTTACGCATAGGATATTACTCACAAACATAAATTTAAAATAAAGCGATCATAAATCAGCTTTGGTTGTTTTTAAAGATATTTGCCCTTCAAAATTTTTAGCCATGAGCCGACTGATTTTTACTGCTTTATTCTGTACTGTTTCAATTTTATCGTGGGGATGGGGCGCTACCGGTCACCGGGCAACCGGGTATATTGCCAATAAGTACCTGAACAAGAAAGCCAGAAAAGCCATTGAGCGTATTTTAAACGGGCAGTCGCTGGCGATGGCCAGTACATGGATGGATGAAATCCGGTCGGACTCAACCTATGATTACACCGCAGATTGGCATTGGGTAACCATTCCGGATGGCATGACCTACGAACAGGCTGAGAAAAATCCAAAAGGTGACATCATTGAAAGCATCGAACGGATTGTAGCTGAACTGAAATCAAAAAAACTGAGTCCCCAGCAAGAAGCAGAACGGCTGAAATGGCTAATTCATTTGATCGGAGATATTCACCAGCCCCTTCATGTTGGCCGTGGCGATGATCGCGGAGGCAATAACATTAAAATCATGTGGTTCCGTGCAGATAGCAACCTGCACCGTGTATGGGATAGTGATATGATTGACGATACAAAACTTAGTTATACGGAATTGGCGGAATCTCTTGGTAATCCTTCTCAACAACAGGTTCAAAGCTGGCAACAGGCTACCGTTCGCGATTGGGCTTACGAAAGCATGAGTTACCGCAAGCAGGTTTACGATTACGGCAACGCCCGATTGGGTTATCAATATTCATACAAGTACCTAGGTACAGCCAAGGAACGATTACTGCAAGCAGGCATTCGGTTGGCAGGAGTGTTGAATGAGATATACGGATAATCTTTAACTTTGCCAGCAACTTTTCAGTTACCTGCGGCTGAAAAACAATTTGGTCCCATAGTTCAATGGATAGAATAGAAGTTTCCTAAACTTTTGATCCAGGTTCGACTCCTGGTGGGACTACATATGCTGCTTTACTCGGCTATTTTTTCAGTATAATGATATTGGTAATCGTGCCAAGTATAAAAAACAAAATATAAAGCTCAGGAACCACTACTATTGTGGCCGCTAAAACCAAAAAAGCTTGCAAAAGTTTTGGCCAAATATCCAAGAGCTTACCCTTAAACCTTTCATCTTTTTCAAGGAAAAGATCATATACTATGTAAAATATAACGGTAAACAAACCTATTGAAAGGCTAATTGGCCAAAATCTCAGAATATCGTTACCTGAAAGCCCAATCGCAATTCTTATAAAATAGGCCAAAGGCATTGCCAACATCACAGCAATAGGAGAAAGGATCAAGAAATCAGTGATAATATTTTTTGGAGAATTCTGCACTTTTAAGTGAGTTGATCAAAAGACGCCTGAATCGCTCTGCTGATTATACTTCCTAAGTCATTTGAAGTCAGTACATAAAGCCCCTACACCTGCTCGGTTCTAAAGGGCGCAAACTCATACCCATCTTTCAAAAAATTAGGGAAAATTTTCAGGTGTTCTTTTTTCACTTCTTCAAACAACAGCTTTTTCAACTCCAGCATATTCTCACCCATCTCAGCCGAAACAAAAATTACCTGCGCAAAGCCGTGTTCGTTGTAGTAGCGTTTCATTGAGTCGAGATCAAGCGGCTCATCGGTTTGTTTCGCTTTCAGCAAATCAACTTTATTCAAAACCAGCACAACCGGTATATGCGATGCCCCGATATCGGCCAACGTATTGCTTACCACTTCAATGTGGTTGTCATGATACGGATGCGAAACATCAACCACGTGCAACAAAATATTGGCTTCACGAACCTCGTCCAACGTAGACTTGAACGATTCAATCAGGTGATGAGGAAGTTTGCGGATAAATCCTACCGTATCGGAAAGCAAAAAGGGAATGTTGCCAAATGTGATTTTTCGAACGGTGGCATCAACGGTGGCGAATAATTTATTCTCGGCCAAAACACCCGAGCCGGAAAGCACATTCATCAACGTAGACTTACCTGCATTGGTGTATCCAACCAACGCTACACGAACTATATTGCTTCTGGATTTACGCTGGGTTTGACGCTGGCGGTCAATTTTTTCAAGTTCATCCTTGAGCAAGGTGATCCTATACCGGATGTTTCTTCTGTCGGTTTCAATTTCCCGTTCACCGGCACCACCCCGTGTCCCCGTTCCACCCCGCTGGCGTTCAAGGTGCGTCCACAATCGGGTTAGGCGGGGTAACAGGTATTGGTTACGGGCAAGCTCAACCTGTGTGCGGGCCTGGGCGGTTTGAGCCCGTTTCAAAAAGATATCCAGAATCAACAAACTTCGGTCGTAGATTTTAACGCCCTGTTCGCGGTCTTTGGGATTGAGTTCTTTCTCCAGATTCCGGAGTTGAGAGGGGGAAAGGTCATCATCAAAAACTACGGTTGTAATATTATTTTCAAATACATGCAATTTCAGCTCCTCAACTTTGCCTTTGCCAATAAACGTGCGTGAATCAGGCGCTTTTAAATTTTGCACCATTCTTTTCTCAGCTATGATTCCGGCTGTTTCTGCCAAAAAAGCCAGTTCATCAAGATGCTCCGTGGTGAGCTCGGGTTGGCGGGCATCGCCAATGGCCACTAAAACCGCTGTTTGTTTATTACCCATGAACGTGCAAAGTTAGTATGATTAATATCATTTTCGCGCTCGGTTACTTTTGCATACTTTTGTCGATTAAAAATCCGGTTTAAACGAGGGAAATGACAATTAACCCTCAATTAACGGTAGGCTTTAATCAGATTCATGAAAGTTGCAATTGTCCTAAATACGTCCTGGAATATTTACAATTTCAGGCTTAACCTGATCCACTCACTTCAGGAACAGGGACACGAAATCTTTACCATCGCCCCGACAGATGGGTATACTCCACTTTTGGAAGCACACGGCTGCAAACACCATCACTTAAAAATGGACAGTCGTGGCGCAAATCCGCTAAAAGACGCAGCCCTTATATTTGAGTTGTATTCCATCTACCGGAAAATAAAACCGGATGTTATTCTACACTACACCATTAAGCCAAACGTTTACGGAACATTGGCCGCAGCCTTACTGCGAATACCAGTGGTGAACAATGTTTGCGGACTGGGTACGGTGTTCCTTAAAAAGGGCCCACTCGCAGTGGTGGCTAAATTTCTTTACCGCATGAGCTTTCGCTTTGCACGAAAAGTGTTCTTCCAAAATCCGGACGACTTAAAACTCTTTCTGGATAAGAACCTCGTTAAAAAGCAGGCTGTGGATCTGATTCCCGGGTCAGGAATTGACCTGAAACATTTTACTCCGGTGAACTATCAACGCAACCCGAAGTTCACATTTCTCCTAATCTCGCGATTGATTACCGATAAAGGGATTCTTGAATATGTTGATGCCGTGAAAAAGCTAAAAGCTGAAGGCATAGCGGCAAGGTTTCAAGTGCTTGGCGCGATGGATCCCGAGCATAAGCGGGGAATTAGCAAAGCGTTGATTCAATCCTGGATAGATTCCGGTACCATTGAATATCTCGGCACCACGGATGATGTGCGTCACTTCATTCAACAAGCTGATTGCGTGGTGTTGCCATCTTATCGCGAAGGAACACCTCGTACGCTGCTTGAGGCTGCCAGCTCTTCAAAGCCGATTATCGCTACAGATGTGCCTGGCTGTAACCAGGTTGTAGAGCACGAGGTAAACGGATTGCTTTGTAAATTAAAAGATGCTGATGATCTTGCCCGTCAAATGCGTACGCTGGCAGGCATGGACGATAAGACCCTTCAGACTTTTGGCTCAAATGGCCGGAAAAAAATGGAGGCTGAATTTGATGAAAGCATCGTGATCAACAAATACCTGCAAGCCATACACGCGGTGAAGTAAAATTTCATGCAGGTAATTCAAACAGGTATTCAAGGTTTGGTAGAAATCGTTCCACAGGTTTATGAAGATAACCGCGGATGGTTTTTGGAATTCTATAAAGAAGAGTCCTTTCATCCACAAGGAATTACCGATCGGTTTACTCAGGAAAACCTATCCTTTTCTAGAAAAGGTGTTATTCGTGGAATGCATTTTCAATATCCTCCGCATGAACAAGCAAAACTGGTTTCTGTGCTTAAAGGAAGAGTGCTGGATGTTGTGATTGATCTTCGAAAAGGCTCAAAAACATTTGGCCAAACACATAGCTGCCTGCTCGACAGTGAAAAGCACAACCTGTTAATGGTTCCTGAGGGCTTCGCACATGGCTTTGCAGCATTGGAGGATTCCATATTTCTATACAAAGCTTCCAACGCCTATAACCGTGACGCTGAGGGCGGTATTGTTTGGAACGATCCGCAACTGAATATTCAATGGCCTTTCCCTGATCCGATTCTTTCCGAAAAAGACAGGAACCTCCCAACACTCGAAGAGTTGTTAAGAAAATCATTAATTTCACGGGATTAAACTCGTAAAACATTGAAGTATTTTCTCCGTATTGGTAATCCACTCGTACTGGTGGTGCTTTTGCTGTCGTCCTGCGGATCGTACAAGCAAAACATTATGTTTAAGGTTGCCGATCCGGAACAAGCCTCACAACTTTCTCAGGAAGCTGAGCGAAACTATGTCATTCAAAAAAATGATTTTTTAAAACTTCGCGTATATACCAGCAACGGTGAGCTCATTATTGACCCGGATCTGAAGCTTCTGAAAGAAATACCCCCTCAGGTCGCCAACACACGCCCTGATCCCGATTACCTGGTGGACATCAATGGCGTGGCAAAACTACCCATGGTGGGCGAATTAAAATTAGAAGGACTGACCATCCGGCAGGCAGAGGCTATTCTTCAGAAAGAGTATGCTAAATACTACACCAACCCCTTTGTTATTTTGCAATACGCGAACAAACGCGTTATTGTATTGGGGGCCACGGGCGGCCAGGTTATTCCCCTGCTAAATGAAAACACACCGCTCGTAGAAGTTCTGGCATTGGCAACCGGACTGAACAACGACTCCAAAGCCCATAATATTCGTGTGATACGTGGTGATCAGGTGATTCTTGCTGACCTAAGTACGTTTGAAGGATATAAAAAATCGAATATGATCATGCAGCCAGGGGATATTGTTTACGTTGAACCTATTCGCAGGCCAGCCAGTGAAGCCTTGCGTGACTATGGACCGCTGGTAAGCATTATCACGAGCCTCACCACACTGGTTGTCGTTTTAACCAACAGATAAGCATTCAACTTGGCAGACCCACAACATATCTCCCGATCTTCTGAAGGCATTGAAGGCATAGACTTCAACAAACTTCGGGTTACGTTTACCCAACATTGGGGGTGGGTAATTCTAATACTATTACTCACCAACCTTGGTGCCTACCTGGTTGTCCGTTATACCAAAGATCTCTATCAATCAGAATCAGAAATAAAACTGGACATTAAGCAAGACGCCACTGAGCTTGGCTTTCGTGAATTTTTGCCGGAACGTCAGCAAGTCAATGTAATTGCGGGTGAAATTGAAACCATTCAATCGAAACTTTTTTTGAGCAAGGTCATCGATTCGCTAAACCTGCATGTAAGCTATTTCAGTATTGGTAAATTTCTAAATACCGAGTTATACACGTCATCGCCCTTCAAGGTTAACTATGTAATCGAAAATAGTGCATTCTACAATCAGCCAATTGCAATTGAGCCTTTACCTAATAATCAGTATGAACTACGATTTAACGGACCCGCAAAAGAAGTTACCGGGACCTTTGGTGAACCATTGAAGCTGGAAGGACTAACGTTAACCATTCATAAACAACCTGGCAATAGCTTCTTTGCCGAGAACACTTACTCCTTTGTGATCAACAGCAAAGATGCCTTACTCAATTACATTTCAAATAATCTTTTAGTTGAACCGATCAAGTTTGAAGCCAACACCATTCGTGTTTCATTCAAAGATAGTAACCCGGGTAAAGCGCGCGATCTGGTGAATGGCATTGACTCACTCTACCTTGGTTTTAGTCATGAACAGAAAAACCTGGCGAATAAACAAAAAATCGATTGGCTATCAAACGAATTACGAAACATTGAAAAACAAATGGAGGAGTATGAAACATACTTCGAAAATTTTACACTGGTCAATAAAACCAGCAACCTCGATAACGATTTAAAGCGAACCATTGAACAAATCAACAAAATTGACTCGCAACGATTTGAAGTAAGTAAACGCCTGATTGAATTGAATCAGATAATGGACAAGCTGAATAGTACCGAACTTTTTATAACGGTAACGCAACGACCGCTTTTTCCGGAATACCTGAATAATAATTTAGAAAAGCTGCAGGAACTGTATCTGGAGATGGATAATATGAAATTATCCTACAACGAAAACACTTTTGCGTTCAAGCAAAAGCAGAATGAAATTGAAACCTTGCGCGGCAAGACCTATGAGCAGCTAACTGAACTTAAATCCAGCTGGTTAAAAAGACAGCAGGAATTAAATCAAGCCAAAGCCCGACTGGAAAATGAGTTTGCCAGCATGCCCGATAAAAACACCCAGTTCACAAAAAAACAACGCTTCTATAAACTTTACGAAGAGTTTTACCTGACCCTGATCCAAAGCAAATCGGAATTTGAAATCGCACAAGCTGGAAGCACACCAGATTTCAAAATACTTTCTACAGCAAATTTTCCTGACAAGCCCATCTCGCCAAACAAACCCATGATCTTCGGCATTGGTGTAGTTGCCGGATTGGTGTTGAGTATATTTTTCATTGGTATTCTGTACCTCGCAAACAATAAAATCAACAGCCTGTATGAGGTCGAGAAACTTGCAGTTCCTTTATTGGGCGCCATTCCCTCACTGCGCAACATTACCGAAAACGGACTCTACGTATTGGATCAACCCAAATCGATGGTAAGTGAAGCCATGCGCACCCTCCGCACTAACCTGGATTTCTTCAATATTAATTCAACAAAGAAAATCATTGCCATCTCTTCAACCGTATCGGGGGAAGGCAAATCATTTGTAGCCCTGAATTTGGGCGGTGTAATGGTATTGTCGAAAAAGAAAGTATTGCTTGTTGATCTGGATATGCGTAAACCCAAAAGTATTCCATACTTCAATAGTGGAAACTCCGGGAAAGGCGTGAGCACTGTATTGATTAGAAAAAATACCTGGGAAGAATGCATCGTTAATTCATCACTCGAAGGATTTGACTTTCTGCCGTCTGGCCCGCACCCGCCTAACCCGTCAGAATTGCTACTGAATGGCGAGTTTTCAGAACTGCTCAATGATCTGAAAAAGCATTACGACTACATCATACTGGATACACCACCTGTAGGTATTGTTACCGATGGCATAATGGCCATGAAACATGCGGATATTTCATTGTATATTTTCAGAGCGAATTACTCTAAACGTAGTTTCATTGACACCCTGAATCGCATTATTCGCATCAATAAGTTTGATAACATCACCACCATTCTGAATGCACTTCCTTCAACTTCCGAAACTGCATACGGTTACGGATATTACGAAGACAAGAAAAAAAGTTTAATAGGCTCAATTATAAACCGAAGTGCTTAACTGGTTCAGGAAAAAGAACGTTGTAAGTGAAAACCCCATCCGGACAGACATTCACTCGCATTTACTTCCGGGTTTAGATGATGGGGTTCAGTCGTTCGAAGATGCCGAGGAAATTATTTTGCGCTTTATAAAGGCCGGTTACAAAAAATTGATCACCACTCCGCACATCATGAGTGATGCCTACCGAAATACTCCGGAAGGAATTCGTGCCCGACTTGCTGAACTTAAAGAATACTTAAAATCAAAAAATATTGGGATAGAAATTGAAGCTGCTGCCGAATACTATTTAGACGAGGTGTTTATTAAACATGTTGAAACCGATCAGGAGCTGCTCACATTTGGTAAACGCTTGCTGCTGTTTGAAACAAATTTCATGACCGAGCCGCTTCAATTGAAGGAGTTCATTTTTATGGCCACCACAAAAGGATATCAACTGGTGTTGGCACACCCTGAGCGTTATATATTCCTGCAGAACGATCTGGCAAAAGCCGAAGACCTCATTAACCGTGGCGTTTATTTTCAGATTAACACATCGTCATTAACCGGGTATTATTCACGGGAGGCTCAACGAACTGCCTATAAATTAATCGACAAGGGATGGGTACACTTTGTAGGTAGCGATTGCCATTCACTTCAACATATTCAACTGTTAGAAGAAGCCCAGACAAGCCGGTACTACCAAAAAGCATTAACTTTGCCTTTGTTGAATAACAGCCTTTAGATGATTGCAGTTACTGGCGCAAATGGTTTATTGGGCAGCTTTGTGATAAGAAAACTTCACGAAGCCAACATTCAGGTTATTGCCATTAAGCGATCGAACAGTGACACGTCCATGCTCGCAGATCTGAATTCGCTCAACTGGCGCACGGCTGATATTCTGGATCCGATAGCGTTACAAGAAGCCTTTCAAGGCGCCACCGGTGTTATCCATTGTGCAGCTATGGTTTCATTCAATCCGCGCGATGAAAAGAAACTCATGCAGGTAAACGTTGAAGGAACAAAAAATGTAGTTGATGCGTGTCTTGTTTCCGGAATTGATCGCTTGCTGCACGTAAGTTCAGTTGCTGCATTAGGGCGACAGAAAAATCAAACCGTGATTTCAGAAACGAATACATGGATTGATTCTCCCTACAACACCACGTACGGATTATCAAAATATAAAGCTGAGTTGGAAGTATTTCGCGGACAGGAAGAAGGGCTCAAAACCATTATCATTAATCCTTCTGTAATTCTTGCACATGGAAATTGGGATCGTAGCAGTGCGCAACTTTTTAAATATGTGTGGCGCCAGCGTCCCTTCTATTCAGAAGGATCATTTAATTACGTGGATGTGCGTGATGTGGCTCACCAGATACACCAACTGTTCTTTTCTGATCTGGAAGGAGAGCGATTCATCTCAAATGCAGGATCAATTACCATTAAGGATTTCTTTCAAAAGCTGGCAGTTCTTTTCAACAAGAAAGCGCCCGCCATTAAAGTTTCGAAACCTGTATTGAAAGCTTTAGCATTAGCTGAATTGTGGCGCTCATACCTTACCGGTTCAACGCCATTGATAACCCGTGAAACAGCCCGTGGGGCCGAAACACACTTCTCTTATTCGAACACTAAAATCAAAAATGCCCTTTCATGCGAGTTTCAAACGATTGACGAGACCCTGGGGTGGTGCGCTGAATTTTATAGAAAACAAATGGAATTAAAAAATTAAAATTGGTCGTAGTTTTGAGCTGATTTTTTGTCTACCTTAGGAAAACCCATTAAGCACATGGCGAAAGAATTCCGCAAACGAGAGGACGAGGGTAATGAGTTGATCAAGCGTTTCGAGGATCACCTGAAAAAGAGAAAATCAGATTTTTTTGATCTTGATGCCTACGAAGAGATAATTGATTTCTACATGCTGAGGGGTAAACACAATAAAGCTCTTCAGGCAGTTAATCACGCCATCAATCAATATCCGTACTCCATTGAACTGATCGTTATCAAGGCTCAGATTCTTTCGCACCTGGAAGAATATCCGGCAGCGTTGGAACTGCTGGAACAAGCTGAAAATCTTCAGCCAAACGATTCAGAAATTTTATTTACCAAAGGTTCAATTTTTTCAGTTCAGGGAAAATATCAGGAAGCTATTGATTGCTACGAACGCGTGCTCAACCTCACCGAAGATAAAGACGAAGTATTCTATAACATCGGTTTAGCCTGGCAAAACCTTGAACAATACAGCAAGGCCATTGATGCGTACAAAAATGCAATTGAGAATAACCTCAATCACGAAGGTGCATTGTACGAACTTGCGTACTGCCTGGATGTAACCGGTCAATTAGAGAGCAGCGTTTCTTACTACAAAAAATTCATTGACGAAGATCCGTACTCAGCAGCCGCATGGTACAACCTCGGTATTGTGTACAACAAGTTGGGTCAATTTGAAGAAGCTTTAAATGCGTACGATTATGCCGTAACGGTTGATGATACGTTTGCCTCCGCCTACTTTAACATGGGCAATACGTACATGAATCTGACTGAATACACAAAAGCGTTGGATTCATTCAAAAAAACAATCGACATAGAAGGCCCAAGTGCAGAAGTGTATTGTTCGATTGGTGCTGCCTATGAAAGCCTGGAGCAATATGATTTAGGATTGAAGTATTATCAAAAAGCCACCAAGCTCGACAACATGTATGACGAGGCCTGGTTTGGCGCTGGAGTTTGCCTGGAGAAGCAGGAGAAGTGGTACCAGGCACTTCACTTTTACAATAAGGCACTGAAGCTTCATGTTGAAAATCCAGAGTATTGGAAAGCCATTGCCCATGCTGAGTTCAAGGTTGGCAACATTGTATCTAGTTTGGATGCCTACGAAGAAGCCAGTAAACTTGATCCACAGGATAAAGAAATCTGGTTAAACTGGTCATTTATTTACTATGAGCAAGGCGACTACGATAAGGCTGTAGAGGTTTTGGCACATGGCTTTGATGAAATTGCTGCCGATCCCGAATTGTTTTACCGCATGACCGTTTACCTGATAGAGGCCGGCCGGTTTAAAGAAGCCTTTAATTATTTGGAAAATGCACTAATTTTGGACTTTGATGCACATGCTTCTTTGTACGAATTCTTCCCCCAACTCGAAACACAGAAGGCATTGTTCAAAATTATAGAGCAGTTTAGAAAAGAAAACACCTAACCGAATCATTAATTATAATCTATTCCATTTCCTCAATGGACTTTTTTAATCCATTAACTCAATTGTACTTTAAATGAATTACGATCTGAAGAATTTGCCTGAACGAACTAAAAAACCCAGGCAATACGGTTTTACTATGGCCATGGACAAAGGCCTAAGTGTACGCGAAGCAGAAGATTTTGTAGAAATATGCTCCGACCACGTGGATATTGTAAAGTTGGGCTGGGCCACTTCGTATGTAACACCTAACCTGAAAGACAAACTTAAGGTGTACAAAGATGCGGGCATACCCACTTACTTTGGTGGAACCCTTTTCGAAGCCTTCATCATCCGCGATCAATTTGATGATTACCGCAAAGTGCTTGATAAATATGACATGTCGTTTGCGGAAGTTAGTGATGGGTCAATTGATTTAGACCACGACAAGAAATGTGATTACATCAGCAAACTTTCTGAACAGGTAACGGTACTGTCGGAAGTAGGTTCAAAAGATGCCGACAAAATCATTCCCCCGTACATGTGGATTGACCTGATGCAAAAAGAACTGGATGCCGGTGCATGGAAAGTAATTGGTGAAGCACGCGAAAGTGGTAACGTAGGTCTGTTCCGCTCAACCGGTGAAGTACGTTCCGGTTTGGTGCAGGAAATCCTGACAAAGATTCCATTTGAAAAAATTATCTGGGAAGCACCTCAAAAAGCACAGCAGGTATGGTTTATTAAATTATTAGGCGCCAATGTTAACCTCGGCAACATTGCTCCCAATGAAGTAATCCCATTAGAAACGATCCGCCTCGGCTTGCGTGGCGACACGTTCCTGCACTTTCTGGGCATTGAACGCAAGGTTGATAAAAGCACTCCGCCATTCCACGTTGATTGATCGTGAGGCGCGCTAAAGATTATATTCTCCTTTACCTGAAGGGAATCGCCATGGGCGGTGCGGATGTTATACCTGGAGTTTCGGGTGGTACCGTTGCATTCATTACCGGTATCTACGAAGAACTGCTGCACTCCATTCGTTCGGTGGATTTGGATGCATTGAAGTTGCTTCGCTCATTTCAGTTTGCTGATTTCTGGAAAAAAATAAACGGATCATTCCTCCTCGTTTTATTTGCCGGAATCCTGACAAGTTTGTTATCCTTAGCCAAACTCATGACCTGGTTACTGGCTAACCATCCGATTCAGGTATGGTCATTCTTCTTCGGGCTCATTCTTATTTCATCGCCACTAATTTTACGTGAAATCAAGAAGTGGCATGCAGGCATTATTTTTTCTTTCATCGCAGGCATCGTAATCGCTTATCTGATTACCATACTTTCACCGGCACAAACACCTGATGACCTTTGGTTCATTTTCATCGCAGGTGCCATTGCCATCTGTGCTATGATTTTACCCGGTATTTCAGGCGCATTTATTCTGTTGCTACTAAGCAAATACGAATACATGATACAGGCCATTACCCAGGTGAACATTCCTGTAATTGTGGTATTCGCATTGGGATGCCTCACCGGCATTATGAGTTTTTCACGCTTATTAAGCTGGATTTTAAAAAACTACCGCCATATCGCCTTGGCTATGCTAGGAGGCTTTATGCTGGGCTCATTGAATAAAGTCTGGCCGTGGAAAGAGGTCATTTCCTTCCGTTTAGACAGCTCAGGGAAACAGGTTCCTGCAATTGATAAAAGTGTGTTACCTTGGGACTTCTTTGAAAAAACCGGAAATGACCCTCAGATAATCCAGGCCATTGTAATGATGGCACTCGGTGTATTTATTGTTGTTTTGATTGAAAAGATTGCAGAAAGACTAAAAACTAACAACTGATCATGGAAAAAATCTTTGGGCTTATCGGTGCAACCGTTAGCCATTCATTCTCCAAATCATATTTTGATGAGAAATTTTTTCGCGAAGGATTACGCGATCACCACTATGAATTGTTTCCGCTGGAAAAAATTCAGGATGTTGAAAACTTGTTGAAGAACACGAAAGGCCTCAGTGGTTTAAATGTTACACTGCCTTACAAAGAACAGGTAATGAAATACCTAGATGAGGTGGACCCAGCCGCTAAAGAAATTGGCGCAGTTAACGTGGTAAAAATTGAAGAAGGGAAAGTTAAAGGCTACAACACCGACTCGGCTGCTTTTTTGGAAACCATTGAAAAGTGGCTTCCGAAAGAGCAGAAGTTTAGTGCAATCATATTAGGCACAGGTGGTTCATCTAAAGCGGTGCGTCAGGCGCTAACCAAACTAAACATCCCGTTTAAAACCGTATCGCGGGATAAGGGCAAAGGTGGCCTGACTTACGATGACCTTAAGAATAATGCTGCGATCGTAAAAGAATCACTGTTGGTGATCAACACAACTCCGCTGGGCATGTATCCCCAAACCGACCTGGTTCCACCCATCCCATACGAGTGCCTGACCAAAAATCACTACGTATACGATTTGATTTATAACCCTGCCCGCACCATGTTTTTACAGAAAGCTGAGATGCGTGGCGCGATGATCAAAAACGGACTTGAAATGCTTCACATTCAGGCCGAAAAATCCTGGCAGATCTGGAACAACTAGTTCACAGGTTAGCGTTTAAGGTTCAAGGTTTAAAGTTTAGCAAATTCAGTTCAACTTCCTTGAACTTTAAACGTTAAACCTTGAACTTCCAGCATGGATTTCAAACTCGTTAGCGAATACGTACCCACAGGCGATCAGCCACAAGCCATTAAACAACTTACAGAAGGTGTTGAACGGGGTGAACCGCATCAAACGCTGTTAGGGGTTACCGGTTCGGGCAAAACGTTTACCATGGCTAACGTGGTTTCACGCGTTCAGCGCCCCACGCTGGTACTCAGCCACAACAAAACGCTTGCCGCTCAACTTTACGGTGAATTCAAAAATTTCTTTCCGGAAAATGCGGTTGAGTACTTTATCTCATACTATGATTACTACCAGCCCGAAGCCTATATTCCTTCTTCCAATCTTTACATTGAAAAAGATCTTTCCATCAACGAAGAAATTGAAAAACTCCGGTTGAGTGCCACCAGTTCATTACTTACCGGACGCAGGGATGTATTGGTTGTGGCCTCTGTGTCGTGCATTTATGGTATCGGTAATCCGGATGAGTTTGGGAAGAATGTGATCAAGCTAAAGGTGAATGAAACCATTGCACGGAATAAGCTTCTTTTTGCGTTGGTTGACATTTTATATAACCGCACTGAAGCAGATTTTAAACGCGGTACGTTTCGCGTTAAAGGCGATACGGTGGATATTTTTCTGGCGTATGCCGATTATGCCATCCGCATTTACTTCTGGGGCGATGAAATTGAATCCATTCAACGCATTGATCCTGTAACAGGAAAGAAAATATCCGATGAAAAAATCGTGACAATTTTTCCGGCCAACCTGTTTGTTACGGGAAAAGAATCGCTACAACAGGCCATCCGTGAAATACAGGATGACATGATGGTTCAGGTGGAGATGTTTGAATCGGAGAAACGCCACCTCGAAGCCAAACGGTTAAAAGAGCGAACCGAGTTTGACCTGGAAATGATGCGCGAACTCGGGTATTGTTCAGGTATTGAGAATTACTCCCGCTACTTCGATCGCAGAAAGCCCGGAGCACGTCCTTTCTGTCTCTTGGATTATTTCCCGGATGATTACCTGATGATTATTGATGAGAGTCACGTTACCGTTCCACAAATCCGGGCCATGTGGGGTGGTGATCGTTCACGAAAAGTTAACCTGGTAGATTTTGGGTTTCGATTGCCTTCAGCACTGGATAATCGTCCATTAACATTCAACGAGTTTGAATCTGTGGTCAATCAAGTGATCTACGTGAGTGCCACTCCTGCTGAATATGAACTGAGAAAATCAGAAGGTGTGGTGGTAGAACAACTCATCCGGCCTACCGGCTTGCTCGATCCGGAAATTGACATCAGGCCAAGTCGAAACCAAATTGACGACTTGTTTGAAGAAATTGATGAGCGTGTAAAGAAACAGGAGCGCGTATTGGTAACTACGTTGACCAAGCGCATGGCGGAAGAGCTTACCAAATTCATGGAGCGTGCTGCTATTAAGTGTCGCTACATTCATTCGGAAGTGGATACATTGGAGCGCGTGGAAATTTTACGTGAACTTCGCCTAGGTGTATTTGATGTACTGGTGGGTGTAAATCTATTACGTGAGGGTCTTGATTTGCCTGAAGTTTCATTGGTTGCCATTCTGGATGCGGACAAGGAAGGTTTCCTTCGTAACCAGCGATCATTGGTTCAAACTATTGGTCGCGCGGCACGTAACGTAAATGGCCGGGTAATCATGTATGCCGATACCGTAACTGAATCTATGCAGTTGGCCATTGATGAAACGAACCGAAGAAGAAAGATTCAGGCCGACTATAACAAGGAACATGGCATTACGCCCAAAACGATTATCCGATCCAAAGAATCGATTTTAAGTCAGACCAAAGTTGCCGACTCCAAAAAATCAACGCGCAACTATTATATCGAAAATGAGGAAGCCAGTCTGGCGGCCGATCCGGTTGTGGCCTACCTCGGCAAGGAGGAACTGATTAAAATGGCCGATCGTACAAAGAAGGCCATGGAGAAGGCTGCCAAAGAATTGGAGTTCATCGAAGCTGCGCGATTACGTGACGAATACCTCGCCCTGCAGAAGCTGATTGAGGAGAAAAAGTAATCGGGATCATTATATTTGAAAAAATTTTACCCCATGACGAAACGTGTTCTTTTCATTTTACTGATTGTCCTCTCAGGAACAGCCTATGCCCAAAGCTCACAGGATTTTATGATCGGTGGCGGACTTGATTTTCTAAAAACCGACAACCAGGAGTTATTTCAAAAAGCACAAATCGGGTTTGAGGCAAATTATTTTGTTATCCGAAAATTCACGGTGACAGCCGGTGTGGATTTATGGACAGAGCGCGAGTCGAGTTTTGTATTCGGCACTCGTTGGTACCTGGCTGATAAATTTTTTGCCCGTTTCCGCGGATTGATCGGTCAGAATGATTTTTCCATTGGTGCAGGCGGAGCGATTCCTTTTCAAAAGAATTGGCGATTTGAATTGATTGGTGACTTTTACTTTGAAGGAGAGTTTGCTGTGCGGACTGGGGTGGCGTATGTGATTAGCAGATAATAAAACAATAAGTGGTATGTAATTTGTTATATTTCTATGGAAATTCTAATCCCCCGATATGATGATCCGAATTTTTTTCTCAGTTCTTTCAATTGCATTACTTACTTCCTGTGCGGTTTCGAATCATAGTTCAGTTTTAAAACAAACGCAAGTAGCTCCATTGAATAGAATACTTATTCTGCTCTCTGATGACGACTTGAAATTAACCACTTTCGATTCTGCTTTTTATACAAATCATATTCAGGATCACTTTAATACGTTGGAGGGCATCCGATATAGAAATCACTTAGAAAAGACTTTTCAGCGCAATCTGCAGTCGAAAGGAACTGTAATCATAAAATCAGCTGATGTTTTTCCTGTTAATGACCCTATACCCTACTCAACTTTTCGAAAGACTATTGACAGTTTGCAAGTACATGCCGTCCTGGTAATAAATTTGCGTGAATATTGGACAACATTATTCTACGATCAAAATAATCAGGTTTCTGCAGAACCAAATGCATCCTTCAATACGTATCTGGTCAGGTTATCGGATGATCAAATAGTTTGGATGGGTAACACCATAGTAAATGGTATATATGCAGGATACGACACCATTAACAACACCCTTGCCAGAAAAATTGCAGTTTCACTACGCAAACACAAGCTGATTTATCCCGCAGATCCTACAACCAGATAATCTAAAGTCCAAACAAACAGAAATGTTTCAATAAAAAACCCCAACTAATCAGTCGGGGTTTATTTAATAGAATACTAAAAACGTACTTACTTCGCAGCAGCAAATCGCTTCGCCACTTCTCCCCAATTCACCACATTCCACCACGCGGTGATGTAATCCGGTCTGCGGTTTTGGTAATTCAGGTAATAGGCATGCTCCCACACATCGCAACCTAAAATGGGTGTGCCCTTAACTTCGGCTACATCCATCAACGGGTTATCCTGATTCGGTGTGGAGGTGATTTGCAACTTGCCTGAGCCATCCACAATCAGCCACGCCCAGCCGGAACCGAAACGGCCTGCACCGGCAGCTGCAAACTTGGTTTTAAATTCATCAAAATTTCCAAAGGCACTGTTGATGGCATCAGCCAACGCACCGGTTGGCGCACCTCCCGCATTCGGACCCATAATGGTCCAGAACAAGCTGTGGTTATAATGACCGCCACCGTTGTTGCGAACAGCTACCGGGTACTTGGAAATATTTTTACAGATTTCTTCAATGCTCAGGTTTTCTTCGGGCTTACCCGCAACCGCATTGTTCAGGTTGGTTACATAAGCATTGTGATGCTTGCCATGGTGGATTTCCATGGTACGTGCATCGATATGAGGTTCAAGTGCATTAAAAGCGTACGGTAAATTGGGCAATGTAAACGGCATATGTAAAATGGTTTAATTGTGAAACATGAAAGATGTCAAATATACAACCCTAACAACGGGGATAAAATTCGGTTCAATAGAATTTTAATAGCCACCAGCTACTAGCTTTTAGCCACAAGCTTGAGGCTAAAAGCTCGCGGCTAGAGGCTTATTCTACTCATTCTACTCCCTAATTCCTTTGAAAAATGTGTCAATTAACCCCTTCGCCTCAACAGCAAAAACTCCGTTAACCACTTCTGTTCTAGGATGCAGTACCTGCTGTTTGATAAGGCTATACCCGCGTTGAATATCAGAAGCTCCGTATACCAATTTTCCCAACTGAACCCAGGCCAATGCACCGCCACACATGACGCAAGGTTCCAGAGTCACATACAATGTGCATTCATTCAGGTATTTTGATCCGAGGTAGTTGGCTGCTGCAGTGGCTGCGAGCATTTCAGCATGTGCCGTGGCATCGGTAAGTTTTTCCGTTTGATTGTGAGCCCTCGCAATAATCCGGTTCTTTACAACCACAACTGCGCCCACCGGAACCTCACCGATATCCAGTGCTTTTTGCGCTTCTTTTAGTGCTTCGCGCATGAAGTATTCATCGGTGTACAACTCCATCCGCCTTATTTCATTTTGATACTCGTCATCATTTTTTGGGCTGTCTCCTGCCAGTCGGTACGGATTCTGCGCGGACAGTTAAACGAGAACACCAACGTTCGCCCAGGTTCTACCAGGTATTGGATATAAGTATAGTTCAGAATTGGATCGCGCTGTGATAACTCCATGGAGTTTCCCTTAATGCGAGACTCAAATTCAAAGTAAATCAATCGTTTGCCGTGCACTTCATGAATGCCTTCTGAAACAAATTCGATGTTATCAAACAAATTGGCCAATCCCGCCTTGAAGAACTTTTGTGCCATCTCGATATTGGCATCGGGCCATTGCGTAGCCGAAACATTTACGCTGAAGTCAACCATCCGATCGGGATTGGTATACGCGGCTATTGGCTTGCGAACAGACGGATAGCGCTGGCCAAAATCCAGGTCATCCATAGGCCGGAAATCCTTGGGCAACAGCACCGAAATTTCGGGCGTTACTTTGGTGCGTACCAACTTAACGGCCGAATCAAAACCACCCCATATAAAAGCAAGAAAAACAAGCAATCCGGTTCGCATACTATATTTTTTATTCATTCATGCCCTGAGTAAAAGTATTGTTAACTTCGCCCCCCTGAGAAACGTCTCAAAAGCAATTATCGTACAAAATTAAGGAAATCGAGTATGTTACGAACGCACACCTGCGGTGAACTCCGAATAAATCATGTTAATCAGTCGGTAACGTTAACGGGTTGGGTACAACGGGTACGCAACAAGGGAAGTCTTTTATGGATTGACCTGCGCGACCGCTACGGCATTACCCAACTGATTTTTGATGAGAGTTCAACAGAAGCCTCGCTTATGGAAAAGGCAAGATCGGTGGGTCGTGAGTTTGTAATTCAGGCTACGGGCACCGTCATCGAACGCCTTTCCAAAAACGATAAGATGCCGACCGGGGATATTGAAATAAAAGTGACCGGGCTCACCATACTCAACGCAGCCAAAACACCTCCTTTCACGATTGAAGATGAAACCGATGGCGGTGATGAACTGCGCATGAAATACCGGTACCTGGATTTGCGCAGAACACCCGTTCGGGAAAGCCTCTTGCTGCGGCATAAAATGGCTCAACAAACCCGCATTTATCTGGATGGGTTGAATTTCGTTGAGGTAGAAACACCGGTGCTGATCAAATCAACACCTGAAGGTGCCCGCGACTTTGTGGTTCCTTCGCGCGTTCATCATGGTGAGTTTTATGCATTACCACAATCGCCACAAACGTTTAAGCAGTTGTTGATGGTCTCCGGTTTCGATCGGTATTATCAGATTGTAAAATGCTTCCGCGATGAAGACTTACGTGCCGATCGTCAGCCTGAGTTTACGCAAATCGACTGCGAGATGGCGTTTATCACACAGGAAGATATTCTGTCAACGTTTGAAGGGTTGATTCGTCATTTGTTTAAGGCCGTAAAAGGAGTTGACCTTCCCTCCGTACCCCGCATGACGTATGACGATGCGATGAAATATTACGGATCTGACAAACCCGATACACGGTTTGAGATGAAGTTCACAGAACTTAAAAGCACCCCCCTTAGTCCCCCCTCGAGGGGGGAAATGGGGGGTGTCGACCTTACCACCGGCAAAAACTTTGTCGTATTCGACAGCGCTGAACTTGTGGTGGGTATTTGTGCAAAAGGTTGCGCAGAATATACCCGCAAACAACTCGATGAACTTACCGAGTTTGTGAAACGCCCGCAGGTTGGCGCCAAAGGTTTGGTGTATGTTCAATACAAAGCGGATGGAACATTTAAATCTTCTGTTGATAAATTTTATACAGCTGATGATTTAAAGAAATGGGCTGAAGCATTCCACGCACAACCAGGCGATTTAATGCTGATTATGGCTGGCGAAACCAACAGCACACGCAAACAACTGAATGAGTTGCGCTTATTGATGGGTGAAAAACTCGGGCTTCGTGATAAGAATAAATTTTCAGCGCTTTGGGTACTCGACTTTCCCTTGCTGGAATGGAACGAAGAAACCAATCGCTATCATGCCATGCACCATCCGTTCACTTCACCAAAACCGGAAGACATTCCGTTGCTGGAAACCGATCCCGGGAAGGTGCGTGCCAACGCGTATGACATGGTATTAAACGGAAGTGAGATTGGTGGTGGCTCCATTCGTATTCACGATCGCGCCACACAGCAAATGATGTTCAACCATCTGGGCTTCACCCCAGAAGAAGCGAAAAAACAATTCGGCTTTTTGATGGAGGCTTTTGAATATGGCGCGCCTCCGCATGGCGGTATTGCCTTTGGTTTCGATAGGCTATGCGCGTTGTTCGGTGGGTCTGAATCAATACGCGACTATATCGCCTTCCCGAAAAACAACGCAGGTCGCGACATGATGATTGATACACCTTCCACCATTTCGGAAGAACAATTGAAAGAACTGGGCATTCAGGTAAGGAACTAGGATTGCAACAAGCCTGTTAGAAGAGAAAGTGAGAATAAAAGCGTACATTCAAGTATGAAAACGATAACGATAAACATACCAACCACTGTGGATCTTGACGACAGGGAGGTTCTTATGGTAATCGCTACAAGATTATACGAAAAGGGCAAATTGTCGTTGGGTCAGGCGGCTGAATTGGTTGGGCTGTCAAAAAGCGCTTTTATGGAAATTCTAGCGAGCTATGGTGTTTCCGTTTTTAACTATCCTTCTTCTGATCTTGACCAAGATGTAGAGAATGCAAAACGTTATAATCTCTGACACCAGCTGTTTGATTCTCCTCGATAAAATCGGGGAATTAAACCTTTTAAATAAGCTCTTCGGTCAAATTATAATCACACCAGAAATTTCCCTTGAGTTCAAGAAAGAACTTCCAAACTGGTTTGAGGTAAAAGAGCTGCTAAACAAAACCTATCAAAAAATTCTTGAAGCTTCATTGGATAAGGGTGAAGCAAGTGCAATTGCATTAGCAATTGAACAATTGGATTGCTTGTTGATAATTGACGATCAAAAGGGCAGAAAATATGCTGAGCAGTTCGGGATTAAAATAACCGGAACGCTTGGCGTAATCATTGATGCTAAACTAAGTGGACACATCCCATCAATTAAGCCCTTGTTAGACAAAATTAAAAAAACTGATTTTCGACTAACTGAAGAACTGGAAGCAAGAGCACTCTTGAAATCAAACGAAACATAGCCCCAAAAAGAAAACATGGCTACCCTCTTAGGTATTCCACTTGATGAAAATTCATCTTTCCTGGAAGGCACCCGGTTTGCACCGCAGGCTATTCGCGATGCCTTTCATTCAACCTCAACAAACTATTGTACTGAATCCGGAATTGATCTCCAGTCCGATAAGCGTTGGAAAGATGCAGGTGACCTGATGCTGGGGCCCATGCCGCAAGCCATTTCAGAAATTGAACTTGCGGTAAAAAATCAAATTGAAGCAGGAAATAAAATTCTATGCCTGGGTGGCGATCACTCCATCACCTTCCCCATCGTTAAGGCAGTGGCTGCAACCCACAAGAATTTGAACATTCTCCACATTGATGCCCATGCAGATTTGTATGACGACTTCGAAGGAAATCCACACTCACACGCCAGTCCGTTTGCGCGCATCATGGAACACGGATTGGCTAAGCGATTGGTACAGGTGGGCATTCGCACGCTCAACCCACATCAGCGTGACCAAGCCAAACGATTCGGGGTAGAACTAATTGAAATGAAAGACTGGAGTGACAACCAGGCTTTTTCCTTTGATGGTCCACTTTACATTTCATTGGATATGGATGCATTGGATCCTGCATTTGCGCCTGGGGTTTCGCATCATGAACCGGGTGGATTTTCTACCCGCCAGGTGTTGAGCATTATCCAAAATCTGAAATCGAACATAGTCGGTGCCGATATTGTAGAACTAAATCCTTCGCGGGACATCCATAACATGACGGCCATGACCGCAGCTAAATTTTTAAAGGAACTTTTGGCTAAAATGATTAGCTGATGGCCAAGGATTACTTCTCCGGGCATTCAAAACTGTACGCCACCTTCCGGCCAACCTACCCGGAAGCGTTATATGAATTTATTTTCAAGCATGTAAGGCAATTTGATAAAGCGTGGGATTGTGCCACAGGCAATGGACAAGTGGCACACGTGTTGGCCAAGCACTTCAAACAGGTGTATGCAACTGATATCAGCAGTGAGCAAATTAAACATGCGCATCAGGAAAAGAATATTGTTTACAAAGTAGAGCCTGCAGAGCAAACTTCTTTTGCCAATAATCAATTTGATCTGATTACAGTTGCCCAGGCCATGCATTGGCTTCAACCTGAAGATTTTTTTCGTGAAGTAACGCGTGTTGTCAAACCTGGGGCTATTCTGGCAGTTTGGGGGTACGCGAATTGTTTTGTCAATTCAGAAATCGATAAACACTTTGTGCATTTCTATCAACACATTGTAGGGCCGTATTGGGATAAAGCACGTGTGTTAATTGAGCAACATTATCAACCCATATCATTTCCGTTTGAAGAAATACCGTCACCTCCATTTCAGATTCAGGTTAACTGGAATCTCGAGCAGTTTGCCGGATACATCACTACCTGGTCGGCTACGCAAAAATATATTTGCACAACTGCTAACGATCCGGTTCCTGAATTTATGGAGCGCATAAAACCATATTGGAAAAATGAAATGCCTGTAACATTTCCAATATTTCTCAGACTAATGCGGGTAAAGTAACCAGACCCTCTTCATGAAAGCTTCAACCCGAACAACGTACGGTCCACCTGATGTTATTACTGTAAAAGATATTGAAAAGCCAACGCCAAAAGCAAACGAAATTCTAGTTCGTGTTCACGCTACAACTGTTAACCGTACCGACTGCGGAGCACTTTGGGGAAAGCCGTTTGTATACCGATTCTTCATTGGATTATTCAAACCCAGAAACTCCATTACCGGTACTGACTTTGCCGGAATAATTGAAGCTGTGGGTGAACAAGTACGTGAATTTAAAATTGGCGATCGGGTTTTTGGATTTGATGACAATACCCTGCCCTCGCATGCTGAATACATGGCTATTGACTGCAAGAAACCGATAGCTAAAATCCCAGATGGTTTTACCTACGAACAGGCTGCAGCCAGCGCGGAGGCTGCGCATTATGCGTATAACTTTTTGAACAAGGTAAAGCTTAAGTCGGGAGATAAGGTACTGGTCAATGGCGGAACCGGTGGCATCGGCTCGGCAGCCATTCAGTTTTTAAAGAGTATGGATATTTTTGTAACGGCTGTGTGCCACTCGCAATACGATGATCGCGTTCGCGCATTAGGTCCAGACCGCATTATTCATTACGACAAAGAAGATTTTACTCAGGATTACGAAAAATATGATTTCGTTTTTGATGCTGTAGGTAAGAGTTCATTCAAACCCTGCACAAAAATTTTAAAAGACAACGGCATTTATATTTCATCCGAGCTAGGCCCTGGTGCTGAAAATTTATACTTACCCTTACTGACTTCCATTAAAGGCGGCAAAAAAGTAATCTTTCCCCTTCCCGTTGATATTTTGAAAAGTCTGGCTTACGTGGCTGACCTGGCCGAGAAAGGAAAATTCAAACCGCTTATTGATCGTACTTACACGTTAGATGAAATCAAAGAAGCTTTCGAATATGTGAATTCAGGGCAGAAGATTGGAAATGTGATTATTAAAATTTCCAAGGATTCTTGAAATCTCACGCAAAGTCAAATCTTCAATCCAAAATCACTCACATTCCCATCATCACGAACGCACCCCAGTAATACGGGTCTTTGTATTTGGTCATGAGTTGGAGTTGGGCCTGCTTGAAAGCTTTTTGTTTGTTGCCTAGTTTGAGCCAGTTGGAGTAAAAGCTGGTCATGAGTTGTTGTGTGGCGGCATCATCCACTTTCCATAAACTCATAATCATCGCATCAGCACCAGCCACGAGGAATGCCCGTTGCAAACCGTAAACTCCTTCACCCGATTTTACATCTCCCAGTCCTGTTTCGCAGGCGCTGAGCACCACCAGGTTGGTTCCTTCCAGGTTCAGGTTCATGGCCTCATAGGCCGTAAGTACACCGTTATCGTTGCTGGAAATATCGGTGCCTCCTCCACTAAGGGCATGACCTGCTCCGGCTAAAATCAAACCCGAACGCAATAACGGATTGTTTGAAGCATTCTCTGCATTCACACCAAATACGGAACCACCAGCTCCCTCCACATCCTGAAGGAAATAACCGTGCGTGGCGATATGTACCAGCGTTGGGCCCTTTAATTTTTTTACATTAGATTCGGTTGCGTTTTTCTCCATCACCTGGTTTACCTGATAGCCAGAAGCTTTCAAAAGCTTGGCTACCGCATCCACTTCTGTTTTGGTACCGGGCAGTGATGATATATCAGCTGTAGCATAATCCGGGAAGCCGAGCAGAAATGCATTCTTCTTTGGCGCCACTGTTTTCTTTGCCTTTAACGTCATCAGGTCTTTTGAATTACCGATGATCACCAGGTCATAGCGATTCAATACATAATCGCCTTCCGGTTTTTTTAGGGTATTCAGGTTAAGCTGATTGTACACCCCATCCGGTGAGAGGTAAACAACCTTCCTCGTAGACACTTCCGGCTCAATCTTGCTCCAGTATTGTTCATACGAATAGGTATCAGCCATTTTTTCATGAATGGCGTTACGATAAAACCTGGCGTAACGCGTTTCAAGTTGGTTGCCATTTTCCAACACCACCAGGCGCGGCATCTCCAATCCTTTCTTCAATACAAGCGCCACATACCGCGACTCATTGGTAAAATCCTGATCGAATTTGCGCACGCGAACGATATCCACAACGGCTTCGGTATCGGTAAGCAAAGAAAGAATTTGCTTATAACTGATTTTTGATGTGGAGTATCCGGCAGAGAAATCGGAAGAACGTTCGGAGAGTGATCGTTCCATGGCATTGGCCTTTCGCTCCAGATCAGCCAAATCAATTTTTTGTTCTTTTAATTCTTCTTTGGAGTACGCATAAAGTCTTGCCAACTGTTCTTTCTGATCGAGCCATTGTAAATAATCTTTCTTCAGATTTTCATCTGTGCCTTTCAGAATAGCCTCTTTCACCTTGTTGGTAGCATTCAGCAAAATAGCCTTGGTAGCGATGTGGTAATCATAAAAATCCTGCACCACCGGACTTTGTTCAATATGCGCTTCAATGGCAAAATTGAAAAAGCGTTGAAAGCGAGGCGCGGTAATATCCCAGTATTTGGTTTTTTCGGCCTCACTCATGGGAGGAAAATACTGGTTGATGAAGTCGATGGTTTTGTCCATCACATCGCGGTACATCATGTAGGCCTTATCCAACCGACCAGTTTTCCAAAACAGAATGGCCATGTCTTCCTGGGAACGCGCATAATCGGGGTGGTTAACGCCCAATGTACTTTCCCGAATGCTCAGTGCTTTATTCAACAACGTTTCAGCCTCGGCATTCCTGCCTTGCATGCGATAGAAGTTGCCCAGATCAGCTGTTACTTTGGCGAAGGATGGATGTTGTTCGGTGAATTTTTTCTTATAGACATCTGATGAAGTTTTTAATAAAGCTTCAACCTTATCCATTTTACCCATTTGAATGTAGAGGATACCCAATTGATTCAGTACGTTAGCATACTCCGGACTATTCTTTTGAAGCTTATTTTCGTATATGGTTTTTATGGAAAGGTAAATTTTTTCTGCGTTATCGAATTTGCCAGCTGCCTGGTTAACGCTCGCCTGATTAGATAAAAATTGTCGGCTCTCGAATGATTTTTTACCTTTTATAAAATTTGTTTCCTTTAACGCCTTCTGCGCAACAATAACTGATCTATCCATTTCAGCTATAGCCTCATCAAAACGACCCATCGTTTGATAGAGCATAGCTTTGTTATTTAAGAGAATCGCATACTGAAGACTTTCATTTGTAAATCGACTCTCACATTTGCGTAAGGCAAGATCAAATATTTTTTCAGCCTCATTGTATTGTCCTTGTTGTTGCAATAGCTTGGCCTTACTATTTAGGTTTGAAACATAAGCTGCACTATTTATTCCACGTGTATTTTCAGAAGAAGTAAGTGACCACTCAATAAACTCGTCTGCCAGTTGAAATTTGGATTGGGCCAGATAAACCAATGCCATAGTAGAGACGCATCTCAAGTAGATAACCTCATTCGTGAGGTTATTTTGCTCCATAAAACTTTTCGCGTTGTTGAATTCAACTTCTGCCAGGAGAAACCAACGTGCTCTATAGTATGCAATAGCGCGCTCCATAATATCACGTGCTTGCTCAACTTTTGTCTTGGTGGCTTCCTCTTTATATGTGTAAAAACCACGTGTCCACATCTCACCCTTTTGCTCCACATCAATAAAACCAGAGTTTTCGTTTACCGAAATGGTGAACTGAAAATCAACGGAATCCAATTTGGCTTTTGCTTCCGCACCAGCATCCCCCATGGCTTTAGTCAGCCAGTCCTGGCCGGCAAGTGAAAACGAAATACCAAACAGCAGAATAAATGATAGAATACGCATGGTGAGAGCCTTTAAGCGTTAGTTTTGTAACCTCTAAATTACTTCGTTTACGAAATTATTCCACCTTAAGTTGATGAAATTAACCCGTCCACAGGCAGAAGCCATCATACAGGTTTTAAAAGAAGTGCTTTTTAACGACCGCTATGCCGACAAAGCCCTTGAAAAGGTTTTTAAAACGCTTAAGTCGCGGGAGGCTGATCGCGGACTCATTGCTGAAACCAGCTACGACATCATCCGGTACTACCGGTTGCTCACCACCATCAGCCAAAGCGAAAGCCTGTGGAAAATTCTTGGCGCCTGGGCCATTCATAATCACTACACCTTGGATGGATGGAAGGAATTTGCCTCGCTGAATGCCAAAGAAATTCATCAACGGTACGAAGCAGCAAAAAAAGAACGAAAAATCAGGGAATCCATCCCGGATTGGCTGGATGAGTTGGGTGAGGCTGAATTGGAAGAGGGCTGGGATTTAATGTTGCCAGAACTCAATCGCGTACCTCCGATAGCACTCCGGGTTAACACGTTGAAAATTTCTGTGGAAGAACTACAAGCAAAACTTCAGGAAGAAGGATTTTCAACCGAGCTGAACGATCAATTTCCGGAAGGACTTCAACTTAGTGAACGAAAAAATATTTTTCAGTCGAACGCCTTTCAAGATGGCCTGTTTGAAGTTCAGGATTTTGGCTCACAGCAAATCGTGCCTTACCTTCAGGCTGAACCCGGCATGCGGGTTATTGATGCCTGTGCAGGCACTGGTGGAAAATCATTACACCTCGCTGCTAAAATGCAAAACAAAGGTCGGCTGATTTCCATGGATGTTGCTGAATGGAAACTGGAAGAATTTAAAGTCCGCGCCCGCAGAGCGGGGGTTCATAATTTCGAAACACGCACCATTGAATCACCAAAATCCATCAAGCGCCTGCACGAAACAGCTGATCGGTTATTGCTGGATGTCCCTTGCTCCGGACTGGGGGTTCTAAAACGAAATCCGGATGCACGTTGGAAACTAAAACCAGAGTACATCACAAAAATCAGGAATACGCAACAAGCTATCTTAAACGACTATGCCCTGATGGTTAAGCCAGGAGGCAAGTTGGTGTATTCAACCTGCAGCATACTGCCATCCGAAAATGAAAACCAGGTGAAACAGTTTCTAGATCAGCATCCCGCATTTCAACTTGAAGAAGAAATAACCATCAAGCCTTCGATGCTTACGGATGGCTTTTATATGGCCCGGATAAAAAGGCTGGAGATTTGACTTTAGCTCGCTCATTAATTGTAATGCCTGCCTTTCGAGCTGAGTTTAAAGTTCATCTTCCCGCATCAGGCGTTTGGCATAACTTGTTTATCTTGCGCGCTTAAATTTTTCTACGTGAAGCTACTCGGCAAACTTTATACATTCTGGGTAATTGTGGTATTCAGTGTATTCATGATTATCCTCCTACCCGGAATCATGATTCCCTTTTTGCTGGGCAACCGTTTTAGCTGGATCGGCTACAAATTTCTTTGGATATGGTCGTGGATATTCAGTGTATTCACATTTATCCGATATGAGTTTCATGGAAAGGAAAATTTTGAAAAAGGCAAGTCGTACATCTACGTAAGCAACCACACTTCCTTTTTGGATATACCCGGCATTCGCCTGATTATTCCCGGAGAATTCAGACCGATTGCGAAAAAAGAACTACTCAAAATCCCCGTATTCGGCTTTATTGTAAAAGCAGCAACCGTTGTGGTGGACAGAAGCAGTCATGAAAGCCGGAAAAAAAGTATGGAATACGCCAAACGAATTCTTTCCCACGGAATTTCCATGCTGATTTTTGCCGAAGGGACACAAAACAGAACCAAAGAACTGCTGCAACCTTTTAAAGATGGTGCATTCCGCATTGCCATTGACACACAAACACCCATCCTTCCTATGGTGGTGATTAATGCAGGTAAACTCATGCCACCGGGAAAGCTTTCCATTCGGCCAGGCAAAATTAAAGTGATTGCTTTACCCGAAATTTCTGTTGAAGGCTTAACAACAACTGATGCGTCTGCACTTAAACAAAAAACCTTTGAACGGATGAAAGTGGAATTAATCAAGCACCATTCAACGAATTTTTGAAGGAATTTGACGCTGTATCCGGTAACTTTCAATCATGAAACTAATGTACCGGGTTCTGCTTTACTTTTTTATTGTCAACGCATCAATAACGCTTCACGCGCAGCTACTACCTGAGGGTTTTGCACAAGAACTGTTGGCTGAGAACCTCGACCCGACTGACATGGTACTAGCGCCAGATGGCAGAATTTTTATCACCATAAAAAGCGGCCAGATTGTAATTGTTGAAAATGAACAATTGTTACCCGGAACATTTCTCACCCTTTCCGTTGACAATTTCAATGAGCGTGGATTAGGTCACATGGTACTCGATCCCGATTTTGAAACGAATAACTATTATTACATCTATTATACCGTTCCAGGAACCAACCGTAACCGGGTAAGCCGTTTTACCGCCAATGGAAATTTTACTTTACCCGGCAGTGAAACCATTCTCCTTGATCTTGACCCAATGGCAGGTGCCATTCATAATGCAGGTGCCATGGCATTCGGTACAGACGGCAAGTTATACATAGCTACCGGTGATGGTGCGAATGCAAACAGTGCGCAGCAACTTACTAACCTATTAGGTAAAATTCTTCGCATTAACAAAGATGGCAGCATACCGGAAGACAATCCCTTTTACACATCAACTTCAGGAAATAATCGGGCGATATATGCACTTGGACTACGAAATCCGTTTTCGTTGGACATCCAGCCCGGCACCGGAAAAATTTTTACTTGCGATGTAGGTCAGGCAAACTGGGAGGAAGTGAATGAAATTTTACCCGGAAGAAATTACGGTTGGCCGCTAATAGAAGGAATGCGCACTACGCAAACGCCACCCACTAATTATCAAGATCCTTTTTATACCTATAGTCACGCAGAGGGTTGCGCAATCGTAGGGTCATCGTTTTATAATCCGGAAGTTCATGCTTTCCCAAGCGAATATTCGGGTGCATTTTTATTTGCCGATTATTGTGGTGGATACATCAAACGATTAAACCCAGTCACGGCTGAAGTAAACACATTTATAACAGGCATAAACAGGCCTTTGGTTATTCGTACCGCTCCGGATGGATCAGTATATTACATTGCGCGTGCAGGGCAAGGAGGCGGCTCGGAGGGAGATAACACGAGCACAAACAATGGCTCATTATGGAAAGTAACGTATACCGGAGCCGGGCCACCGGTAATTTCCAGTCAACCGAAAAATGCGCTTCAAACAGTAGGCGAAACTGCAACCTTCGCTGTCTCAGCTTTCGGGTCGCAACCACTCACCTACCAATGGAAAGAAAATGACACAGAAATACCGGGAGCAACGGAAAACACATACACGACTACACCACTTTTACTGGCTGATGACGGTAAACAATTTACGTGCACCATTAGCAATGCCTTTGGCAGCATTACCAGTTCATCAGCAACGTTAACTGTTACAAGTAATACGCGTCCAGTGCCAGCCATTCAAACACCCATCGAAGGATCAACCTATCGCGCAGGCGCTGTACTTTCTTTACAGGGTAGTGCTACCGATGCTGAAGATGGAACACTTACAGAAAATCAGCTGACCTGGAGAATTGAATTTCATCATGATACCCACACCCACCCTGCCTTAGGAAATACATCGGGGTTCTATGAACTGGATTACCTTATTCCGCAAATTGGGGAAACTGCTGCCAATGTTTGGTATCGCATTTACCTAACCGCGCAAGACAGTGAGGGATTTACGCAAACCGTGTACAGGGATGTGTTTCCTGAAGTTTCAGAATTCACGCTTAACACTAACCCATCAGGCCTTACCTTGCTGGTGGATGGACAGCCGATAAATACACCTGCAACCATCACCAGTGTAGTGGGTGTAACTCGAACCATTGAAGCACCTGCCACGCAAACTGCCGGAAGTGAACTTTATGTATTTAACCAATGGATAGATGGGCAAACCCGCTTGTTCACGTTTGATACTCCAGAAGGAGACATCACCTATGGAGCAACGTATAGCCCGGTTCCTATAGGAAACGGGGATGGTCTGAAAGGGTTTTATTTCTCCGATCAATCCCGAACATTTAATGGAACCGCTACGCTGACAAGAACCGATCCGCAAATAAATTTTGATTGGGGAGGCGGCTCTCCCGCTTCATCCATTTCGACCGATAATTTTACTGCACGTTGGAGAGGCGAAGTGTTGGCACAATTTACCGACACCTACACCTTTAGCGTGGTTGCCGATGATGGTGTAAGGCTGTGGATTAACAACGAGCTGATCATCGACAAATGGATACCACAGGCCCCAACCGAATGGAGCGGAACCATAAATCTGGAGGCAGAGAAACGTTATCCGGTCACGCTTGAATTTTTTGAAGAAGGAGGAGGAGCAGTGATCCGACTGCTTTGGCAAAGTACACTGCTACCGAAACAGGTTATACCACAATCGCAGTTATTTACCGAACTGATTACCAGCGCGGAAGAGCCTGCTCATGCTGATGTTGCGTTTTACCCTAACCCGGTTGAAGACTATCTGATCATTAAATTAAAAGATTATTCAGGTAACAGATGGATACTGTTGAATAGTGTCGGTCAGGAAGTTGCGAAAGGAGTTGTTACGGAAAAAGAAGAGATCATTCATTTGAATAATCACCCGTCTGGTTTTTATATACTGATGCTACCCGGATTAAAGACTGGTGTACACCGCATCATTAAAAAATAACCGCTTTAAAACGGAACGTACACCACCTTTTTAGTTTCGAAAAACTCCTCCTTGAAATAATCCGAAAGATTGTACAGCGCATACGGTTTTCGGAGCTCGTTCAGTTCTTCCTCCAAATCTCCACCCTTCAAGTATAGAATTCCGTTGTCCAGTTCATGGACAGATTCTTTTTTCACTTTGTTATGTACCCATCCATAAAATTCTTTCAAACGGGTAACCGCACGACTTACGATAAAATCATATTGACCCTTGATTTGCTCTGCACGAATTTGTTCGCCACGAACATTTTTCAAACCGAGCGCATCTGCTACAGCATTTACAACTTTTATTTTTTTACCGATGGAATCTACCAGATGAAAATTGGTTTCGGGAAACAGAATGGCTAACGGTATTCCGGGGAAGCCCCCACCAGTACCCACATCAAGGATTTCCGCACCTAGTTTGAATGCCAGAACTTTTGCAATGCCCAATGAATGTAAAACGTGGTTTACATAGAGGTTATCGACATCCTTTCGGGAGATGACATTAATTTTTTCGTTCCAATCACTGTAAAGATTATAAAGCTGTGAAAACTGATTACACTGCTCATTGGTCAGTTCAGGAAAGTACTGGAATATAGTTTCGGCTGATTGCAAACAGGAAAAAACTTAAATATGCTCCCGCTTATTCTTCACCATGTCAAACATCAGTTCGCGTGCGCGGTGAAGTTGTGCTTTTACTGTTCCAAGGGGCGCTTCAATCTCAGCAGCAATCTCCTCGTACGAAAGCTCATGGAAATAACGCAAGCGAACCAGCTTTTGGTATTTGGGAGGCAGCTTATCCACAAACACCTGAATCAACTCTTCCTTCTGGGCTTTGATCGCCTCTTCCTGTGGGTTTGGATTTTCATCTTCTACATCAATCGAAACACCTTCTCCGTTATCATCGGTAAAGGTATTACTGATGCTAAGTGTATTCAGTTTCTTTTTGCGGATGTAGTCGATGGTATTGTTGGTGGCGATGCGGAAAAGCCAGGTGGAGAATGTAAAATCTTTCTTAAACCGGTGCAGACTTTTAAACGCCTTGGCAAACGATTCGATCGTAAGGTCTTCTGCATCATCTACGTTGCGCACCATCTTTAAAATCATATGGTACACAGGGCGCTTGTAGCGCTGCATCAGCTTGGCAAAAGCCTGCTCATCGTTGTTATTGACGGCCTCGTCAATCAACCGGAAATCCTCAAGCGCTTTTGTCGAAAATCGGCCTTCTAGCTCTTCCATTGTACTTTTTTTGATACCAACGCAACCGTGCCCGTTGAAAGATAGTAAATCGTAAAAAGAAAATCTAAAAGCGGAACAATCCACACCTCAAATTTGTGCCCAACACGCTTTGAAAACAGGTAAAGGGTAAACATAAGCACACCAAGTCGCACAGCTAGCGCAACCCCTACCCAAGCAAAAAACGGGCTAAAGACCAACAAAAAAATTCCCAAAAACCAGCTCAACAAGTGAGTGCTGTTGAACAATCCGAGTATAACCATGTGCTTACCACGGTAGAACTTCCCAACACCCAGGTGCCTGATCTTCTGTCTGAAAAATTCGCTACAGGTTTGCTTGGGCTCGGAAACCATAACTGCATCCGGATCAACACACACACGTGTATTGGATGCCGTTGCATGGCGGTTCACAAATAAATCATCATCACCACCGGTAATGTGCAGGTATCCATTAAAACCCTTGTTCTCCAAAAAGAGTGCTTTTCGATACGCCAGGTTTCTACCTACACCCATATATGGCATGCCCGCATTGGCGAGAGTTAAGTATTGCATTCCGGTAAACACGGTTTCAAATCGGATAAACCGATTTAAAAAACCTGCTTGCCTGCGATATGGTGAATACCCCAAAACAAGTTGCGTTTTATCCGTGAAGGCACTCATCATGTTGTGAATCCATAGCGCACTTTGGGGTCGGCAGTCTGCATCGGTAAGTAAGACTACTTCATTTCGGGCAGCTTTAATGGCGAGTGTTAACCCATATTTTTTTCCGTTGGCATGGGGAGGCAGGTGATCGACCTGAACCACGCGAAGTTTCGGGTATAAACCGGAAGCCTCACGCAAAAAATCGTACGTTCCATCATTCGACCGGTCGTTCACAATAATCACTTCAAAGTCGGGATAGTGCTGTGCCACCAGTAACGGAATAAGTTCACGGAGGTTTTGCTCTTCATCATGGGCACAAACAATCACGGAAACAGGCTCAGGTTCAAATGCCTCCTGTGGCTGTGTCTTTCGGGATAGTCCGTAAACAAAAACGAAGAAGAAGATCAACTGAATGGCAACCGCAGCACAAAAAAAAACAAACACAACAGACAAGGGAAAACGGGTTGAATTAATCGTGCAAAGATAGAGGCAGAATTATCCGGTGAAAACATTTACGGAGCAAATGTATACGAGCGGAATATTGCAGGGATAACGGTATTTTTGGGTCTTTATCTACCGGCAAGTATGCAATTCTCCATTCAGGCAAACGATTCACAATCCTCCGCACGTGCAGGCACAATCCTTACCGATCACGGACCGATTGAAACACCGATTTTCATGCCGGTGGGAACAGCAGGATCGGTAAAAGCGGTGCATCAACGGGAACTGACAAACGACATCCAGGCACAAATCATTTTGGGCAATACTTATCATCTTTATCTAAGACCCGGATTGCCGTTGCTGCAACAGGCAGGTGGCTTGCACGCTTTTATCGGGTGGGATAAACCCATCCTGACGGATAGTGGTGGCTACCAGGTTTATTCCTTATCCGACAACCGGAAGATAAAAGAAGAAGGCGTTACCTTTAAATCACACATCGATGGATCCAAACATATTTTCACTCCGGAAAATGTAATGGACATTCAGCGCACCATCGGAGCCGATATTATTATGGCATTTGATGAGTGTACACCTTACCCGTGTGAATACAAGTATGCCAAAAAGTCGATGGAAATGACACACCGCTGGCTTGATCGCTGTGTTACCCGAATAAATGAAACGCAACCGCTCTACGGATACAACCAATATCTCTTTCCCATTGTGCAAGGAAGCACATATAAAGACTTACGTGAACAATCGGCCACCTACATCGCCTCAAAAAACCTGAGTGGCAATGCTATTGGTGGCCTGTCGGTTGGTGAACCACACGAAGATATGTATGCCATGACCGAGCTGGTGTGCGGCATTTTACCGAAAGACAAACCCCGTTACCTGATGGGCGTAGGCACACCGGAAAATATACTGGAATGCATTGCGCTGGGTATCGATATGTTCGATTGCGTAATGCCCACCCGCAACGCCCGCAATGGTATGCTGTTTACTTCAGAAGGCATTATTAACATCCGTAACGAAAAGTGGAAAGACGACTTGTCACCCATTGATGCTAACCTTGGCGGCTATGCCAGCACACATTATAGCAAAGCCTACCTCCGTCACTTAATCATCAGCAAAGAGATTTTAGGCGCGCAAATTGCTTCTATTCACAACCTTACTTTTTACCTTTGGTTGGTTAAGGAGGCTCGTAAACACATAAACGAAGGAACGTTCGTCTCCTGGAAAAATGAGATGGTTAGAAAAGTAAAAACCCGATTGTAAATTTTGAAACTGCTCGATCGCTACATACTGAAGCAAATGCTCACCACCTTCATTTTCGTGGTGCTGATTCTGCTTGCGGTCATTACCGTGATCGATCTGACAGAAAAAACCGACAAGTATTCTAAAGCTAATCTTTCTGCGTGGCAAATATTGGGCTACTATGGCGACTTCCTTCCGTGGATTGCCGGATTAGTTACACCCATTACGGTATTCATTGCCACTGTTTACATTACCGCAAGGCTAGCGGGCCGTACTGAAATTATTGCCATGCTCAGCAGCGGCATGAGTTTCAGAAGAATGATGCTTCCCTATTTCATTGGCGCTGTATTGATTGCCGGCACCAGTTTTTGGTTGAATGGTTGGGTTATACCCAACTCAAACAAAACACGATTGGCTTTTGAAATTGAGTACCTGAACAAGAGCTCCAATCCAAACCTGCGCAACATTCACCTTCAGGTTTCGCCCAACACGTTTATCTATATTCAGAATTACAACAGCGTTTCGGATGTGGGCTATCAATTCAGCATTGAAAAATTTGATGACAACCGCCTCGTTGAAAAATTAACAGCCAACCGAATTGAATGGGACACCGCCAAATCGAAATGGACGTTGCGCGATTGGAAAATCAGAAAGGTGGATAACGTATTTGAGAAAGTCCGCAGAGATTCTGTTGGTGAAACGGTAACATCAGGACTTGCCATGGATACGTTGCTGGTAATTGAACCCAAAGAATTCAAAAACGATTATCGCAAATATGACGGCCTGACCATCGATGAACTAAAGGAATATATCAGCACCTTGCGGTTCAGGGGATCAGCAGGAATTGAAGCGTACGAGGTGGAATTGTATACGCGCTATGCCTCTCCCTTTTCTATTTTCATTCTCACCTTTATGGGTGTAATTGTTTCCAGTCGTAAAAGTCGCGGGGGCACCGGCCTTCAGATTGCCATTGGCTTTGCCTTGTCGTTCATCTTTATCTTATTCGTGATTATGTTTAGATCATTTGCTGAAAGTGGCGCCATGCCACCAGCCATTTCCGTTTGGATTCCTACCTTGGTGTTCGGAATCATTTCCGCATTCATGTACAAATACGTTCCGCGCTAAATGGCCACTACCGGTGATTATCTGAAGTTACACTTCATTGTTTTTTTGTGGGGCTTCACGGCCGTGTTGGGTTTACTGATTTCCATACCCAGCGTGGAGATGGTTTTCTACCGCACTTTGTTGGCCGCCATCGGCATGTGGGCCTACATTGCTTACAGCAAGGGCAGCATAAAAATTTCTTCAGGAGATGCCATCAAACTTATGCTCATTGGGTTTATTGTTTGCATTCATTGGCTCGCCTTTTTCGGCTCTGCTCGTGTATCCAATGCCTCGGTAAGCCTGGTGGGTTTTGCTACCAATTCGTTATGGGCAGCGTTGTTGGAGCCCTTAATGAACCGAAACCGGATAAAAATATTCGAAGTATTTCTCGGTCTCATTGTTATTGTTGGACTTTACGTAATTTTTTCTTTCGATTTTGAATACAAACTCGGACTGGCGTTGGGTATTGCTGCCGGTTTTACTGCCGCGCTTTTTTCTGTGTTCAATGGAAAACTGGTAAGGCGGATTGATGCCTACAACATTACCTTTTACGAAATGGTAGGCGCTTTTATCGCCACTTCCCTTTTTCTGCCGATTTATAAATACACACTGGCCGATCAGCAAGTGCTTCAATTAAATCCTACCACACTGGATTGGGTTTACATCGCTGCGTTGGCCTGGGTATGCTCCGTCTATGCTTTTTCTATGGCCGTAAAACTCATGAAAAAGCTTTCTGTGTTTTTCATTCAGCTTACGCTGAACCTTGAGCCCGTATACGGCATTATTATGGCGCTGATCATTTTGGGAGACAAAGAAAAAATGGGATTGAATTTTTACATCGGCACGTTAATTATCATCAGTGCCGTATTGGTTTACCCAACCCTCAAACGAAAGTTTGATAAGCCCGTATTTATGCAGTAGCTTTTCCCGACCAGTAGGTCGTGCCTGGAAATTGATTTTTTAGATTTACCTCATCCGAAAAAATTCCAAACACACTTGAGCCTGAGCCACTCATGCAGGCATACAAGGCACCTTGTTTGTACAGTTCATCCTTAATCTCACCAATCTGCGGATGAACACTAAAAACAGATTCTTCAAAATCATTCACCAGTAAATCCTTCCAGGTTGAAATATCTTGTTTGAGTATTTCTGCAAGTGCAATTTCTTGCTGGGTCGCTTTAACCCGACTATACGCTTCTGCAGTAGAAACGTGAATAGGAGGTTTGATCACGACCAGGTATTTATCTTTTAAAGTGACTTCAACAGGCGAAAGCAAATCTCCCTTTCCCCTACCCATCATAGGATGTTTGGTTATAAAGAAAGAGCAATCACTTCCAAGCATGGAGGCATAGCGCTGCAACTGCTGAACGGAAAGTTTTAAATCAAAAACATCATTAAGCAACAATAATGTATGTGCCGCATCAGATGATCCTCCGCCAAGCCCGGCACCGGAAGGAATGATTTTATGCAGGTGCATGTGAATGGGCGGCAAGGAGAAATCTTTCTGTACTAACCGATAGGCCTTTACACACAGGTTTTCTTCTGCATCTCCGGGAAGCGCTAATCCGGTACAGGTAAAGGAAAATGAATCTGCCAGAAGTATCTCCAGAATATCAGTCCAGGGAACCGGGTAAAAACACGTTTCAATATCGTGGTAGCCATCTGGCCGTTTGGACAAGATGCGCAACCCCAAATTGATTTTGCAGGGAGGGAACGTAACCATAATTGTCGGTTACCGGAACGATTACTTTGTCAGGCGTTCAATCAAATCCTCTGTAATGCCGGTAGAAGAAAATCCGCCATCGTGCATCAGGTTTTGCATGGTAACCATGCGCGTATAATCAGAAAACAGTGACACGATATAATTCGCACAATCATCGGCTGTGGCATTACCCAAGGGCGACATCATCTGGGCGTAATCGTAAAATACATCAAAGCCCGATATACCTGCACCCGCAGTGGTTTTTGTTGGTGATTGCGAAATGGTATTCACCCGTACCTTTTTCAGTTTAGCAAACCGGTAGCCATAGCTGCGGGCAATCGATTCGAGTACAGACTTAGCTTGAGCCATATCTGAATAATCGGGGAAGGTGCGTTGTGCCGCAATGTAACTTAAGGCAACAATGGAGCCCCACTCGTTCATCGCATCGGTCTTCTCGGCCGTTTGCATCACTTTATGAAAAGAAAGACCGGAGATATCAAGTGTTTTCAAAAACCATTCGTAGTTAAGGTCACCATAGGTGCGATCTTTCCGCACATTCGGGCTCATGCCAATGGAGTGCAGTACAAAGTCGAGTTTACCGCCCAGTACCTCCATGGATTTGGTAAACAGGGTATTCAAATCCTGCTCTGATGTGGCATCGGCAGGAATAATTTCAGCATTGCACATTTTGGCCAACTCATTAATCTTGCCCATGCGCATGGCAATGGGAGCATTGGTAAGGGTAAAGCTTCCACCCTCTTCTTTTACTTTCAGGGCTGTGCGCCACGCAATAGAGTTCTCATCAAGCGCGCCAAAAATGATACCGCGTTTTCCTTTCAATAAGCTATAGGCCATAAGTGTAAAATTTTGTCAAAAGTATTCGAATTCCGTTTGGGAGACAATATGCAAAGGGAATCCGGAAAAACCTGCGAAATCTTGCGTTGCCTAAGGAATTATTAGTAATTTTAGTTACCTAAACCCCACTCACCATGGACGTTCCACACGAATTTCTTGATTCCTGGAGTAACTATATGTACCTGGGAATGGTCGCTTTTATCATCCTTGGCTTTCTGATTTTGGGTTATCATGAGTTTCGCATACTCATGATCAAGGATTTCAAAGAAAAATACGACTATGTAAACCTGCATGAAATCAAGTATTTCTGGTATGCCATAATAGCCTTTATTGTGGCTGGCTTTATGTTTTTCAATACCATTGCCACCGACATGATACACAAGAGTGGCATGACCTGGTTTTATGTTCGCCTTTTCATTACTACCAGTTTTGCCATCATCTTTTACTTCATCTTTTTCAGTGCTGTTCGCATTTATTACCCACGCTTTGTTGAAAAAAGATTACGCAAACTCCGGAACAAGCCCCGCGTTTCTTCCACGGGAAATCCTATGCGAAAACTCTCCGAAAAAGAGGAGGATGCACACCTGGAAACCAGCATGATTGAAGAGGAGATGTTCCATTCGGTTGATTACGATGTTTGGATTGATGATGCGAGTGGTGAAAAGAAAATTGAGAAGTATTTTGCTTACCAACATTCTGAAGAATGCCCCGAGTGCGGATACTTTACCTTCCGAATAGACCGGGAAGAACTTGAAAAGGCTCCCACCCAAAATGAAACCGGTTTATTTATTAAGCACTTTAAGTGTAGTTATTGTTCGCATCGGGAAGGTCGTGAACAAGTTTTAGCCCGACTTTCATCTAACGTATAATGGAGAGGCAAGCATACAGACTGCGACAGGGATAAATTCCTTGTCGCAGTTTTTTTTATAAGCCATACGCTTACGTAAACAACCCGGGTGCCATGAGCCCGTACTTTTAACGCATGTATTGTTTTAAGGCTTTTTTAGCAAAATAAGTGAGGTTTTATTAACAACTTTATGAGTTGTATTACCATGAAATGCTATTAAAAGATTATTTTTCAACAAATTTCGATGAGCTTTTTTCGTGTCTATAGTCCCCTGTTAATCTGCTGTTTTCTGGCATTCACCTCACTTGCCCGCCAAGGTGCTTACATTGATAGCCTGGAGCAAGAGCTTCAAAACAAACAGCCTGATACAGCCCGTGTAAGGTTGCTTACTTCTTTGGCGAATTCTTACATGTTGGTAAACTTTAATAAAAGCCTTCAGTATGCCCGGGAGGCAGTTGCTTTGGCAGACAAGACTGAAGAGGCACAATCGCGTTTGAAGGCTAACCGTGAAATGGCACTGGTATATATGCTGGGAGGTGACTTCACTTCTTCATTAAGTCACGAAAAAATAGCCCTGCAAATTGCTGATGAAGAAAAGGATTCAACGGAAATAGGCCTTAGCTATAGCAACATAGGCAACTATTACTACGAACTGGGTGTATACGATGAATCCTATTACTACCTCACACGCGCCTACAGTATTTTAAGTCAAGGCGATGTAACACGCGAAGACTCGGTTCTGATGAACATTGTGCTTCATAACGTGGGCCGTGTATTTAAAGAAATGGGTCAATTTGAAACCGCCCTGCAACACCTTCGATTATCTCAGCAAACCAGCATTAAGCTAAAAGATGAAGAAGGCAGACCTTATGCGCTTGATGAATTGGGAGATGTTATGATCCGGCAAGGTAAGTACGACTCTGCCCTAATATATCTGCAACTGGCGTTGGATGAGATCAATAATTTCATCCGAAAAGATCCGGAAACATTGGTTAAAGAACTTCGGACTAAAACACTGATAAAAATTGCCAAAGCATACATGTTCAAAAAAGAATTTGACAGTGCACTGGCTTTTTATGATTCCGCTTATCAGCTCCATGAATTTACCAATAACCAGTTTGGCATTGCCGAAGTTGAATTAGGCCGTGGAACGGTATTTCTCGCCCAAGAAAATTTTGTGGAGGCTGAGAATCACTTTGACATCGCGCTGGAAATTGCTCACCGCATCAATGCGCGCGTACTGGAAATCAATTGCTATACACAAATGGCCCAGTTGTGGGAAAAGAAAGGTGATCACAAAACCGCTTTAGCTTATTACAAAAAATTCAATAACCTCAACGACAGCCTTTTCAGTCAGGAAATGCAGCAAAAACTTTTCCGTGATCAGTTGCGCTTCGCTACAGAATCAAAAGATATACAGATTCAGGCGCTAACGAAGATGGAGGAGTTTCGCAGAACTGAAATCAAACGCCAGGAATTTATCCGAAATGTTTTGGTTGTCGTGATGGCACTATCTGTAATCCTATTGGTTACGGTGTACCGAAGCGGCCAGCGAAGAAAACGCATCAATACGCTGTTGCTGCAACATCAGGAAGAAATGGAGAAGCGAAGCATTGAGTTGGAGCAGCTCAATCAGGTAAAGGACAAATTCTTTTCCATCATTTCGCACGATTTGCGTTCGCCCATTAACGCCCTGGCCGGCTTACTGGATTTATTGGACAAAGGCGCTATCGCCAGCGATGAATTGCCCATGGCCATCAAAGAACTGCGCGTTCGTTTTAACCATACCCGTACACTGCTGAACAACCTGTTGGATTGGACCTTGTTGCAGATGGATAAAATTAATCTGCAACCTGCAAAAATCAGCCTGAAAAATCTGGCTAATGAAAACATTGAACTGATTCGCTCCACCCAAACTAAACAGGTAAACTTTATCAATACCATCCCCACAGAATCCATTGCCTTTGCGGATAGCAACACCATTAACCTGGTGATCCGCAACCTGATCAGCAATGCGCTCAAATTCACCAACGAAGGTGGTGAGATAAAACTAACTGCGGAGGAAAAGCCCGACCATTGGGTAGTGGCCGTATCCGACAACGGTGTTGGTATAAAACCTGAAGTACTGAACATGTTGTTCGATAAAATTAATCCATACAGCACCCGCGGCACCGCCAATGAAAAGGGCACCGGACTCGGATTGATCCTTTGTAAGGAGTTTGTAGAAAAGAATAACGGTAAAATTTGGGTAGAGAGCACATTAGGCGAAGGAAGTACCTTCTGGTTCAGCGTTCCCAAAGCCTGAAACCTTTATACCCCCGTTCCTGTTGATGGGTAGCACGAATAGCTGTAATTTTGTGCTTTACCAAGCGCCATGAGTGATCAAATCCTCCATGAATGCGGAATTGCCCTGGTCCGCCTGAGAAAACCCCTCTCCTATTACATCGAGAAATATGGCCCAACCTATGCCATGAAAAAGATGTACATCCTCATGGAAAAACAACACAACCGGGGGCAGGATGGCGCAGGTATTGCCAACATCAAAATAGACCTGGAAGCAGGACGCAGGTACATCAGCCGGTACCGTTCTATAAAACGCCAGCCGGTAGAAGCCCTCTTTAAGAAAATCGGTAAAAAATTCCGTAACGCCCAAAAAGAAGGAAAGGAGAAATTCCGCAATGAAAAGTGGTTGAAGGAGAATGTTGCCTTCACCGGTGAACTTTGGCTGGGTCACTTACGCTATGGAACTCACGGCCTCAACAGCATCGAAAGCGTTCATCCGTTTTTAAGGCAAAACAACTGGCGTAGCCGTAACCTGGTTATGGCTGGTAATTTCAACATGACCAATGTTGATGAATTGTTTGACATCCTCATCAACATCGGGCAACATCCGAAAGAAAAAGTGGACACCATCACCGTGATGGAAAAAATTGGCCACTTCCTGGATGAAGAAGTTCAAAACCTTTTCGAGCTTTATAAAGACAAATACAGCAATAAGGAAATATCCGAGATCATTGAAAATGAGATTGATATTTCCAGGGTACTGAAGCGGGCGTGTAAAGATTTCGATGGCGGCTATGCCATGGCTGGTTTAACCGGATCAGGCTCAGCCTTTGTGGTACGTGATCCAAACGGAATACGACCAGCCTATTATTATGCCGATGATGAAGTGGTGGTTGTTGCATCCGAAAAACCTGCCATTAAAACAGCCTTCAATATTGAGTATAATCAAATCGAAGAAATTAAACCTGGCCACGCCCTGATCATCAATAAAAATGGTGAGTATGGTCAACACCTCATTACACGTGTAGATGAAAAGAAGTCTTGCAGCTTTGAACGCATTTATTTTTCGCGGGGCAACGACCCGGATATTTATCAGGAAAGAAAAAAGCTTGGCCGTTTACTTGTGCCGCAAGTTTTACGTGCCATTCACTTCGATCTGAAAAATACCATCTTCTCCTACATTCCAAACACAGCCGAAACAGCATTTTATGGATTGATGGCAGGCATTGAAGATTACCTGATCAACAAACAAAAGGAAATCATCATAGAAGGAAAACCTTCTGTAGATCCGGTAGAAGACGTATTGTCGTTCAGGCCGCGTATTGAAAAAATTGTAATCAAAGATGCCAAGCTGCGTACGTTCATCACCGATGATCAACATCGTGATGACCTCGTTGCCCACGTGTATGATACAACCTATGAAGTAGTCAACCGCGGAAAAGACACGTTAGTGGTCATTGATGATTCCATTGTACGCGGAACCACATTGGAAAAAAGCATCCTTACACTTTTAGATCGGCTCGGACCAAAAAAGATTGTGGTTGTTTCTTCAGCACCACAAATTCGTTTTCCCGATTGTTATGGAATTGATATGAGTCGCATGAGTGATTTTGTGGCCTTCCGTGCCATGATTGAACTGGTGAAGGACAGCGGTAAAGATTACCAGTTGGGCGAAGTGTACGACCAGTGCCTGCGTTCAAAAGGGGAAGAGAACTACGTTAAAAAATTATACGAGCAATTTACCGATGAGGAAATCTCGGCTAAGATTGCAGAGATTGTTCGTCCTGCATCCATGAAAGCTGAATTGGAAGTTGTATTCCAAACGGTTGAAAACCTGCACAAGGCGTGCCCGGATCACCTGGGCGATTGGTATTTCACCGGTAATTTTCCAACACCGGGCGGTATGAAAGTTGCTAACCGGGCATTCGTCAACTTTATGGAAGGCAAACTTGTGCGTGCTTATTAACAAGACTCCCAAAAAACACCCATTTCCCGACACTATAGCCCATTAAAGTTTGTTACTTTAGTAATTCAAATTTGCTATGGCTTATGAATTACTGGCTATTGAAAACTGAACCCGATACATATTCATGGAACGATCTTGTGAAAGACAAGAAAACCGTTTGGGATGGCGTTAAGAATTTTCAGGCACGCAAAAACATGAAGGCCATGAAAGTTGGCGACTGGGTGTTTATTTACCACACAGGAGCAGAGAAGGCTGCGGTGGGCATTGCGGAAGTGAAAAAAGAAGCCTATGCCGACCCAAAAGATAAAGAATGGCTGGTTGTTGAACTGGTGCCTAAAAAAGCACTGAAACGTGGCGTATCGTTAGCAGAGGTAAAAGCTGATAAAAAATTAGCCGACATGGCCCTCGTTAAATATGCCCGGCTTTCCGTTCAGCCGGTTAAAAAAGAAGAATTTGATCGCATACTTGAATTGAGTGAACAGAAATGAAAAAAGGCTTCGCAGGCATACTCGTACTATTTCTTTTCCAATCGCTTGCTTTTGGCCAGGATGAACGCGACCCATTGATCCTGCAAACTGCACGATTTGAAAAGGAACACAAGTTTTCCGATGACGACTTTACCATCATCTCGCTAAAAGAAGATGGTATTGCCCTTATCCGTAGCGACAACAAATACAAAGGCGGTAACCGCAGCTGGGAATTAATTATTCTCGACAATGAACTTAAAGAACGCCACAGCCTCGTTCTGGAGGTTGATCAACGCAAAAGCCTGATTGGCTATGAGCAAACTCCCGGATACCTGTACCTGTTGTACAAGCCAGGCGATAACCTGAAAGTTACACTGGATTTAATTGCTGTTCGATTGAGTGATGCCGCTATTGAACGTTATGAAATAGAGACAGAACTTACGTTACAACTAACGCATTTTATAAAAGTAGCCGACAACATCATCGTTGGGGGTTATGTGAATACCGAACCAACAGTTTTGCTGTATAGCATGACCGAAAACAACACGCGTGTTTTACCCGGGTTCTTTCAAAAGCAAACCGAATTGGTTGATCTGAGGCCTAATCAAAATCAAACATTCAATGTTATTTTGGTCGACCGTAGTGATCGTGGACAACGAAAACTTGTTTTCAAAACATTTGATGCTACCGGTAAGGAATTGCTGGAGGACTCCTCGCCCATTGAAGAAGACTACTTTTTACAAACCGGCATAGCAAGCTCCCTTATTCGGGAAGATATGATGGTGCTGGGCACATGGGGGAACCGAAATTCCAAACAATCGCTTGGCTTTTATGCGCTTTCGGTTGACCCGTTTAAAGAACAAAAATTACGGGTCACTGCATTCGGGCAACTCAATGAATACCTGAGTTACCAAACCGAAAAGCGTGCGGCAAAAATTAAAGAGCGTACGGAAGCCTTACTCAAACAAAACAGGTTACCGGATTTCACCAACTATGTAATGCCGTATAAAATTGAAGAGCAACCGAACGGCTTCATTCTATTTGCTGAAACCTATAATCCCAGCAACACCATAAACCGATACCCCGCCAACTCGCCCTACGCATTTACGCCCTATCCTTATTACTCACCCTTTTGGGGATATTATCCCGGTACATACAACCGCATGTACAATCCGTACTATTACGGTTATGGCAATAACATGCGCACCAATAACGATGAAATAAAAGCGGTACAGTCGGTTGTAATGGCTTTTAATAGTGAAGGAAAAGTGGTTTGGGATTATAGCCTCAAGCTGGAGGATATGCGCTCCGGCACACTTGAACAAATTGCCGATTGCTATGTTGATAAGGACGAAATCTACATCCTGTACAAAAAGGAATCTGACCTGATTGGAAAAATCATTACTTTGGAAAGTGGTGACATTGAAGAAATCAAAGAAACAATCCAGATCCTTGCAGAGGGAGATGAGATTCGTTCAGAAAACAAATCCATAGGATATGTCAGGCATTGGTATGGCAAGCATTTCTTTGTTTGGGGGCAACATGCTGTGGCCAATAAAGCAAAACGTGCGGCCGGAAATCGCCAGGTTTTCTACATCAATAAAATTTCTATCCCTTAAGTTTTTTCTACTGCTTTCTCTTTCGGGTAATGCACAACTTACCTTTAAAGAACGCATTGAAATCCCCCTCATAAAAGGGGCAAGTGACTACGAGGTGTTACCCTGTTCCACCGCAGGGCTGATTTTATACCGAGGCAGAGATGGAGCTTCACCCGCCCTGGAGCTTATACACCTGGATACCGCCTTTCAACAGAAATGGTTCGGTTCAATTACGTTGGATCCCAAATATCAATTATCAAAACAAGCCGTAGTAAAGGGCAATGTCTATTTTCTTCTTACAAACAAAACCTATGCAGACATCCATTTCCAGATGATTGAGGTAAACCTGGCCTCTGGAAATTTTAGCAGGTATACCATTCGCAATTACATACCGTTTCGTGTTACAGAGTTTGAAGTGACTCCTGCAGGAACATTGGTGGGTGGCTATTTTGGTGGAAGGATACCAGTGGTTTTGTTTTTCGACTTTCAAACCCTTAAAAGCAAAATCTTGCCCGGCCTTTTTAATGAACAAGGAGAACTGGTTCAGATGGAAAGTGAAGCCTCAGGAGAATTCTCCGTTTTAATAAATGCAAAAAATATACAGCGGCAACGCACCCTGTGGATCAAACGGTACACCGCTACCGGAGACCTGCTCCAAAACGAAATCTTACAACCTGAAGAGAACAGTAGCTTGTTGTTTGGAAGAGCACTCACTTTAGGTAACGACCAGTTGATAGCCGGTGTTTATGGACAGCGGAATTCCGAATATTCACGTGGCATCTTTTTAGCCCAACTTAACGGTGATGAAACCTCAGCACCCCTCTATTTTCCTTTTGCCGACCTGGAGAACTTTTTCAAGTTTATGAAGGCTAAGCGGGAATTGCGTGTGAAAGAGCGAATCCAGCGAAAAAAAATTAAAGGAAAAAAAATCCGCTTTCAATATCGCTTTCTGGTTCACGAATTTGTGGAGTACAACAATGAATATATTCTGTTGGGAGAAGCCTTTTATCCAAAATACCGCAGCATTGACCGGGGTGTTTATGGAATAGGCTCCACTCAGTCAAGCATGATCTTTGACGGTTATCAGTACACCCACGCGGTTATACTTGGCTTTAATAAACAAGGAAAACTTTTATGGGATAACAGCTTTGAAATCAATGATGTAAAAACATTTACACTCGAACAATTTGTTAAAATGGACCTACAGGGTGATAAAATTGTACTCCTTTACTTATTCGATAATAAAATCCGCTCGAAAATTATCCAGGACAATACCGTACTTGAGGGTAAGTCTTTCCGCCAGTTGGGAACAGGATTGGAAAACGCTGCACCATTGGAAGATCAAAAAATAGCCCGGCTGGAGTATTGGTATAACGGACACTTCCTGGCCTCGGGTATTCAGTACTTCGGCAGAAACACCCCCGGCAGACACACCAGACAAATTTTCTTTGTGAATAAAATCAGGTTCGAATAAAGACAAGGAAAGCCGTATATTTGTACCCGGCTTATGCAGAAGAAACTCATTCTCGATTCGGACCTGCTGGATATAACCTTAAGCCGTCTTTGCCAGCAACTCATTGAAAATCATGGTGATTTTGAAAACAGCGTAATTCTTGGGCTTCAGCCAAGAGGCGTTTTTTTGGCTGAAATCATCCACAAAAAACTCCAGAAATTAACAAAAAAAGAGGTGCCTTTGGGCTACCTCGATGCCACCTTTCACCGCGATGATTTTCGAAGACGTGAAATCCCTGCAAAAGCAAGTGAGGTTCGGATTCCGTTTATCATAGAAGACAAAAAAGTGATTCTGGTTGATGATGTGCTCTTTACTGGCCGAACCGTAAGAGCCGCGTTGGATGCCATGATCGCCTTTGGAAGACCCGCCCGTGTTGAACTGTTGGTTCTGATTGACAGACGTCACACACGCGACTTACCAATTGCACCAGACTATGTAGGCAAAACTGTAAATACATTGGCATCGCAAAAAGTTTTGGTAGAACTGGAAGCGCAAGGTCATGAACAAAATAAAATCTGGCTGATTAATAATAAAGATTGAGCATGTCGAAGCTGAGTAAAAAACATCTTCTAGGAATAAAAGACATCACCACTCAGGACATTCAACTTATTTTTGAAACAGCCGATACATTCAAAGATGTTTTGAATCGTCCCATCAAGAAAGTTCCTTCCTTGCGCGACATTACTATCGCCAACATCTTTTTTGAAAACTCAACCCGCACACGACTTTCTTTCGAGCTTGCTGAAAAAAGGCTTTCGGCTGATGTGGTGAATTTCTCAGCCTCCACCAGCTCGGTAAAAAAAGGCGAAACCTTGTTGGATACCGTCAACAATATTCTCGCAATGAAAGTGGATATGGTGGTGATGCGACACGCAAGCCCCGGTGCCCCGCATTACCTCGCAAGACACATCAAGGCAAACATTGTTAATGCCGGAGATGGAACACACGAACACCCCACGCAAGCCTTGCTGGATGCTTACTCCATCCGCGAAAAATTAGGAGACGTTTCCGGTAAAAAAATCGCCATCATTGGCGATATACTACACTCACGCGTAGCCCTATCCAACATTTTCGCGCTTCAAAAACTTGGCGCTAAAGTGATGGTGTGCGGACCACCAACGTTGTTGCCTAAATTCATTTCTCACACCGGAGTGTTGGTAGAAACCGATGTTAAAAAAGCATTAGCCTGGTGCGATGTTGCCAATGTACTGCGTATTCAATTAGAGCGTCAACAGATAAAATATTTTCCTTCCCTGCGCGAATACTCGCTCTACTATGGCATCAATAAAAAGATGCTGGATGCACTGAAAAAGCCAATTGTGTTGATGCACCCCGGCCCAATAAATCGGGGCGTGGAATTAAGCAGCGATGCAGCCGACTCACATCACGCTGTAATACTCGATCAGGTAGAAAATGGCGTAGCGATACGAATGGCCGTACTTTATTTGCTTGCGGGCAGCGCCAACTAATCATTTATTTTGCGATTTGCTGTTTTTCCTACATCACCGGCCCGTTCGGGCGGTTTTTAGTAACTTTGCGCACTCGAAATTAAAATCCTCCTGATTCATGCATTATCACAACTCCATTATTGAAACCATTGGAAATACCCCACTTATTAAACTGAATAAGGTATTTAAGGGAATTCCAGGTACCGTGTTGGCAAAAGTTGAATATTTCAATCCTGGAAATTCAACCAAAGATCGCATGGCGATAAAGATGGTTGAGGATGCTGAAAAGGCTGGCATTTTAAAACCAGGAGGAACCATTATTGAAGGTACTTCCGGAAACACCGGTATGGGATTGGCGCTTGCCGCGGTAGCCAAAGGTTACCGTTGCATCTTTACTATGGCTGATAAACAATCGCAGGAGAAGATTAATATTTTGAAGGCAGTAGGCGCAGAGGTTATTGTGTGCCCGACAAACGTTGCCCCGGACGATCCTCGCTCCTACTATTCGATCGCCCGAAAACTCAACAAAGAAATTCCAAATTCATTCTATCCAAATCAATACGATAATCCATCTAACGCCCAGGCACATTACGAAACTACCGGCCCAGAAATCTGGAAACAGACGGATGGAAAAATAACACACTACGTGGCTACGGTTGGCACTGGTGGATCCATGTGCGGTACGGCTAAATTTTTGAAGGAGCAGAACAGCAACGTAGTGAGTGTCGGTATAGATACCTACGGATCAGTATTTAAAAAATACAAAGAGACAGGAATTTTTGACGAGAATGAAATTTACCCTTACCTGACAGAAGGTTTCGGAGAAGATATTCTACCCAAGAACGTTAACTTCGATGTGATTGATCTCTTCATCAAGGTTACCGATAAAGATGGCGCTTTAATGACACGCAGACTTGCGCGTGAAGAAGGACTGTTCATTGGATGGTCGAGTGGCTCGGCCGTACACGGTGCATTGGAGTATGCCCGTACTAACCTGAAGAAAGATGATGTTATGGTTATTCTTCTTCCTGACCATGGCACCCGCTACCTGGCAAAGGTGTACAACGATCAGTGGATGAAAGACCACGGTTTTCTGGAAACAAAATCATTCAGTACAAAAGCCAAAGATATTATTGCTGTACGCAATGGTCACGATGGACTTGTTACGGTTGAGCCGAAAGCACGGGTAAGTGATGTGATTTTATTGCTTAACCGCGAAGGAATTGATCAGATTCCCGTTACTGAAAACGATCAGTTTGTTGGCAGCGTAAGTTCATCTACCCTGCTTGAAAAAATGATTGAGGATCCGCAACTGCGGGAAAAAACAGTTGGTGAGGTAATGGATAAACCCATGTTATTCGTTGCCCCTGACAGCACGTTGGATGTCCTTTCTTCCCTGCTAAACCGGGAAAATAAGGCCGTATTGATTCGTGATGAAACACAAAAAGTGCACATCATAACACAGCACGATTTGTTACGCGCGATGACCAGTTAATTATCAACTGGCTTGTGATGGGAAGAAGGGTATCTCCTTTTATTGTTTTTGTTGGTCTAATCATTACGCTGAGGCTTGCTGCGCAAACGCCTTTGCCAGATAGCCTGCAACGCTTTGCGCAGTTGCCCAAAGATTCAGTGTATGTTAACACACTGAACGAATTGGCTACTGCCTCGCTCCGTAACAATCCTATTGCATCCCGAAAAATTGCACAACATGTTTCTGAAATAGCCCAGCAAATAGACTATACCAAAGGTTTTGCGCGTGCACTCACAATTGTAGGTAACTCCTACTGGTACGAAGGCGTGTTTGAACTGGCTCAAAGCTATTACCTGCAGGCTGCACGGGAATACCAAACCATCGGAGATAGTATCGGGCTTGGGCAGACCTACAACAACATTGGCGAAGTTTATAAGCGACTGGAAAATCCGGATAAAGCCTTGGAGTTTTTAGTAAAATCTGCTGAATTAAAGAAGCGGGATGCTGCCACACGAGCCATTACGCTGTATAATATCGGAGAGCAGTACCTAATGGTTGGTGATTTAAAAGCCGCCAATGAGTATTACGAAAACTCGATTTCGCAAGCCATCCGCGATAATAATAAACGGGTAATTGCCTACAACTACATGGGCTTTGGATTGATTAGCCAGAAACAAAACAAACTGGAGAACGCATTGGATTACTTTACCCGTGCAGAAAAAATGCTCTCAGAAATTGGGGAAATCAGGATATTGATACAGGTCTATCACCACCAGGCAGACACCTACAAAATGCTAAAACTGTTTGAAAAAGCAGACCGATGCCTCACGTTTGCCAACGAAATGGCCTTGTTTGTAAAAGCGACTGATTTGTTGGTAACTAACTATCAAAAGAAATCGCAATTGGATTCACTTCGTGGCAATTATACCGGAGCGCTTGAAAATTTATACAAGCACAATCAGTTAAAAGACAGCGTATACAACCTGACTAAGACAGAACAGATTGCCCGCATGCAAATGGTCTATCAAAACGAAGTACAGGAAGAAGAAAACCGTAAGCTTCGATCGGAAAAAGCCCTGCGCGATGCCCAACTCAAACAACAAAAGCAAATCATCATTGTCATTAGTCTCGGGCTTATACTGGCTGGGGTAATGACCTGGGTACTACTTGTGCAGAGAAGAAAGATTCTTTCTGTGAACGCATTGCTGAAAAGTAAGTCAGAGGAAATTCATAGTCAGAAAATTGCCATTGAGCTTCAGGCTACGGCCCTGATCAAACTCAATGAAGAACTTCAGCAACTGAACAAAACACTTGAAGATCGTATTGAAGAATGCACACAACAACTCACTGTACAAAATCAAAAACTCACCGAGTACACGTTTGTAAATGCGCATAAGCTTCGCGCCCCGGTATCCAGCATTCTTGGTCTAATTAACCTGATGGATCAGGCCAATGAGTCAGAAAAGCAGGTAATTATGAATCATCTTAAAACCTGCAGTGAACAACTCGATCAGATTACACGGCAAATCAGCCGTACGCTTGAAAGTGGGATTATTGAAAATTAATCAAACAAAAAAGCCCCGCTTCTTAGTGAGGCCTTTCTGAAATCTCAATACAGGATTAGTTTTCTAAAATTTCTATTTCAACGCGAACATTATTCTGAGCCTGTGTATGAAGCTTATCTACAAGAGGACGTTTCCCTCCCCAGGCTTTTATTTGCATGCGTGACGCATCAATACCATTTGCAACAAGATAATCGCGGATAATTTCTGCGCGAACTTCTGAAAGTTTCTTAGCAGAACCAAAACCATCTTTTGTATCGGTTAAACTGAAGAAGTTGTCCGATTTTTCATCTTTCGAAATAATTTTACCTGATGCATTTCCATTGGTATGTCCATGAATGCGTATCTTATAGTTTGGATTCTCCTTCAACATATCCAGCAAGCTGTTTACTTCCCAACGGGATTCAGGACGCATTACTGCGGCATCTTTAAAAAAGTAAACGTTATACATGACAGCAATATCACCTTTTTGTAAACGAACCAACTCAAACGGAACGACATACTTATCTTCTTCAAAAGTGATAGTTTCCTCCTGCGGATCGTTGAAGCTCACATTTTTCTGAACCTTACGGTAACCAAACACTTCACACAACAGAGAGATGTTGCCGGATGAAGTTCCTGGCGAGGAGACTTGAACCGCCTTGTTGCCCTCGTAGGTACCTAATTTTCTTGAACGTTCAACGTCAATCACATCTACGTTACCTTCCAATTGGGAACTGTTATCGGCCCGGTAAATTTTAAAAAAGAAATTCTTCTGCTTATCATCATTTGCAGGCAGCGGCTTCTCCACTTCCGCTTCTTCCTCAACCATTTCCTCAACTTTTTCAGTTGCTACGACTGGTTCTTCAGTAATATTCGCTTGCATGGCGGGCGAATCGGTAGGTTTAACAGACTCAATGGCCTCTTCCGTTACCGGATTAATGTCGCTACCTTTTACTATACCCCTATCGCTACCCAAAGGACCGCTATATACCCAGGTATCATTGTACGGAGAGTTTGCCTGCAAGCGCAACGCCTCTGCAATCGCCTCCTGACGATCCTTGGTTTTAAGGATGTAAACATAGTAGAGATTTCGGTTGGGGTTAATCTCATACGTTACCTTGAATTCGGAAGAAGCCTTTGACGAAAATTTCACTGCGTTCTTTTTGAATTCAAATGCACCAATCACAACATAGTTGGGGTACTGCGGGTCTGGTAATTGACCTGGGGCTTTAAAAGCTGATTGGAAAATCAGAAGCCCGACTAAACCAAAAAAATAGCACTTTTTCATTAGTGACAGGGTTTATTAACAGCTACAAAGGTAGCTACATATCAAATATAGAATTAAATATATATGTTTAAAACATTACATATCAGATATTTATCATTTTGATACTACTTCAAACCGGCTCTCCAAGAGAAGGCCGGAGTCATCCACCAGGGTTAAAATATGCTGTCCTTCGCCCGGATTTACAGGAAATCGGTGATTTTTAGTGGTATTTCCAAGGTATTCCCCATCCAGGTGCCAGTATACAACCGAAGCGGAATTTCGGTGGGCGAGCTCAAAAACGGCATTTCCAGGCTCTCCGTCAAGGTCGCGGGGAATGAAGATTCGGGCTTCCGCCTTTGGATATAGCAATTCCATGGGCTGCAAACTTACTTCATCGCCACAGCCTGGCTTCAGCGCAGGGAGGGCTTTATAGGATACGTTTTTCGGCTTGAAATAGTGCTCCTGAACAGGAGGCAATACAAACCAGTTCAGGCTAATCATTTCGCTGGGAGGAACGCAACCTGAGTACACGCGGTGCTTTAAATCATGGGTAAGGTGCACACGTTTATGATACGTACAGGCCCGTGCCTCAAGGCCTTTAGGGGTAACCCAAACCGTATCGGGCTGCTCACAAAATTCTCCCAGACGCAAGCCACTGGTTGAACAAACCGCTACTTGTTCCATTTCTAATAAGGGTTCTTGAAACCAGGCATTGCCTGGCAGCAAGGAAAAAATATCAAACATGATCGGAGCAGCTGCCTCTGTTCCGGTAAGTCCCGGCCTGCCTTCACCATCGGCATTGCCTACCCAAATGCCCACGGCATATTGTGGTGTAATGCCCACGGCCCAACCATCGCGATGGCCAAAGCTTGTACCGGTTTTCCAGGCTATCTTTTTCGAACTGTAAAAATTTCGCCAACCGGTTTCCTCACCAGGTCGGTAAACTTCCTTTAATACATCAAGTGTGTGATAAATAGCTGAAGCTGTGAATACAGACGATGGCGCCAAGGCATTTTCAGAATTTTTCTGCTTTCTTCGAGTTAGGTAATTAGGCCCATGATAATCTTCATCGGAATACCGAAGCGATTGCGAACGCATGAAATATCTATTCAACACCCTCGCCATGGAGGCATACATGCCGGTAATGTCCCACAATTTTCCTTCAGCGCCTCCCAAAATAAGTGATAACCCATAGTGGTCAGGATGTTGGTAAAGGGAAGTCATACCCGTTCGTTTCAACAGAGTATGAAATTTTTCATATCGGTAGTCGCGCAGCATGTGCACAGCCGGAACATTTAAGGAACGGATTAACGCCTGATCTGCCGGAACTGCACCATCAAATTCACGCTTGAAATTTTTGGGAGCAAACCCGTTAATAACCAGCGGAACGTCAGGCAACAGCGTGTGTCGAAGAATTTTTCCTTCATCCAGCATAGCCGCGTACAGAAAGGGTTTCAGAATACTTCCTGTACTTCGTGGAGCGTTGATCACATCCACTTCTTCACTGTGATAGCCCGACTCTTCCACCGCTGTATTTCCCACATAAGCAAGAACATCACCGGTCTCAACATCCAACACCAATGCAGCTGCATTGTAAATTTGATTTCCAACCAAATGTTTGTGATGATCCTGAATAATTTGTTCAACCCTTCTTTGAATACCGGAGTGCAAGGTTGAACGCACACGTGTTTGCGCCCGCCCATCACGTGTTATGCGTTGCAACAAATGCCGGGCATACCGAGGTAAGGGGGCAGATTGATCAGGAATCACTTCTGACTTGGCAAGCTCACAGGTAACGTCATCAATCAATCCGGCTTGTTGAAGCTTATCCAACAAAGCGTTTCGCTTGGCAAGAAGTTTTTCCCGGTTCTTTCCAGGGTGGATCAACGCAGGGGCATTAGGCAATACAGCCAACATGGCGGCTTCACCCCATGAAAGTTCATGTACATCACGACCAAAGTATCGCCAGCAGGCAGCTTCCAAACCAACTACGTTTCCGCCATAAGGTGCATGCGAGGCATACAAGGTCAGAATTTCGTCTTTAGAATATCGAAGTTCCAGTCGCGTAGCCAGAATAACTTCATACAACTTTTCGAAATAGGTTCGCTTTTTTCCTTTACGGGATAATCGGATTACTTGCATGGAAATGGTACTGCCTCCACTAATAACCTTTCCAGCGTTTATATTTTGTCTGATGGCACGTGCCATGGCTCGCACATCAACACCCCAGTGTTTCTTGAAGCGCTTATCTTCAAAATGAATAATAGCTTGAACAAACTTATCCGGAACGGTATCGAGCTGGGGGAACCGCCATTGCCCATCAGTAGCAATAGTGGCAGCCATCAACTCTCCTTCCTGATCTTCTAATACAGTTGAGCATGGATCATCAAACAAAGTTTCCGACAAAGCGAAATAATATGCTATACCTGAAATCAGTAAAACAACTAGCCCGATCCAACTTCTCCTGCTCATTCCCCTCATTTCTTCATAGCATACGATTAGCATGACGGGAAACAAGAACCCATCTCTTGCCCTCCTTCACATAAACTTCTGTGTACGATAACGGAAGATCAAATTCTTTATCTTCTCTTGATCCTTGAAACCTTCCGGTACCCGTAACAATGGCTGTGTTGCCATATAGCCTCACCTGTATTGCCTCAACATCTATCTGCTTATAAACAAGTTTGCCCGACTGTATATCATCAAAAACCTCAACTTTCGATTGTGTCCATCCATTTGAATGAATATACATCAATCGATCATCCAACAACAGATCAAGCGAATCGCGTTGCTTCTCTATCAGCCATACAAACTTTTGCTTCGAAAGATTGAGTATGTATCGTTCAGTTTTCGACTGCGCCAATACAGAATCTGAAATCAGGACAGTCAATAACACGAGAATACCATTTCTAACGTTTCGCATAATCCGATTTTAAATTCCTGATGGTTTAACAACCTGAACGACTTGTCCTTTCCTACGTGCATAGATTGACCGGTCGTACATGGCTTCACAACTTACAGCCGGTAAGTAATACGTTCCGGCATAGCTAGCCGTCAACATCACCTGAAATGTTTTTCGTTGATTGACTGCAAGATCAAAATACGTATACACCCGGTCATCGCGAATATCCTGATAGGTAGGCACATCACCACCCAACCGGCTTTCTGCCTCATCCAATCGCAGGTTGTTAATCTCCCAACCCGAAGGAAAAATCTGATTCAGTGCCAAATTCTTGTAGGCACCTTTTGTTCCCGGATTCGAAATGGTAACCGAAGCAATAAACTCCTTGCCCTGCTCCAGTGAAGTCGGATCAATAGGTTGACCATCCACATCGGTATATACAATACTTAAATTCAGGTTATTGGATTCTTCTGTTTCATCACCACGCGCTGGTGTTCCTTCCGAAATCAGGCGCACGAACAACGAGCCACCGCTTTCACTCACTACTTTCAACGCATTTGATTTTACACCATCAACTGGAATAGAAACCTGTGCAATCGGCAATTCGGTGCTGGCTGAAATATCTTTTCCATTATACGAGTAGGTAAACTTCAAGCTGCCACGCTTTTCTGTTCCTGCAAATGCCCCTACGGATTTCAAACACCACGCTACAGTTTGCGTACTCATCCAGTAGGACGAATTGCTTAATGAAGCAGAAATATCTTTCAACAACTCAAATCCCTTGGTACGATCGCCCAACAAGACAAGTGTTTCCAGAATGATAGCCTTGTCACGCAAATCCGATCCATAGGTATACGCCATCTCCTGATAAGGCTTAACCACAGTTGGTATTTTTTCGACTAACGCTTTTGCTGCTTCTGGCTGTCCTGCTTTTGCGTAAGCTGCAGCCAACATCCAGGCTGCGGTTACCGGTAAATTACCTTGCTCGCGCAACCTGTTCATGGCACCCAATTCCGGATCTCCTGCCAATGCAAGAGAATACAACCGATATGCCTGAATAAGTTCGCTGCTATACATTTCCTGATTCCTGCGCCACGCCTGTGCTTTACTGCGTTGATACTTCTTCCACTTCCTCAACATATCAGCAGGAACCAGGTATCCCTTCTTCTCGGCCTCCACCAAAAAATGACCAGCATAGGTTGTTGACCAGCTATCGGCATTTTCAGCCCCTGGCCAGTACCCAAAACCACCATCGCGCTGATGAAATGATTTTAGTCGCTCAACACCAGCTTTGATGTTTGATTGAATCATGCTTCGCTCCGCATCAGTCAATACTTTCACCTGATCCAAATATAATTGTGGAAACACAGAAGAGGTTGTCTGCTCAATACAGCCATACGGATACTGCAACAAATACTGCATGCGCTGACCAAGATTAATCGGAGGAAGGCTTGATACTTCAAGCATTGCCGAATTAGAACCTACCATGCCAACGGGTGTTACTGATCCATTCCAGGTTTTACCGGCATCAAGCAATGCTTCTTGCACACGGGTAACCGGAGGATTTGGGTTACGTACAGCAATCTCAATCACATCAGTAGCTTTGAAATTTCCTGATGTTGCCGTTACCTCAACTTTTCCAACGCCTAATGTTCCCAACACAGCAAGATCAAACTCAACGGTTTGGTCAGAACCAACCATATTTACCTGTTGCGAAGCCTGACTCAATTGCAAAGGCCCTGACGTTTTTACTTCAACTTTTACATTCCGGATATTCTTATCCATGGTAAACAAGGTTATCGGTAACTTAAGTTTTTCTTCCGGGCCCAGCACACGTGGCAAGGTCGCCAGCACCATCAACGGCTTGCGAACAGGTGTTGCTTTTTCGGCTGCCCCATAGGCTCCTTCATAGCCGGCCACCAGCATGGTTTTAACTGAACCGATGTATTGCGGCATAATAAACTTATGTTCATCACTTCCCCCTGTAAGAGTAAATGGTCCGAAAAATTTCACCACGGGTTTAAATCGATTCGCTTTGGCATCATCTTCCTTAGCTGCTATTTCCATATCACCACCAATGGCAAGCAATCGTTCAATGCGTGCACCGAAAGCACCCATTACATTGTCGTACAAATCCCATGTTTTTACGCCAAGTGCTTCGCGTGCGTAAAAACGTTTCCACGGATCAGGCGTTTTGTAGCGGGTAAGGTCAAGTAAACCCTCATCAACAATCGCTAACGTGTAAGTCATTTTACGCTTTGATTTTTCAGAAACACGAATCACAACTTCCTGACCGGGCTCCAGCACATCGGGCATGGAAAGCTCTGGCTCAAGATGTGTTTTTGGATCTTCCACACCGATTGGAATAACTCCGTACATGCGAATGGGTGAGTCGTTTACTGTTTGTGCATGCGGTTGAATAAGTGTAACATGAACAAAAGCATTCGGTGTCATTTCGGGTGTAATGGTGAAATTGAAAGGCGTATCCCCTTGTTTGGTTTCAACCCAATAACTTTCCAATACACGGCTTCCATTTTCAATGCTAACTAAGGCTCGTCCTTCACCACTTCCGGGAATAACAATACTGGCCTTTTCACCAATGGTGTAATTGCTTTTATCGGAAGAGAAGGTCAGCATGGTAGCTCCTTCACTTCCACCGCGTGCGCGACCAGCCCATCCTGGCCAATCGATGTACACAATTTTGGCTGTTGAGTGACCCGAAACAGGATCGTATGCCTTCACAAGGTACCTGCCCCAATCAGGGTATTTGATTTTAAAATTCCATTGGCCCTTGCCATTGCTGGTGCGAATGGTTCCCTTGCTGATTAGTGTACTGTAGTAATCGCTCATGTACACCGCACTTTCTTCTGTATTATCCCACCACGACCGCCACCGGAGTTTGTGAATAGAAACCTCCACCTGATCACGGTTAACCGGATTACCATCGGCATCGATGGTCACTACATCAACCGTGTGTGTAGTGTCGGTTAACAACATGCCTCTTGCCTTATCGCCAAGCGGAAGTCTGATTCCCGTAAACGATGTATATGGATAATAGGGTATGCTAAACCGATCGATTGAAAAATTACCACTCTCTTCAAATACTTTTCCACGAACAATGGCATTTAGCGCACCTGGTGAAGTGGTGGTTGGCTCAAGTGAAAAATTAACACGTGCATTTCCTTCCGCATCAGTATACCCACTAAAAATAGTTTGCGCTTCGCTGTAAAATTCTTTTGAAGGATCTTCAAATACGTAATCCGGATAGCGGGAAAATTTCGTTTCAGCCTTTGTAAGCAGTACCTCAAATTCGGCCATCAGGTTTTTACCCGGTGCCCCGTGTAACCAATTCACTTTTAAATCCCCTGAAATGTTATTGGTCCCGGCTTTGATCTTATCTACGCCAAAATCAAGATTGATTTTTAGCCGGTTTGGCTTTACAGTTTCAATCTTTACCAATTGTGAGAACTCAGTTCCCCCAACTTTGACCCGCGCAGTCCAGTTACCGGTTGGGGCATCATCGGCAGTTACCGTAGCAAATTTGTAAAAACCATTTTCACCGGCAGAACGAACCAGCCGGCTTGCTACCTGACCTTGTGGATTCTGAAGTTCAAACACAACCGGATGTGTAGCCGGCAATCTTTTCATCTTATCTTCCAGCACAAACGTGAGGAACAGGGAGTCGCCCGGACGCCACACCCCACGCTCACCATAAATCATTCCCTTCAGTCCTTTGTTCACCCGTTCACCCCCAACATCAAAACTGCTCAACGAAAGCGATTCACCATCCGGAAGTTTCAAATAGCCACGTTGTGCACCACTTTTAGCAACCAACGCAAATGGGATTTCATCGCTTTGAATCACAGCCTTTCCATCGCTGCCAGTTGAAGCTGTACCGATGACCTGCTGCTGGTAATTATACAACTCCAGCGTCACTCCCGATTGTGGCTGTGTGGTTTTCAGATCAGTTACAAAAATGGTGGTGTTGCCATCGGCTCCCCGTTTTGCAATCAAGCCAAGATCGGAAGCAATTACATTTCGTTTGATATTACGTTGACCGGTATAATACGATGAATGACACGGATTATCGCGTTCACGCCAATCGTAGTCATAACCATAATAATAATCATCGTACGAATCCCAGTAACTTGATTCTCCTTCACCTTCCGACCAGTCTTCTTCTTGTTCAAATGCTGCAGCGGAAGCCTCTTCGCCTTCGTTACAGGCTAATGTTGTATAAGCCTTTTTAACATTGAGGCGCACCTGGTAAATGGCCCCTGGTTCGGTATTGATTAGTGTAGCCAAATCCAGTGTAAAGCGATTCCATTTTCCTAAATCGGTTACACCGGAATTCTCAAGCGAAATCATCTTCTTCAATACCGGCTTCCCAACCCTGCGCAATTCAGCATTACCGTCATAATTATTGACTTGTAAGAACTGAACGATATTGCGCTCATAAATTTTCACAACCTGCACTTCAACGGCCTTCAGGTTCACCGCTTCAAAAGGTAAAATCAATCCATCCGAGCTCGGCAAAATAGTTCCTTTGCCCACAAAGCGCACAGCTGGTTTTACCTCTTCGAACAACACATCAAAAGTCCCTCCTTCTTTCATGCGGTAATCCAAAACGTTTCGAACACCGGCTTCAACCGTAAGTATTTTGCTTCCGGTTTGACGAACGGCCGGATAAATCTTCACTTCATTATCGCGGACCTCAAAATCAAGACTGGATAATCCCTCAATGCGGATAAGTCCTTGTAAATTCTGTTTTTCACTAAGCGGATCAGAAAATTGCACCACCACATGTTGTGTGGTTCCCTGATCAACGCGAACATTCATGACTTTAAAATCGCTTAACGCAGGAATCTCAACCTCCTGAGCAGATGACTGACTGATCCCCAAAGGCTCTCCTTCAATGGAGATGCTGACCTTACTGGCTGATTCCTTACGGGAAACTTCTTCTATGACAAATGCATGTTGCTTTCCTTCACCTGCATGACTCCAGCTAACTGTAAGCGGCTTACCATCCTGATTGGCCTGTAACATCTTTTCAACTACATCGCCATCTGCAAAATCGGATGTGAACAAAATACCCTCAATCTTCTGCCTAACCAATTCCGTTTTTACGTAAGGCTTAATATTATCAATAGATAATTCATAGTGTTGCGGTATAACCTGAAACGAGTAAACGAAGTTACTGAGCGATGAAGGAACCTCCATTAATTTCGAGAGGCTGAAATTTACTTCATAACGCTGACCGGATGTCAGCCGGAATTCGGGCGTAAACTCAACCGTTCGCTTATCCAGCCAAACTGTTTTCCCCTTAACGGTTGGTGAAAAGTTAAAAAGCCTGGCGCTTGTTTCTGATCCGACTACATCCTCCGATACAGCATCTTCCGCCAGAATAATGCGGATAGTTGCTGTTGAGCTGATCACGCCCGATGTGTAGGAGGATATATACTCTGCAAAGGCCGGGTTGAGCGCAGCTTGCGGCTCGCGCGAGCCTGTGCTGGTAATTCCATAAAATAAGGCAACAGCAAATACGCCAACACCGATCACACCGATCGATATCTTTTTCCAGGGGAGGTTTTTCATAAGATGCAAGGATTAGGAAATGAAATTTCGAAAAATTAACGGAGAATGATTGCACGATTGTATAAAATCTTTGCAAAGATTTTATAATAAGGTGATTTCGCTCAGGCTAAAAAGTTGATAGTCGTTAACTTTGAACCTCATAACAAAATCATTGGCTATATGGAAGATCTGCTTCAGGAGAAATACTTAAACAATACCGTACAAGACTATGCCATTGCACTTGCCATTATCCTAGGTGGAATACTGGTTGTGCGTTTGTTCCGCAACTACTTGCTCAGGCGTCTGAAGGCGTGGGCTGCTAAAACAGAAACTTCATTTGATGACTACATCATCACCGGAATTGAAAAATTTGGATTGCCCATTCTGAATTTTATTGTGCTCTATTGGGGCATCCACTACCTCAAACTATCCGACCAAATATCGCGAATTGTAACAGTCGCAACCTCTGCGGTTATTGTTTATTTCGTTGTTCGCATTGTACTTACTATTATCCGAAAGGCGCTTGAAGCCTACGTGCTCAAACAAGAAAACGGAGAAACCAAACTCAAGCAGATTACCGGCATCATGATCGTAATCAACATTACGGTTTGGGCGTTAGGCCTGGTGTTTTTGTTCGATAACCTTGGGTATAATGTAACGGCCATTGTCACCGGTTTGGGTATTGGTGGTATCGCAATCGCGCTTGCAGCACAAAATATTCTGGGCGATCTGTTTAACTATTTTGTGATTTTCTTCGACCGTCCTTTTGAAGTTGGCGACTTTATTGTGGTTGATGACAAGAAGGGAACCGTTGAATATATCGGAATTAAAACTACCCGGCTTAAAAGCTTATCAGGCGAACAGGTGGTGATTTCAAACAGCAACTTAACGAATTCAAGACTCCATAATTTTAAGAGGATGGAGCAAAGACGTATTGTATTTCAGATTGGCGTAGTGTACGGAACACCGCTGGAGAAACTGAAGGAGATACCTGGAATTATTACTAAAATTCTGGAAGACGAACCCATCACCACTCCCGATCGTGTGCACTTTGCCAGCTATGGTGATTTTAGTCTAAATTTTGAAATCGTGTTTTTTGTACAGAGTGCTGATTATAAACAGTACATGGACATCCATCAGGACATCAACTTCAGAATTTACGAAGCGTTTGAGCAGCGTGGTATTGAGTTTGCATTCCCAACACAAACCATACACCTGCAAAAACAGCCTTAGCCTATTTGCAGGCTACGCCATCTACGTAATTGGTGATGATGTCAATCTTAGCCGCTGTTTCGCTGCCTAAGAAATCGCGTATATCGGTCAGCGCTACTGTTTTTTTATAGGCTTCCAGAAAAGGAATGGAAAGCGGTGTATACGACCAGTGCCACCGCTCTTCTTCGTAACCAGTTCGCCCATCCGTTTTTGTAGTGTACGGTTGGCAGAATCCATATTCATGGGCATGCGCCTTCAGCCATTCGTAAATTTTCAAGCCCTCGCCAGAATCAAAATACTCATTGTTCAGGTTGTTGAGGTCCATATCGGTACCCCAATGGTGGCGCGATGAACCCGGCATTGATGAATAGAGTAAAATCTTCTTTGCCCGATCCACATCAGTTTTAGATTCCTTGTCATTAACCCATTTTCTTTCCCAAATGGCTTTTTGCTGTAAATAATTTCGCGTAGCCGAAATGATCACCAGGTTTACGCCATCTTGCTTTGCAGCTTCAGCCATGCGTACAAAGGCTTCATACGTTTCCTTACGCAAATAAGCTCCTTTTGCTGATCCACCTGTATACTGGTCGTCAAGTTGCACAAACCGGTCATCCTGATTTTGATTGAACTTGCCCAACAAATAATTTTTATCAACATCCTGCGCATGCAGAAGTGATAGACTAAAAAGAAATAGTACAAGAAATGAGGTAAGTGACTTCATATTCGGTTTGGTTACAAAAATGAAGCCTAAAACTAAGATTTTACCTCAAAACAAGAAACCTAAACTTTTACATCGGCCTTGTTCATCACACGGGTTTGCACCTGTATGGATTCCTGGTGTACCAGCTTAAGCATTTCGCGAGAAAAATCCTCAGATAATCCCATCGCCAACCCAAGCGCTACGCGTGTATGAATGATCTCTTCCCAACGATTTACCTGAAGAATGGTGACCTGGTTATCCTTTTTGAACTGGCCGATCTTTTCAGATATTTTCATTCGGGCCGCAAACTTCTGCATGATCTCATCATCCAATTGGTCAATCTGCTCACGGAACATACTCAATGCATCCTTCACATTTTTATCTTCAGCCGATGGCGTACGCACCACCAATCCCTCAATAATTTTCGCCAATGATGATGGTGTTACCTGTTGCTTCGCATCGCTCCACGCAGCATCCGGATGTATGTGACTTTCGATCATCAACCCAGCCATATCGAGGTCGAGTGCTTTTTGTGCAATGAACGGAATCAATTCGCGCGTACCGCAAATGTGGCTGGGATCGCAGATGATATCCAGTTCCGGAATGCGTGTTTTCAATTCAATGGCCATATCCCACATGGGTGCATTTCTAAACGGTCCTTTTTCGAATGAAGAAAATCCGCGATGAATGGCCGCTAACTTGGTAATGCCAGCCTTGTTCAAGCGTTCAAGCGCTCCGATCCATAATTCCAGATCAGGGTTAACCGGATTTTTCACCAACACCGGAACATCCACGCCCTTCAACGCATCCGCTATCTCCTGAACTGAAAATGGATTTACCGTTGAACGTGCACCTACCCAAAGAATATCCACACCGGCTTTCAAACAGGCTTCCACGTGTGCCCCATTGGCTACTTCCGTAGCAATGGGCAACCCGGTCTCCTGCTTTGCTTGCACCAACCACTTCAATCCTTCTTCACCCATGCCCTCAAACTGACCGGGCCGTGTGCGGGGTTTCCAGATTCCGGCACGCAATACATGTGCCTTTCCGGTTGCTGCAATTTGCTTGGCCGTTGTAACCATCTGGCTTTCTGTTTCCGCACTGCACGGACCACTTATAATGAGTGGCCGCGTAGTTGCAGGCGACCAGTTCTTCATCGGTTCAAGTTGTAATTCCTTTTTCATAGTTGACATATCCTTATTTATTTCTTAAAATTTTTATGCTTTTACCATTTCGGTTTGTTTGTTCTCTTTTGTTGATGAAGCTGAAAGTTCAGTTCCATCCAGTATTCTTCTGATTTCGTTTGCTTCGGTCATAATCCTGTACAATTCGGTTGTATTCTTTTTCATTAAATGATATTGAAAGCGTTGCAAATGAATGATGTATTCCTGTAACGCCTGGCTCAGGTATTCCATGTTTTGCTCAAAAATGGGCGCCCACATACCCGGTGAACTTTTTGCCAGACGCACCGTTGACGCAAAACCACTACCGGCCAGGGTGAAAATATTTTTTTCATCCTTTTCAATATCCAACACGGTTTGCCCCAACAAAAAAGAACTTACGTGCGACAAATGCGAAACATACGCCACATGTTTGTCGTGTTCATCAGGTTGCATGTAGATGGCTTTCATGCGCAAGGTTTCAAATACCTTGTTCACCAAAGCCAATGCTTCCGCAGATGACCGCTGATGTTCACAGATAATGGTTGTCTTTCCAGTAAATAATCCGGAGAACGCGGCATCGGGTCCGGAATTTTCAGTACCCGCAATCGGGTGAGCCGCCACAAACTGCGCACGCTTTGGATGGTTGGTAACCGCTTTACAAATCTGTGCCTTAGTGGATCCTACATCCATCACAACCGTATGCTTTCCGATGCTATCCAACACCTGCGGAAGTTTGCCAGCCAGCAAGTTTACAGGGATTGCAAAAATTACAAGATCAGCCGAAGTAAAAGCTGAATGTTCATCTGCTATCCGATCAACAATTTTTAACTCGACTGCTCGCTCACCATGAGCCGCACTGGCATCCACCCCAACCAGTTCAGTAGCCAACCCTGTTTTGCGCAGGTCAATTGCCAACGAACCCCCAATTAAACCCAATCCAACAACTGTTACTTTCATACTGCTACTGATTTATCTTTTAGCGATTCAGGCTCTGCTTGCTTCCAGTCTGCAATCCGCTGGTGTGCTTCTTTCAACTGTTGTTCAGGTGAACATAATGAAAGCCTGATATACCGGTTTCCTGTCTGACCAAAAACAAAACCTGGTGTAATGAAAACTTTAGCACCATATAAAATCTGATCAACCCACTCACCTACATCCGCAATTTGATCTGGCACCTTTGCCCACACAAACAATCCGGATTGATTCGGTGAGTATGTGCACGAAAGTGTATCCAGAATTTTGTGTGCCCATGCCTTTCTGCTTGCATACACCTTATTCAATTCCGTAAACCACGCTGCGTCATTCTTCAACGCCTCAACCGCGGCATGTTGTAAGCTAAGAAACATTCCCGAGTCCATGTTGCTTCGAACCCGCAGCACCGCATCAATGTATTCCTTCCTTCCGGCCACCCAGCCCAAACGCCAACCGGCCATGTTGTGCGACTTACTTAAGGAGTTTAATTCAAGTGCGACTTCCGTTGCTCCTTCTGTTGATAAAATACTGATGGGATGATCGTTCAGGATCAGGCTGTATGGGTTATCATTTATGATTAAAAATTTATGTTTGCGCGCCAAATTAACCAACGCCTGCAATTCATTGTGCGAAGCAATGCGTCCCGTAGGCATATGCGGAAAATTAACCCACATGATTTTTACCCGCGATAAATCCTGTTGTTCCAGTTCCTCCAAATCAATGCCCCAGTTCAATGTTTCTTTTAGCGCGTATGTTTTGGGCTTGGCGCCAACCAGTTTTGTCACAGAAGCATACGTTGGGTAACCCGGATCAGGAATCAATACTTCATCTTCTTCATTCAGGAATGCCATGCTGATATGCAAAATCCCTTCCTTTGATCCCATAAGCGGAAGAATCATGGTTTCGGGATCAAGAATGACATCATATGTGCGATTGTAGAAATCAGATATACTTCTTCGAAAATCCGGAATCCCTTTGTAGCTCTGATAGCCGTGACTGTTGGGTTGCTGTGCCGAAGTGGTAAGCGCATCAATAACAGGTTGTGCCGGGGCTAAATCCGGACTGCCAATACCCAGGTTGATTACTTTTAGTTTCGGTGTATCCAGCGAACGCACTTCTGCCAGTTTTTTGCTGAAGTAGTATTCCTCAATGTGTTGTATTCTTTTCGCGGTTTCAATCATAGTATTTCTGAACAATTCATTAGTTGTATTCAATTTTTGCCTTCTTATACTCACCCAATACGTTTAAGTTTTTTACCTGCCGCAACACCTGCTTCATCGCATCGTCATACTGTTTTCTCCGCTTCCATTCCACATCTACATGAATGCGGTATTCACTGGGCTTTCCGATAACCGGTATCGATTGAATTTTTAACAAGTTGATCTGATTTAGCTTGAACGTCATCAATGCATCAGCCAGGCTGCCCACTTCATTGGCCACTTCAAAACTCAACGATGCCTTGTTTGCCTTTTCATTATTTTCCGATTTACGGGTTAACACCAGAAAGCGCGTAAAGTTTTTCTTGTGGGTTTCAATGCGCTTCTCCAGAATTTGCAGACCATACTTTTTCGCAGCCAACTCATTGGCAATGGCTGCGGTTTGTTTAAGCTTTAATGTTTTAACACGCTTTGCTGAAAGAGCCGTGTCATCACTTTCGCGGATTTCAATGCCATTCAACGTGTGGATGAACTCGGTACACTGGCGCAAAGCCATTGGGTGTGATTCAATGGTTTTGATATCGGACAGCTTTACACCAGGCAAGGTTAGCAGGTGCATGTGAATGGGCAGGTATAACTCGCCCACAATGCTGAAGTGATATTGCTGAAGTAAAAAATAATTCGGAAGGATGCTTCCGGCAATGCTGTTCTCAATGGCCATTACGGCAAAATCAGCTTCGCCCTTTTTTAAGCTTTCGCATAACGCATGAAAAGTCAAGCATTCAACCGGTTGAATAGCTTGCTGAAAATAAGTTCGTGCCGCTACTTCGTGAAAGCTGGCTTCCAATCCTTGTATGGCGATTTTCAGTTTCTTGTTTTTTGTCATGTTCGTTCTCATAGTTCAAAAACGAGAGCACAAAAAAAGTCCCGGCTATTCACCGGGACTTTTCTGAGTTCTCTGTTATCGTTTACATCAACAACATACCGCTACTCGTTCAAATCCCGGAAGGGCCTGAAAATAGTAGTAGTAAAACCAAAAAGATGCGTTGATGCTTTTCATTTCTCTAATCAATGGGCTAAAGAAAAGGTATTTTCAATTGCCGACAAAATATTTCAAACATAATTTTCAATGAACTAATGCCTGTTAGGAACGGTTTGGGAAGCGTATGGTTGTCGATATCTTTGATACAAATACCTCTGAATCACCATGAAAAAAACGATTGCACTCCTTACCCTGCTAAGCTTTACACTCACGTATTGCGGCCAGAAAAAAGCTGAAGAAGACCCAAATAAAGTGCTGTATAATGAGGTGATGGACATCCACGATGAAGTGATGCCCAGCATGGATGAGCTTTACAGGCTTAAGAAAGATCTGGAGGAAAAGATCAAAAATTCACCTGATTTGGTAGAAGATAAAAAGCAACAGATGGAGCAAACCGTGCTGCTACTGGATTCCGCCAGCAAGAGCATGATGAGCTGGATGCGTGAATTCAGCCCGGAAGAATATGAAAAGGAGGCGCAGCGCGATTACCTAGAAAAGGAATTAAAGCGGGTGCAAACCGTTAAAGATGTCATGCTGAAAGCCCTTGATGAAGGCAGAAAAGCATCTCAGGATCAATAGGTTTTTGTCATATCAGCCGGAATCGCAATGATGTAGTCGGCTGTGTTTTTGTTTTCATCATTTAGTTTGTCTATCGCATCCTGACTAACCGGATGAATGGTCACTATCTTCAATGAAGGTTTTGCCTTCTTCAGGTAATGGTAGATCCCCTCAAAATTTTGGGAGTGATAAGCGCCATGGTAATGAATGAAGACACCTTCCTTCATATTCTGAATGATAAAATGTGCCATGGTAGCATCCTTCACGGCTTGCGATCGGGCCATGTTCTCTCCGCTTCCCGGGCCGCCATGTCCGCCCATGGATGAAATCATATTTTTATATCCCGGTAATTCCAGATCGATTTCAATGGGAAGAGGCGCAATGTTTTGGCGGGCCTCCTCCGGAAGCGTAGTCAGCGCCTCAATCCCTTTGCGATAAACAAGATTAGCATAACGTCTCGGTACATTGGTGGCAATGGCATTTAACTTTTGCGCTTTACAAAATTCAATCAAAGGCTTGTAGTCGTTTTTGTAGTTATCCCAAACTTTGGCCTCACTCAATAAATGCCGCTCTTCAATCACACCGGTCAGGTATTCGTTCAGCACCAACTGATTGTCGGCTTCAAACATTTCAAAGCCAAGGGTAAGTTTTGGATTAATCGCGTACAAATCCTTGGCCACTTGCAGTTCAAGCCAATGGTTAATGGAATTGTCGTGCATTTCACCAAACAATACCACATCGGCTTTTGCCAACTCGGTAATCATTTTTTGGTAGTCAGCCGACTTGCCTTCTTTGTTAAATAATTTGAATGCCTGTTTTTCCTGGGCGAATGAGGATTCAAAACAAAAATTGAGAAACAGAAAAATGAGAACAAAATACTTCATGAATTATCGCTTTTTAAAAACCTGAACAGTGGCTCGCTTACACTTGCCACCAATGGGAGGGTTTACCTTGGAGATTTTAATGTCAACTGAATGAACAACGGGAAGTTCTTGTAAAATATCATCAATGATTTTACCGGCTACTGTTTCAAGGAGCTTGGAAGGTTTATCCATCTCTTCCTTAACAATAGCAAACAGGGTTTCATAGTTAACCGTACCCGACAAATCATCCTCAAAGGCTGCAGCCGAAAAATCCGTTTCAACGGCAATATCTACTTCAAACCAGTTTCCGGATTCACGCTCATGCGGGTAAACGCCATGAAACGCATGGAACTCCAGACCTTCAAGCGCAACACGTCCGGTCATCCAATCTCGTCAAAAAAAGAAGTGATTTTTTTCGTCCGGGTTTCAGCCACCACCGTTATCTGTTCCAACACCATTTCCGGTTCAGCTTCGGGTTCTGTTTCAGTTACAGAATCAATCGTTGTTTCGGATACTTCAGGTACAGGAACCACTAACCTGGGTTGCTCCACCGTTTTGGCTTTAGCTTGTTGATCCGCATTCGGGAAGACGATCTTTTTGATTTCCTTTCGGGCTTGTGAAAGATGTTGATCCGCATCAAATGCCTTTGTTCCATTTTTTATACGATCAACCCGCTCAATATTATCCTGTGAGATACGCTTAAGCTCCTGCAACAAATCATCACGCGATGATTCGAGCTTCTTGTAGCTTTCTACCATCCCACGAAGGCGCTCTTCCATTTCAGCCATCACTTGCTTGGCACGTTGCTCAGCTTCATCAATCGTATTGTTGGCCATCATCTTGGCCTCATTCATCATGGCATCAGCCTTGAGTTGTGATTCGCGTAAATGCAAATCAGCCGCCTGACGCGCCTGTTCGATCACATTCGCCCCCGTGTCTTCTGCCGTCTTAAGCGTTTTGAACAATGAGCTTTCCACCTCTCTCAGCTTGGTTACTTCACGTTCGGCCGCTTCAAGCTTTATCTTAAATTCCTTGCCTTCATCCACAAGGCGTTCCCATTCCTGCGACAGGGTAAGCAGAAAAGCGTTCACTTCATCCTTGTCATATCCGCGAAAATGCTTCTCGAAGGTTTTTTGCCGGATTTCAAGCGGTGTAATTTTCATGGTACTACTGGTTAAGTTTAAAAAATAAGAGCCGATAAAAAATCAGGTATCCAGGCTCTGATTATTCAAGTTTATATCCCATACGGAAATGGTGCGGTCATCGCTGGCACTCACCAATTGTCCGTGGTGGTTCGTCCACAACAGTTTGTTCACCGAGGTGCCGTGGCCGGCATGCCTGCCCTTGTCTATTACTTTCAACAGCCTCAGTTCGTCTAAGTCCCAGATTTTTATGGACTTATCCATGCTACAAGTTACGAAATGTTTGGAATCAGGGCTAAAATCAAGGTGATTTATTGCATACATGTGCGCCACCACCTCCGCAGCGGGGGTGTATCCGGCCCGTACATCCCATACTTTCAGGCGCGCATCGCGAGATCCACTCATCAGAAAATTGCCATCCGGGGTGTACCGCACGGTAAAAACCGAATTCGCATGTGCATTCCATTCGTATTTCATGTTCATTGAGTCAACATCAAACACCCGGATACAGCAATCACTGTACCCAACGGCCAACTCACCGGTTTTTCGATTGATAGCCATGGTTCGGGCGCTTTTTTCTGAGGATTTAGTACGACTCAGAATCGCCCGAGTACTCAAATCAACCCTGATGATTGTTCCATCGCCATCAGCCACAAACAACGTATTCCCTACATGCTGGATATCAAAAATGGCGGCCTTGGTAAGGTGTAACGAACCATCCTGTTTATTATTCTTCCAATCGATAAAATGAATGCCATCATAATTATGGCCAATTGTTAACAGATCTGTTTCCGAATGGCGGTGAATGGCGTAAATGGAATTGGCCAATCGGGCAATCAATGTACCCTCATCGGGTTTCTCCAGATCCCAAAGTACAACCATACCATCCCCTGAGCCACTAAAGAATCGGTTGGGTTGATCAGCCTGGAGCAGGGTATAGATCGAATCTCTATGACCGGTAAGGTTGTGTAGCCTGTTTACAGCAATGGTACTCATACCCGAATAACTGCGCGAAAGTGCTGAAAGTTTAGGTGAGTTTATAGTAAAATTGCTCAAGATTAAACCATTATGCCTCAACTGGAAACCGACATAACCAAAACCCGCGCGTGGGGCTTGTGGAAAATCGAAGAATCGGAGGAAGAGTTGAATCGGCTATCTGGTGAAGAAATTATTCCGGCAGAAATTACGCATCCGGAAAAGCGATGTGAGTTTCTGGCTGCCCGCGCATTGGTAAGAAATCTGGTTGAGCAATTGAAACTTAACTATCATGGGTTAACAAAAGATATTTATGGGAAGCCTTTATTACGCAGTCATCCGCATCACATTTCCCTTAGTCACTCCTATCCGTATGTAACGGCTATTATCGACACTGAAAAAGCAGTTGGTATTGATCTGGAGCATTTCAAATCAAAGTTATTGCGCATTGCCCCGCGTATGTTTTCTCCTTCGGAATTAAAAGATGCAGGAATTAATCTCATCAAGAATAGCATTTATTGGAGTGCCAAGGAAGCGATGATGAAAGTGTATGGAAAAAAGGATTTGGTATTTGCAGAAAATCTGTTGATAGAACCGTTTAACCTTGAGCTAACCGGGATACTCACCGGACACATTATCACTCCGGAAAAAGAAACAACGCTTTCGCTGTATTATAAACAATACCCGGATTTTGTGATTGTGTATAACGTGTAAGGCTACACGCCCAGGTCTGCTCCGTCAGCAATGATGAGCAATAACTCTTTCACCTCTTCGGCTTTTTCGTGCTCACCCATTTTATCAAACGACATAATGAGGTTACGAAACACCCTGCGAATAATTTCCAGGTTGGAGCAGGGTTCAAAAAATGAAGCTTGGGGAGCCAGCTTTAATTCGTGAATGTAGTTTTCAATATCCTGCCGGGAAAAAATAAGCCCTTTGTTAAAGGCATTGATGTAAAACACCTGGTTGCCATCCTGATACACCAGCACAAACAGGTTAGGAAGATTGACACCATACACGGGTAACTTCAACTTCTGCGCTACCATCATATAGATTACGCACAATGAAATAGGATTACCCTTACGCGTTTCCAACACCACGTTGATCATGGAATTGCCGGGCGAATGAAAATTTTTGGTGTTGGCTGAAAACTTCAGCTTATTAAAAAGCACACCATTCAGCACCTTAACCTGATCAATCGGGTACATATCCGGTTTGAACTCCAGCCAGGCTTCATAATAAATCTGTTCGAGATCCTGCTTTAGTTTCTCGAGTTCAAGATCGGGGTATTGATACGTAGCCACCAACCAAAAGCCGGTAAGTAAATCCTGCTCCGGACTTTTATACCATTCGGTTACCCGATGCTTCAATAACTCGTACTGAAGATCGTGAATGAGGCTTTCAATTTTTTGCTGCGTTTGTGGGTTGAAATTATTTTCCCACTCCTGTTCCAGATACGGAATTACTTCTTTGCCGAGCGAACGTATTTTATCAGTAACGTGAGAAACGACTTGATCATCCTCATCATCCAGCAACGAAACCAGCGCCTTTAATTCTTTTGCCGTCATTACGTTTGGATTACACCCACATTAAACCGTTCAACAGGAGCATGGTTGGCAGCCTCAATACCCATGGAAATAACTTTACGTGTTTCCAACGGATCAATAACATCATCTACCCATAAACGCGAAGCCGCGTAGTACGGGCTAAGCTGATCGTTGTACCGATCGGTTATTTCTTTCAATAAATTCTGCTGCTCTTCTTTCGAAATTTCTTTTCCTTCAGCTTTCAATGAACTTATCCGAATCTGTAATAATGTTTTTGCTGCTGAGGCTCCACTCATTACAGCAATCTGAGCAGAAGGCCAGGCAACAATCAATCTTGGATCATACGCTTTACCACACATGGCATAGTTACCGGCTCCGTATGAGTTACCCATAATCACCGTAAACTTAGGCACGGTTGAGTTGGCCATGGCGTTCACCATCTTGGCGCCATCTTTTATAATCCCGCCATGCTCTGCCTTGCTGCCCACCATAAAACCACTTACATCTTGTAAAAAAACCAGCGGAATTTTTCGTTGGTTGCAATTCATGATAAAGCGTGCGGCCTTATCTGCAGAGTCGGAGTAGATTACGCCCCCCATTTGCATTTCGCCCTTTTTGGTTTTTACCACTTTACGTTGATTGGCGATAATGCCTACCGCCCAACCATCAATACGCGCGGTTCCGCAAATCAGGGTTTTGCCATATAGCGCTTTATATTCGTCAAACTCAGAATTATCAACTAATCGTTTAATGATCTCAAGCGTATCATACGGCTTAACACGATCCGCTGGAAACAATCCGTAAATTTCATTCGGATCTTCAGCAGGAGCTTTCGGTTCAATTCGATCAAACCCAGCTTTTTCATATTCACCAATCTTATCAAAGATGGATCGGATGTAATCGAGGCATGCCTGATCGTTAGGAAACTTGTTATCCGTTACACCGGAAATTTCACAATGCGTAGTCGCTCCTCCCAAAGTTTCATTGTCAATATCTTCACCAATTGCAGCTTTCACCAAATAGGATCCGGCCAAAAAAATCGACCCGGTTTTATCTACAATCATCGCTTCATCCGACATGATAGGAAGGTAAGCACCACCGGCCACACAACTTCCCATAATGGCAGCAATTTGAACAATACCCATGGACGACATCCTTGCGTTATTCCTGAACTGCCGGCCAAAATGTTCTTTGTCGGGGAAAATTTCATCCTGCATGGGCAGAAACACTCCGGCACTATCCACCAAATAGATAATGGGCAGCCGGTTTTCCATCGCGATCTCTTGGATGCGGAGATTTTTTTTTGCGGTGATCGGAAACCAAGCGCCTGCTTTTACGGTTGCATCGTTCGCTACCACAACACATTGCCTGCCGTGAATGTACCCGATACCGGTAACCACACCTGCGGAAGGGCATCCGCCATATTCGGTGTACATGCCTTCACCGGTAAATAATCCAATCTCAAGAAAAGGTGAACCTTTGTCTGTCAGGTATTCAATACGTTCGCGGGCGGTTAATTTTCCTTTGGCGTGCTGATCATCGATCTTTTTCTGTCCGCCACCTGCTTTTGTTTTTTTTGCTTTTGCCTGCAACTGGTGAACCAGTTGTTTATACACATCTTCGTTTCGGTTAAATTCCAGGTCTCGTTCAATCATGTATCCAAATTCAGATTAATCTTCTTTCCGCTGCTTTTCCAGTTCACGCTCAATTTTCTTACGGCTCTTACCCAATGGAGCCATAAAATGTTTTGGATTTTCGTTGAAGTGAGTTGCCAATGAATCGATTGACATCAGCATTTTGTTGAGGTTAACATAAAGCGAATCTTCTGTAAGTAGTTTACTTGCCGTGTTATCCCCCTTGCTGAATTTATCCATCGTTTCGTTTAGCTTGGTGAGGGTTACCTTAATTCTGGAGAGCGTTTCGTTTACCTCTATGGATTTTAACGAATCAGAAAGTGTTTTAAAATTTCTGAGTGTTGGGTTAATGTTTTGTAAGGCGATGTTCACATTTTTAGTAACCAACTTAATACTATCAGACATGCCAACAATCGCTCGATTGGCATTATCAATGGTATAGTTAACTTTTTCCGGTGTTGAGCCAAAATCATCAAACATCTTATCCAGCTTTTGTGAATTTCTGGAAAGGTTATCAAGAATTGTATTCAGTTTTCTTAACGTTGATTGTAAGTTATCGGCTACCGGTGCTGCATTCTCTTCCAGAAAAGCTGTTATCCCTTTGGCTACAACTGAACGAAGGGTGTCCTTCGGATTGAGCGTATTTGTATAATTCCCTACCGAAAGTTGGATAAACTTGGTTCCCAAAAAATCACCATTTAGGATGGCGATGGACGAATCACCCAACACGACATACGAGTCAATTTCAAGCTCAACGATAACACGATCACGAATCTGATCAATCTGTATTTCACTTACCCGGCCCACCGAAACACCACTGAGGTAAACCTGATTGGAAGGCATCAGCAGGTCGACATTGTCGTAGATGGCGTAATACTTTTTTCGGGATGAAAAAAAATCGATACCCTTTAAAAAATTAAAGCCGAGGTACAACAACACTAACGACACGACCATAAACAGGCCAACACGCACTTCTTTTGATATTGTCATGGGGTACAGATGAAGTTCAAAGCCTAATTTAAAGATTTTACCTTGTTTTTATACTCTTTAATGGCTCTGTAGATAGCAGACGCAATATACTCCTGCACTTGTGCAGAATTCAACTCTTTTTCTTCTTTTACATTGGAAAGATAGCCAATCTCAACCAGTACTGCCGGCATAGCCGTTTCCCAAAGCACCTGAAAACCCGCTTGCTTCACACCTCTGCTTTTGCGCCCAGCCCGTTTCCCGAACTGATCTTCGATAAGACTGGCCAACTGAATACTGGCCTCGTGATTGGCCGATTGCGTGAGGCTGAACAGAATGTATGATTCGGGTGAATTGGGATCAAAGCCCTGATACTTTTCCTCGTAATTCTCCTCCAATAAGATCACCGAGTTTTCACGCATGGCAACCTCCAAACTCTCCTGTGTTTTGTGCAAGCCCAATACGTAAGTCTCGGTACCAAAAATGGCTTGCTTCCGATTATAGGGTGTAGTTTCGGGAAGCGAATTGGCATGAATGGAGACAAAAATATCTGCGTGGTTATCGTTGGCCACCTTGGCTCGCTCTTTCAAACCAATGGTCATGTCGGTTTTGCGGGTATACACCACATTTACATCCGGCATGTTCTCTTCAATTATTTTACCTACCAGCAGTGTTACCTTAAGGGTTACATCTTTCTCTTTAGCAAAGGAGCCGAAAGTTCCAGGTTGATTACCGCCATGACCCGGATCGAGGCAAATGGTAAATTTTTTAGATGCAGACGCACCGTTCTGCGCATAAACTGCAGAATTTAGCAAGGTTATTGCTAATAAAAGGCCTATTCCTATAATCCTCACGGGCAGTACAATGTTCAGTCGATTTGCAATACCTTTGGGCAAAATTGTGAATTTTTCACCAAAAGCTAAAGATCTGTCTTTCAATAGTCCTGTTGTGCGAGTTGCCGTCATTTTATTTTTTGCTTTTGCTTTTTGCAGTTTCCTTTCCACCCAGGCTCAAAATCCGATATCCCTACGTACTGCATCATCAGCCGATTCAGTCAAAAACCCTGCCGACAGTATACCACCCAAAAAGGGAGACATAGAAACCACCATACAATACAGTGCACGTGATTCCATCAACTCGAGTGTGGATGGTCAGCTCATATGGTTATACGGGAATGCCAAGATTGTTTACGGTTCCATTGAATTGGAGGCAGATGAAATTACCATCGACTATGCCAACAGCACACTCACTGCACATGGCACACGCGATTCACTGGGACGAAGAATCGGCTATCCTATTTTTAAGAATGGCGCTGAACTATACGAAACAAAAGACATAACCTACAATTTTAAAACCGGTCGTGCTCGCATTTCTGAAGTGGTTACACAACAGGGCGAAGGCTACCTGCATGGCGATCTGGTGTTTAAGAATGAACGAAACGAGCTACTCAGTATAAAGAACAGTTACACTACCTGTAACCTGGAACATCCACACTTTGTAATCCGCTCAACAAAAACCAAAGCCATTCCAAAGGACAAAATTGTTTCAGGACCTTTTTATGTTCAGTTCAATGATATACCGCTTTATCCCATCGGGTTTCTATTTGGTATGTTTCCGGCAGAAAAAGAAAGTAAATCAGGGATACTCTTTCCATCATATGGTGAAGAGCGCTTACGCGGCTTTAACCTGAGAGGCCTTGGCTATTTTTTAGATATCAGTGAATACGTAAAATTTTCGGTGCGGGCTGATTTATACTCTAAAGGCGACTATGTACTTTATTTTGATATGCCCTACAGTTGGAAGTATCACTTTACGGGTGGGATGAATTTCAGCTTTTCAAAAACCAATGCTACAAACCGCATTGAAGATCAAAACATACGAAACGACTTCAGTGTTCGGTGGAATCATTCGCCACAAACAAAGGGTACGGGTCGGTTTAGTGCTTCTGTAAGTGCCGCATCAAATTCGTACAACACCAACAACAACCTGAATTTTGGAATGCCGGAGAGCATCAATGCTGGAGGTTTCAACAACAATTCCCGAAAAATGAACTCCAATATTTCGTACAACAAAACATTTCGGGGTACGCCATTTAGTATGGGATTGAACATGAGCCACGATCAGGATTTGGTTACGCAACAAGTTAATTTAACCGCTCCCACCCTTACAGTGAACATGCGCAACCTCTATCCGTTTCAGCGCAAAGATGGAAAGCCTACTAAACTGGATAACTTTTCCATCGGCTACAGCATGGCGGCCACCAATAGAATTACGAACAACGTGGGCCGAATAGGAAGTGACCCACAACAGGATAGTATCGCTCCCTTCACCATGAGCAATCTCACCTCCTTCATTGAAAATGGAAGAAATGGAATCCGGCATTCCATACCCATGTCATATTCATTCAAAGCATTACGCTACTTCACAGTATCACCATCTGTTTCCTATGAAGAAAAATGGTACTTCGAAAAATTAAATTGGGAATATGACATCGTGAACAATCGTCCGACCCTGGTGCCAGCCGATACGATCAGGGGATTCAACAGAATTTCCAATTACAGTTTTAGCACCAGTTTCAATACACGGATTTATGGAACCTACTTTTTTAAGCGCGGTAAAGTAAAAGCCATTCGCCACGTGGTTAACCCAAACATATCAGTTAGTTACACGCCAGACTTCACCAAAAACGACAACTACTTTCAGGCCATCAATCAGAATGGACGAACCATCTATCAATCGCGACACCAGGGATTTATTTACGGTACCTCTACAACCGGCAGAAGTGGAAATATTGGTATCGGTCTTGGAAATACCCTGGAGATGAAAGTCAAATCGGAAAAAGATACGGTTGCCCGGAAAGTAAGTCTGTTAAACAGCTTATCCCTGGGTACTTCCTACAACATTGTGGCCGACTCATTTAATCTCTCCAACATCTCCATTTCGGCCAACACCAACATACTGGACAACCTGATCAACATTAACTTTTCATCCACCCTCGATCCATATGCCTACGTGACTCGCATTGATGAAGAGGGAAGATCAATTGAAAGGCGGATCGATCAATACGCCATTAAAGGTGGAAAAATAGGAAGGATAACTTCAGCTACATTGGCGATTGGTTCAAACCTGAATCCAAAAGCGCGGGACAAAAATCAAGAAACCCGACAAAACATTGCCAACTCCAATTTACCCGAACAGGAAAAGCAGTTTTACTTGAATAATCCTGAATCGTATGTAGATTTTAATATTCCATGGAGTTTGCAAATGAATTACAGTTTGTCATACTCGCGGCCGATTAACAACGATGTGCGCATTTCGCAATCACTCCAGTTTTCAGGCGACATGTCTCTATCAGAAAAATGGAAGGTCACCTTCAACTCGGGTTTTGATTTTGAAAACATGGAGTTCACCACGACCAACGTGGGCATCACCCGCGATCTCCATTGCTGGACCTTAAATTTCAACTGGGGGCCTTTTGGAAGATTTACCTACTACAATTTCAGAATTGCAGTGAAAGCTTCTGTACTGCAGGATTTAAAGTTGGAAAGACGCAAACCTTTCTTTGATAACATCCGATAGACCTGAACTTAGAACTAGTTCAACCAACCTTCAACTTCTTCCATAGTCGGGTTCTTCACATCTTCCAGCTTCATTTTTTTGCGCATACCACAGACATCATTAAAAAGTTTGGATGCTTTTGAAGCTTTCAGCTGTTCAACAGATTGTATACCCAATTTTTGAAGGATAGGAAAAAGTTCTTTACGGATACCCAGTTGCTCCGCATCACGTTCTGTAAATCCACCACCTTGTTTCTCTGGCTTCATTTGTGGAAAGAACAGCACATCTTGAATGGAGGGCGAGTTCGTCATGATCATACACAAGCGATCAATGCCCACACCTAATCCGGCTGTGGGCGGCATACCAAATTCAAGGGCACGTAGAAAGTCTTCATCTAACGTCATGGCTTCTTCATCACCACGCTTGCCTAATTCAAGTTGTTCTTCAAACCGCTTACGCTGATCAATCGGATCATTTAATTCAGAGAATGCATTGCAGATTTCCTTTCCATTACAAATCGCTTCAAAGCGTTCTACCAAACCCGGCTTGCTGCGGTGCTTCTTTGCCAAGGGCGACATCTCCACCGGGTAATCCGTAATAAAAGTTGGTTGAATAAGTAGCGGTTCGCACTTCTCTCCAAAAATGGAATCAATCAATTTTCCTTTGCCCATCGTTTCATCAACCGGTACATTCAGTTTCCTGCATGTTTCACGCAAAGCAGCCTCATCCATTTCGGAAATATCAATACCCGTAAAATGCTGAATGGCCTCGAACATGGTGAAGCGCTTCCACGGCCTGCGAAAATCAATTTCATGTTCACCTACTTTTACCTTAGTGGTACCGTGTAAATCAAGCGCTACTTTCTCAATCATCTCCTCCACCAGATCCATCATCCAGAAATAATCCTTGTACGCTACATACAACTCTATCTGGGTAAACTCGGGATTATGAAACCGCGACATACCCTCATTCCTGAAATCCTTTGAGAATTCATACACGCCATTGTATCCACCCACAATCAACCGTTTTAAGTATAACTCATTTGCAATACGCAGGTACAAGGTCATGTCGAGCGTATTGTGATGCGTTTTGAATGGACGCGCAGCAGCACCACCATACAACGGCTGAAGAATGGGTGTCTCCACTTCCAGGTAGTCCTTGTTATTCAGGAACTGGCGCATGGAGTTCACCAGCTTGGTGCGCTTTACAAACGTTTCGCGCACTTCCGGATTTACAATTAAATCAACATACCGCATGCGGTAGCGTTGCTCCGGATCGCTGAAGGCATCGTGCTTGTGTACTACGCCCTGCTCATCGGTTGTTTCCTTCACCACAGGAAGGGGCCGCAATGATTTTGAAAGAATGGTTAACTCCGTTACATGGATGGATATTTCACCGGTTTGTGTAGTGAAGCAATACCCCTTCACCCCAACGATGTCACCAATATCCACAAGCTTTTTGAAAACCGTGTTGTATAAAGTCTTGTCTTCACCGGGGCAAATATCGTCCCTGCGCACATAAATCTGAATGCGGCCGGTTTCATCCTGAAGTTCTGCAAAGGAAGCCGAGCCCATAATCCTGCGGCTCATAATGCGCCCTGCTATGGAGATGGAACGGTAGTCACTTTTGTGGCGAGTATAGTTCTCCAGTATCTCTTGTGCAGAAACGTTAACGTCAAAAAGTTCAGCCGGATATGGGTTTATACCCAGCTTTTCCAATTCTTCTTTGGCCTGTCTGCGGATAATTTCTTGTTCGCTTAATTGCATGGAATACGGTTTTCAGCCGCAAAAATAAGGGAATAATGGGATGGGCAATAATTCAGATTTAAATATGTTTTATATTTGCATACCATAAATATGAATCAAATGGCCACATTCACCAGTACACTCCCCGAAAGCCTCCTGAAACAACTTTCAGAAAAAGCTAAATTGCTATCCGTTCCAAAAAACAAATTGATCGAGAACGCACTTAGGCTCTACTTGGAGCACCTGGAAAAAGCGGAATATGTGAAATCGTATAAACGGGCTGCTACAGATCAGGATATTTTAACAATTGCTGAAGAAGGCATGGAAGACTACCTAAGGCAGTTGGAGAAATGAAGCAGGGAGAAATTTGGTTTGCTGACCTCAACCCGATTAAAGGTAGCGAACAAGGAGGACTCAGACCCGTGGTCATTATAAGTGGCAACCTGCTTAATGAACATCTGAACATCATTATCGTTGCGCCACTTACAACGAAAATCAAACGTTATAAAGGCAATCCTGTTTTAACGCCTTCCAAATCAAACGGACTTAAGCAAGAGTCTGAAATTCTTGTTTTTCATATCCGTTCCTTATCAAAAGAGCGGTTGATAAATAAAGTTGGTGCGATCGGTAAATCCGAATTTGAAATAATACTGAAAACCTTGAATGATATTCTTAGATACTAAAGTTTCCTTAAACTTTCAGCTATTGGTTATTCCTTCTTCGGGATAGTTCTTTTTTTATGAGAGTCAACTCCCTACTACTCTGCCCCGCAACCGAAGTATTTTCTTCCGCCCTACGTAACAAATAAGGCATCACGGAGCGAACCGGCCCGTAAGGCAAATACTTCACCACATTGTAACCAGCCTTGGCTAAATTAAACGAGATGTTATCGCTCATACCGTACAACTGCGCAAACCACACCCGCGGATCGTTGTTCGGCATGCTATGCTTTTCCATCAGCACAGTCAAATAATAATTGCTGTAATCGTTGTGCGAGCCACACATGACGGAAATGCGTTGCTTGTTGTCAATGCAGAAGGCAAGCGCCTTGTTAAAGGCATCATCGGTTGCTTCTTTGGTTGGGTGAATAGGACTTTCATACCCGTTCTTCGCAGCCCGCTCGCGCTCTTTTTCCATGTATGCGCCCCGTACCAGCTTGGCTCCGAAATAATAATTATTCATAACTGCCTCATGGAAATGGTTACGCAGGTTTGGCAAACCAGCCGTACGATAAAGCTGATACGTGTTATACACGATTGCGCGTTCTTTATTGTACTTCTTCATCAACTCTAGCACCATCTTGTCAATCGGGTTTTGATACCAGGAATCTTCAGCATCAATCAAGATGGGCATGTTGTATTCATATCCCTTTGCACAGATTTTATCAAAGCGATTAAAGGCACGTTCATACGCCTTTTGCTCTTCTTCAGTTAATGTTTCTCCTGCCTGAATTTTGGTTAGCAGTTTTGCTGAAGCCAGCCCGGTGGGTTTAAAAACACAAAACGGAATGTTGTCCGACTTATGCGCCTGTTCAATGGTACGCATGGTTTCTTCAGCCGTGGCATCAAAACCTGCCTCATCATCACCTCCTTCAACGGAGTAATCAAGTATGGCGCCCACATGAAATTTACCAAGCTCCTCCACTACCCGTGTGGCCTGTTCAATATTTTCACCGCCACAAAAATGGTCAAAGGCTGTCTTTTTGATCAACCCTTCCACCGGCAGCCGAAGGCTTAATGATGCCTTGACAGATGCGGTAGCCAGGGACGAAATCCATGGGTGATTAACAAGAGAGAATATGAAGTTTGCCTTTTTCAGGGCTGCGTCCGACTTATACGCAAATGCTGTTTCGGTATCTTCAAAAGAGATTTTGGGCGATGATTCCATAGGTAAAAGTGGCCTAAAGATAAGGCGATGGCTTAATGTTTCAAGGCTGCAATAATACCGCAAAACATGAGCTTTATCAGCCCTTGTCCTAAACTTTAGCGATTGGGTTTTGTTCAAAAACAGAACAGTAATTTTCTCACATGCATTGTTTAATTTTCTGACCGAATGGACACAAAAAATTGGGTTTCTGACTATAAAAATTCCGACTCAAACCAACCTTTCGTCATTGCCGGACCGTGCAGTGCCGAAAGTCCCGAACAGCTTTTAACTATAGCCCAAGCCCTAAAAGCAATGGATATTTCCATTATGCGGGCAGGCATTTGGAAACCTCGAACAAGACCCAATTCGTTTGAAGGAATGGGTGAGACCGCTTTTAGTTGGATTGCTGATGTGAAGCAGGAAACAGGTTTGGCCTTTGCGACTGAAGTTGCTAATCCGGCTCACGTAGAGTTGGCACTAAAAGCAGGTATTGATATTCTTTGGATTGGTGCCCGCACTACTGTTAATCCTTTCAGTGTTCAGGAAATTGCTGATGCCCTGAAAGGTACCGACAAAATTGTTTTGGTAAAGAACCCGATTAACCCCGATCTATCACTCTGGATTGGTGCGTTGGAGCGACTGCATCGCGCGGGAATAAAAAAATTGGGTGCCATCCACCGGGGTTTTTCTTCGTTTCAAAAATCCAGGTTTCGGAACCAGCCGTTGTGGCAAATACCGTTGGAACTAAAAACCCTGCATCCGGATATTCCGCTTATTGGCGATCCCAGTCACATAGCCGGTAACCGCGAGTTGATTTTTGAAGTATCGCAGAAGGCATTGGATCTGGATTACGATGGGTTGATGATTGAGACGCACCCCGATCCGGATAAGGCGTTGAGTGATGCCCAGCAACAAGTTACTCCCGAGGTGTTAAAAGAAATTTTGAGTCAGCTCCGGGTAAGTGAACGATCCTCTTCCAATGCGCTATTTATTAATCATCTGGAAGCTTTACGGGAAAAGATTGATCATATCGATCAGGAGTTGATTGAAACACTTTCCACCCGCATGAAAATGATTGAGAAAATCGGGGATTATAAAAAAGACAATCACGTAACGGTATTTCAACTGGAACGCTGGAATGAGATCATGCAAACCCGACCCGAATGGGCCAAGCTGGCACTACTCTCTCCCGATTTTATTCGCGAACTTTACAAAATCATTCATGATGAATCGATTCGCATACAAACGGAGATCATGAACAAAACATCTGAGCCAGAAAAATAATGTTGCCTGCCAACCTGAAATTAACCGACAACCCCGGACCATACCTCAACCTCTTCCTGCAAAAAGGCGGCTACAACAAAATTGCCGTACTGACCGATGAAAACACACTGAAGCACTGCTATCCGCTAGTTCAACCACATTTACCGGAACACGCGGTGATTACCGTGAACAGCGGTGAGGAGAACAAAACCCTACAAACATGTGCGCACATTTGGGAGCAGATGACTGACTTGGCTATGGACAGGCATTCCATGCTGATTGTTTTAGGTGGCGGTGTGCTCGGTGATATGGGTGGATTTTGTGCCGCAACCTATAAACGTGGCATCGATTTTATGCTGATGCCAACCACCTTATTGGCCATGGCTGATGCCAGCATTGGCGGAAAACTGGGGATTGATTTCCAACATTTTAAAAATCACATCGGGTTGTTTAAGGAGCCTGTGCTTACGCTGATTCACAGTGAATTTCTTAAAACGTTACCCGTAAACGAACTACGCTCCGGCTTTGCAGAAGTAATCAAGCACGCGCTGATCTCTGACCGAACCCTGTGGAATGAACTGCGAAGCAAGCCTCTTGAAGAACAACCCTGGGATATTCTGTTGCGCCATTCCGCTGAGTTCAAGTCATCTGTCGTACAGCAAGACCCCACAGAAAAGGGATTGAGAAAAATACTGAATGCTGGTCACACCATCGGCCATGCACTGGAATCCCATTTTCTGAAATCCGGCAACCGGATTTTACATGGGGAAGCTGTTGCTGCCGGATTAGTAGCGGAGGCCTTTATTGCCAAAAATCTAAAGCTGATTACCGATGAAGAAGTCGGGCAAATAGCTGCGTATATCCTTAAGCTTTATGGAAAGCTGGAAATTTCTAATAACGAATACGGTCAAATAGCCGCGCTTTGCATTCAGGACAAGAAAAACAGGGGCAATACGGTGCTGGCCGTGCTACCCGAAGGAATCGGGAAGGCACGTTGGGATTGTGCAGTTAGCGAAGAAGAGATTGTTGGTGCGTTGGCATTTTACAGTTCACTTCAGACATAATGTGCTTCCGAATCATCGAAAGACTCCATCTTTTTCCGAATGGTGCGCTTTAAATCATCAGCTTTCTTGGCAATAAATTCAGTGGTCTTCTTTTTACGGTCGCCCGTGAAAAGATAAGCCGCCAGTAAAGCTGCCGATGCAATTCCCAATCCCAGCGTTATTTTTCCGGTTGTGTTCATATATCAAAGTTAACTGGAATTGATCATCATTTGTTTCACTCAACGAAAAAAAATCTTTAACTAACATTCGATTTTGCCTTACAACCATTAGCTAAACGTGAGCTCAAGCATACACATTACCAAACACAAAACGTTAACCGGAACGGTAAACCGGCTTCCGGCCTCTAAAAGCATAAGCAATCGTGTACTGATTATGGATGCGTTAGGTGGCGGAAAATCAACCTTAACCAACCTTTCGGAGGCAAACGATACGGTGTTGATGAGGCAGTTGATCAACTCTTCCGATCCTGTATTGGATGTAGAGGACGCGGGAACTACCATGCGCTTTCTCACCGCTTACCTGGCTGTTCAGGGTCAAGAGAAAGTAATTACCGGAACGGATCGTATGAAACTCCGCCCCATCGGGCTGCTGGTTGATGCCCTGCGCGTATTGGGTGCCCGAATATCCTACCTGGAAAAAGAAGGATTTCCACCCCTAAAAATTGAAGGATTTGAAGGACAGAAAACCAATCAACTGACCATACGCGGTGATGTGAGCAGTCAATACATCTCTGCACTCATGATGATTGCCCCCACGCTTCCAAAAGGACTGACACTTACTTTGACCGGTAAGGTGGGAAGCAAGCCCTACATTGATATGACGGCTTCGTTGATGCGGAAATTTGGCGTGGAGGTTCAGGTAAACGAAAATGTAATCGAAGTCGGTCCGCAACCCTACAAACCCTGTGACTATCGGATTGAGGCCGACTGGTCGGCTGCAAGCTACTGGTTTGCGTTTACCGCGCTTGCGGATCAAGCCGAAATTACACTGCCCAACATCACCATGCGTTCATTTCAAGGCGACCGGGTAATTGCCGACCTGATGGAGCAGCTTGGTGTGAAGTCGGAACCACGGGGCAACAACCTGCTGCTGACAAAAAAGGAAGCACACACAGAACTAACATTTGATTTTACCCATTGCCCCGATCTGGCTCAAACCGTGGCTGTGGTTTGTGCGGCAAAAGGAATACATGGCACCTTTACAGGTTTGGAAAGCTTGCGCATTAAAGAAACCGATCGCATTCACGCGCTACACCAGGAGCTTCAAAAAATCGGAGCTCAACTAATTGAAACAGGATCATCCTGGAAACTGGTGCCCACCCATAACATTCCGGAAACAATTCCAACCATCAACACCTATCTCGATCACCGTATGGCCATGGCCTTTGCCCCTCTGGCAACCTTACGGGATATCGTCATTGAAAATCCAACGGTGGTGAGAAAATCATATCCCGGATACTGGGATGATTTGAAAACGGTAGGCTTTACGTTAGCTGAAGTGTAGCCAGGTAGCTGGCGAAATAGCGCATCCGGCTTCCATACCACGAAAACATTTCACCATCAACCAATAAAATTTTTGCGTTGGGAACCTGCGATTGTATCTCTTCAATATGCTTTTCTGAAAATGGGTAGGGCTCGGAAGAAAGAAAAATCAAATCAGGATTTAACGTTGTTAGATCAGTCACAGAAAGCTCAGGATAGCGTTCCCGCTCCATTAAGCAGTTTTCAAATCCTGCCAAGGTTAGCATTTCGTGAATGAATGTGTTGGATGCTGCTCCGATCCAGGGGTTTCGCCAAATCAGATACAATACCATTTTTCCGTTGCCTTCGAGAGCCTCAGGCAACGGAATCTTCTTTGGTGACTGAGGATCATGAATTGGAGGCTGAGGTTCCAGAATAGGTGGCTGAGGTTTCCGAAGCCACCCCTTTATTCCATCCAACGAGTGCTGGATTTCGCCAGCCAATTTTTCAGCTTGTGTCGCCCTACCAGTAATCTCACCAATTGACCGCATCATGTTCATGGCATCGGCTGGAGTAACAATATCACTCATCCAAACCGGGTATTTTTGTCGAAGTGCTTCAATACCTTCTTTATAATTCTCCTCCTTGTTACCAATAATCAGGTCAGGCTTTAGTCGATCGATCACCTCAAAATTAAATTTCTTAGTTCCCCCGATTATGGTTTTGGTTTTTCGCCATTCAGGCGGATGAACACAGAATTTGGTAATCCCAACAACTTCTGCATCGAGCCCCAGGTCGTATAACAATTCAGTTTGTGAGGGAACCAGGGAAATTATCCGCGTTGGCGGAAAGGGAATTTCAACTGAGTGACCAAGCTGATCCGTGGTTGTTTTTACTGGCATTTCCACAAAAGTAAAAGAGCACCCTTTGTTTAACAAAAGGCGCTCCTTTTAAAGACAAACGCACAGAGCACACGAAGAAAGACCCTCTCAATAAAACTCCGTGACCCTGCGCGTTATATTACCGGTTTTGAACGTTTAACCTAAACCCTATTCGATTCAAACCCATTCTTCCGGGGTCGCGGAAGAATAATATCATTATAAATTAGATCAAGATAGACATGCTGCTCAGCTGGTTCGAAACCTTCAGGTTCGAATTGCTGAAGGTTGATTGATTCAACTCCCACTTCAGCTTACCATCAATAACTTTGAAGTTAATGCAGCTACCTTTCTGGCCAAGACCGTTTCCATCAGTTACTGTAAGAACTGGCTTACCGGTAATGGTATTCTTTACATTTTCGAATTCTTTGCTCTTTGATTTACCAACGTAAACCACATGGCAAGAGGCCGCATCAGCACCAGAAGAAAGTTTCTTGATAACGTACTTCTTGTTGCCTTTCGGCTTGCCATCATACCAGGTTTTCAAGGTATTGAACACATCGTCTTCGCCAATTACACCTACAACAAATTCTCCACCTGCATCATCAGGCCATTGTACATACTTGATAAAGTTGAACAACATAGCCGCATGGATTTCATGGGTGGGTCTTTCCTGAGCAAATGCACCAAGGCTCAGAACAAGTGCGAACAGAATTAAGCTTACTTTTTTCATTTTTAGAGAGGTTTCAGTTATTTATTAAGTTTTATAAAATTTCCCTGTCAACGATACAAAAGTAGGGGGCCCATTAAAACCGCGAATTCACATACACAAGCTATTCTTTCTAATGTAAGGTTTTAACCTACTTTTTTACACACCCGCATTAATCAAAAAGGGTGCAAATTGGCTCTTCCAATTTCAAGAATGGCGATTAAAGCTCAGAAACCACATTTTGGGTCTTCTGAAGCTCTCAATTTGTCCAAAAATGACAAACCCTGAATTCCAATTTGGAACTCAGGGTTTGTCAAAAAATGGTGAATTTTCAATCTATTTTATATACCGGAAGTCCTGACCGGGTTTCAACTGCAGCAGAACCTCATAAATAAGCTTGATTACGTTTTCCACATCATCCTTGTGAACAGTTTCCACAGTAGTGTGCATATACTTCAAAGGCAAGGAAATGAGCGCAGAGGCTACTCCTTCCGCACTATAGGCAAATGAGTCCGTATCTGTACCTGTGGAGCGACTTACCGCCTGGCGCTGGAATGGTATTTTCTTCTTTTCAGCCGTTTGGATGATCATTTTCAGCACGTTGTTCTGAACAGCCGGCCCGTAGCAGAGCACAGGCCCTGTTCCGCACTTAATGTGGCCCGTGTCCTTTTTATTATACATGGGCGAACAGGTGTCGTGGGTAACGTCTGTACAAATGGCCAAATCGGGCTTCAGTCTGCGCGAAATCATTTCGGCACCGCGTAACCCGATTTCTTCCTGAACAGAGTTTACAATATATAGGCAGAAGGGAAGCTTTTTCTTGTTCTCCTTAATTCGTCTGGCTACTTCGGCTATCATAAAACCACCCATGCGGTTATCCAACGCCCGGCCAACCAGGTAGTTTTTGTTCATCTCCATCAGCTCATCCTCAAACGTAATCACGCAGCCAACGTGAACGCCCAACGCCTCTACTTGCTTTTTCGACTCACACCCAATGTCGATGTGAATATTTTTCAACGTGGGAGGCTCTTCTTTTGAAGCGTCACGCACATGAATGGCCGGCCAGCCAAACACACCTTTTACAATTCCTTTTTCTGTGTGGATGTTTACTCGCTTAGATGGAGCAATCTGATGATCGGAACCACCGTTGCGCTTTACATAGATGTAGCCATCATCGGTAATGTATGCTACAAACCACGATATCTCATCGGCATGTGCTTCAATAACCACTTTGTAGGCTCCTTTCGGGTTGATGACACCCACGGCTGTACCATAAACATCCACCATGTAATCATCAATGTATGGCTTCAGGTAATCAAGCCATATCTGCTGACCAGAGTGTTCAAAACCGGTGGGTGATGCATTGTTCAGGTATTCGTATAAGAAGGCTTTACTTTTTTTATCCATAGTAGAAATAATTAATTCGTGAATTTACTGACAATCAGGTTGAAAACTACAACGGAATATTGCCATGTTTTTTTCTCGGCAGCGTAGCCACCTTATTCTCCAACATCTGAAAAGCCCGGATAAGCTTTTCGCGGGTTTGGTCGGGATAAATGACTTCATCAATATATCCGCGGTGTGCAGCCCGGTATGGATTGGCAAACTTCCGGGTGTACTCATCTACCTTCTCGTTGAGCTTTGCTTGCGGATCTGCCGCTTCTGAAATTTCCTTTCGGAAAATAATTTCAGCAGCGCCTTTCGCGCCCATCACGGCAATCTCAGCAGTTGGCCAGGCATAGTTCAAATCGGCCCCGATGTGTTTCGAGTTCATCACATCATAAGCTCCGCCATACGCTTTTCGCGTAATCACCGTTACGCGTGGCACGGTAGCCTCTGAAAAGGCATATAATAACTTGGCCCCATTGGTAATGATCGCATTCCATTCCTGATCGGTTCCAGGTAAAAATCCGGGTACATCTTCCAGTACCAATAATGGTATATTAAAACTATCGCAGAAACGAACAAAGCGAGCAGCCTTTACGCTGGCATCAATATCCAACACGCCTGCCAGTGATGCCGGTTGATTTCCAACTACGCCCACACTCCTGCCCGCCAATCGCGCAAAGCCCACCACAATATTTTCGGCAAAGTTTTTATGCACTTCAAAAAAACTTCCATCATCTACAATGCCATCAATCACCTCGCGCATGTCGTAGGGCTGATTGGGGTTGGCAGGTACAATGTTGTTGAGTTGCGGCCTGCTTTCATTGCCAGATGTGTACGGTAATCGTGGTGCTTCCTCCTCGCAATTCTGGGGCATGTAACTCAATAGCTTTTTTATGTATTGAATGCACTCCAGTTCGTTCGCGCAAGCAAAATGAGTTACACCACTTTTTGTGCTGTGCGTGGTGGCTCCTCCAAGTTCTTCTGACGTAACATCTTCATGCGTTACGGTCTTCACCACGTTCGGTCCAGTGACAAACATGAAGGAAGTGTTCTCCACCATCAAAATAAAATCGGTGATGGCGGGTGAATACACAGCGCCACCGGCACACGGACCCATGATGGCCGAGATTTGCGGAATAACACCTGACGCCAAAGTATTTCGGTAAAAAATATCAGCATAGCCACCCAACGACACAACTCCTTCCTGAATACGGGCACCACCGGAATCGTTCAAGCCAATTACCGGAGCACCATTTTTCATGGCAAGCTCCATCAGCTTCACTATTTTTTCCGCATGGGTTTCTGATAATGAGCCACCAAACACGGTAAAATCTTGTGAGAAAACATAAACTAACCTTCCGCTTACCGTTCCATAACCCGTTACTACGCCATCACCCAGGTAATATTCTTTGTCGAGCCCAAAATCCTTGCAGCGGTGCATCACAAATTTTCCCAACTCTTCAAATGAGCCTTCATCCATTAACAATTGAATACGCTCACGTGCGGTTAATTTACCCTTTGCGTGTTGTTGTTCAATCCGTTTCTCCCCACCTCCGGTCAGGGCTTCCTGACTTTTACGTTCCAGTTCATCAAATTTTTGCTGAAGAATAGCGTCTGAAAGTTCTCGCTTTGCCATGGTCATTAATTTCGGTTCGAAATATAGCTAAAGGAAGTATTAAATTGGTTCGATTTTACTATGAACACGAAACTGGCCATAATTGATTTAGGCACAAATACTTTCCACTTACTCATAGCGGAAAAGCAGGGTGATTCCTTCCACATCATTCACCGCGACCGCCAGGCAGTAAAGATTGGAAAAGGTGGTATTAACCGCGATATGATTACTGATGATGGACTGGCCAGGGCCCTGAAAACACTGAAGGATTTCAAACAAAAAATTAATTCAGCGGGCATGGCACAGATTTTTGCCTTTGGAACAAGTGCCTTACGAAATGCCAAAAACGGATCAGCCGTTATTCAGGAAATAAAAAAAGAAACCGGAATAGAGGTCACTGTAATTTCTGGCGATCAGGAAGCTGAATTTATTTGCTTCGGTGTTCGCGCTGCGCTTAATCTAGGCGAAGAAAAATCGTTGATCATGGATATTGGTGGAGGCAGTGTGGAGTTTATCATAGCCAACGACACAACCATTTTTTGGAAACGGAGTTTTGAGATTGGCGCACAACGTTTATTGGAAATATTCCACAAAAATGATCCCATCACAAAAAATGAGATCAGTCTATTGAATGAATACTTTTCCGAAGTACTGAAACCGCTAATGGAAATCATCAATCAACTTCAACCGAAAACATTAGTTGGATCTTCCGGAACATTTGATACACTCAGCGACATTTTTTGCCTGGAGGAAAATATTATCAGAAATGACGATGATCGCGAAACGCCTTTAACCCTTGAAGGCTTTCAAAAAATTCACCTTCAACTTATTACCAAAAACAGGTCGCAGCGTATGGCCATTCCCGGCATGATTGAAATGCGCGTAGACATGATCGTGGTGGCCTCATGCATGATTGATTACCTGCTGAAAAACTTTCCGTTCGAACAAATTCGAGTTTCGACTTATGCCCTGAAAGAAGGTGCACTCGCCTACCTGGGCAAGCAGTTTAGCTAATCCCCAGCTTTCGCTGGATATCTTCTAACGATACTCCTTTTGTTTCCGGAAACTTGGTGAGCACCCAAATCAGTTGTAAGGTCATCATGCCGGCAAAGAAGGCAAAAATGATCCACGGATCATTTCGCAACAGTCCTTTCGATTGATCCAGAAACACAGGAGTAAGCAGGGTAATCAAAGCGGCAAACACCCAATGCACACTGGCCCCTAACGATTGACCCAATGCCCGAACGTTGTTGGGGAAGATTTCTGAAATAAAAACCCAGATAACCGCACCTTGCCCCATGGCATGTGCCGCAATGAATACCAGCAGGAATGACATCATAAAGGCTGCACCAGCTTGTGCATAGAATGCATACGCCACCATCGAAAGGCTAAGCATGTAACCAAGCGAACCAATTATCATCAGGTTTTTTCTGCCGGTTCGGTCAATGAAGTACAAGCCAACGAATGTGAAAATCAGATTAGTCCCTCCGATGGCGATGGAATTGAATAATGAATCCTTGGCAGCCAGGCCGGCACGCTCTAAAATTTCAGGTGCATAGTACAAAATGAAGTTGATGCCGGATAGTTGATTAAAGAATGCGATGAAGAATGCAAGCAAAATCGGCTTGGTGTATTTTTTACTGAACAAGGGTTCGTGATGCACCTCATGCCCGGTGGACGCCTGAATGGATGCAATTTCTTCCTTAACATTTTCAGCGCCCAGATCAGTCAATATTTTCTCTGCTGCCTTCGCATCATCGTGTTGCGAAATTAACCACCGCGGACTTTCCGGAACGCGCAATACTAAAACTGTATAGAGTATAGCCGGTATAGCTTCTACCCCCAGCATCCATCGCCAGTCGTTTGCTCCGCCAAAGCCCTGCAGTAAATAATTGGAGATAAACGCTATCAGAATACCAAACACAATATTGAACTGATACATGGCTACCAATCTCCCTCGTAAACGCGTGGTTGCGATTTCAGCAATGTAGGTTGGTGCAGCAATGGATGAAACACCAACACCCACACCACCAATAAAACGGAAAAATGAAAAGGAATACGGATCAGGCGCCAATGCAGAACCTATGGCCGAAATAGTGTAGAGCACACCAATCCAAAATAAAACTTTTTTCCGTCCGTACTTTTCAGTTGGTTTTCCACCAAACAACGCTCCGATTACCGTGCCCCACAACGCCATCGACATGATGAATAAACCATGAAACCACGGAGAGGTATTCCACAATTGTTTAATAGGCAGGTTCGCTCCAGATATAACGACTGTATCGAACCCAAACAAAAAGCCCGCCATGGCGGCTACCAGGGCAATAAAGAAAATATTGTTACGCATAGGCACGCGATTATCCGATTAAAGTAATAAAACATTTCGGAATACAATCACACAAAATAAAACGGTCTCTATACTTATAATGAAGACCGTTTTCAACTAGAAGTCATCTCAAAAATACACTCTTATGTCAGGTTGAGCTTGTCGAAACCGGTTTGGTAACTCGAAATAGCCTTCGACAAGCTCAGGCTGACATTGAAATTGATTTTTGAGATGGCCTCTAGCACTCTCTAGTGTTTATAATCCGCTGATGGTTTTATCCTTTGGATATTTCACCTCATACTTGAACACCACCTTTTTGGTCTCGTTGGGTTGCAGGTTCATTTCCCAAACCAGTTTGCCGGTATCCTTATTGTATTTGGCACCGCCTATGTCCAACACCGTTACTTCAATCTGGCTGTTGCGCGAAACAGGGACCTGATCTTCAACTAAAATCTTTACTGCTTCATTTTTAGTATTGCGCACTGAAACTTCCCATGCAAAAGATTCACGAATGTTGGAGCCAATGGTCCTGCGTGTGGTGAAATCTTTTACTTTTTCGCGTTTCACTACAATCCGCTTATCGCGACCTAAGGAAACCGAAAGCGTGTCCTTGATTACATTCGGATCGATATAACTTTTACCCACAAACGTGCCCTCAAAAAACACGTTGGCTTCACCCGGCAATAGACTAAACTCTTCCCATCCGGTGGCACGCGCCAACAGGAATGCATCCTGATCGATTTTAGGTGCTGTTGAATACAGGTACTCTGCCTTCATTTCATGATTGCGAATGTCTACCAGTGTTGGCTTAGAGGCAGACGAAACGGTGTACGGCAAACTAATATCAAATTCCGTATTTAAGGAAGTCTGTATAGTTTGAGTAAAGTCAGAGATAGTTGCTGCTTCTTCTGGAACTTCAATATCAAATTCAACTTGTATCTCCTCTTTATCTTGAGGCTTCATAGTCCTCTGAACTTGCACTCCAGCAGCCCTACCCTGCAAAGCCTTTACGTAAGGCTGATAAAAATCCAGATACCAACTAAATAACTCCGGTTTAACACCACCCAGGCTCGGGTTTGCCGTGCTCAGTTTCAGTCGGACGTTTTTCCATTCCTCACCGGTGCTTTGAAAAACATTGGCCTTGTAATTCAACTGCACCGGACTACGCGTATTGGCTGCCCGTAAGTCGTACACCGGGTACCAACCGGCATTGGCAACAATGTAGTTAACTTCAAGTTCTACGGCTGTTGCTGCATCGGCTGAAACGCTTACTACAATTTCGCTGGTGTTGCGGTTGTACAAATCATTCTGCTCGCGAATTTGCTGGTTGAGTTTAGTGATGCGTTCATTTATTTTTTTGATGCGTTCATCCGATTTAATTTTTCCGGTGCCAATATCGCTTAAGCGGCTCCGGTAAAAATCGGCCATTGCTTTAAGCTCATTGACAGACAGATTTTGATTTGTACCACCAATTTTCTGATTACTGAGCAATAATTGTTCTTCTTTACTCAAGACTTCATTCTGATGTTGCTCCTGTAGCAATTGCTTGCGATAAAACTCAAGTGAATCGTACAACACCTGCAAGGATTTTGGTCGGTTATGATCACTGAGGTAATTCTGATTATGATTGATACCCAAAATGGTTATCGCGCCCTTTCCGCTTACCTGAATGCTTTGTTGATCAAGGTTGGCCGTAAGACCGGATAAAATCAGGTTGGTGCGTCCCGCCTCCACCCGGGTTTTCAATTCACGGGTAACCTGGGCCCGGTTCAAAAACACGGTAACGCGTGAAATTTTAGAATCAACCTGTTTTTCGGTTTGCGCTTCTGCAAAAAGCATCAATCCAATAAGTACAAGAATTAAAGAAATACGTTTCATAGCTAAAATCATTTTTATCCTCAGATGCAAAAAGCTCTAAGATTCCACACAACTAAGGTATAACTTTTACACCCCTAAAAATCTTGTTTTACGGTGAAAATAAAATTGAGGTTATCTTTGCCGCCATGACAACAGAAAAAAGTTATCCGGTACGTACGCTTCGCGATTTTTCATATGCCATCTTCAAAAAAATCGGTTGCTCAGATGCCGATGCTTCACTGGCTACTGAAGTACTGCTTTCAGCCGACCTTCGCGGAATTGATTCACATGGCCTGGCGCGACTTTCCGGCTATGTGCGTCTATGGGAAGCAAACCGGATCAATGCAACACCAAACATTCAGGTGGTGCATGAATCGCCCAGTACGGCTGTTATTGATGGCGACAGCGGACTTGGGTTAGTGGTTGCCCCCAAAGCTATGGAACTGGCCATTGCCAAAGCGGAGAAAGCCGGAACGGGCTGGGTGGCTGTTCGCAACTCAAACCATTTCGGCATAGCGGGCTATCATTCCATGATGGCACTAAAACACGACATGATCGGGTGGGCCATGACCAATGCCAGTCCGCTGGTGGCTCCTACTTTTTCTGTTGAGCGCCTATTGGGTACCAACCCAATTTCGATTGCCATTCCTGCCGACAAGGAACCTCCGTTTGTGCTCGACATGGCTACCACCACGGCAGCGAATGGAAAGCTTGAAATTCTTCAACGAAAAAATAAAGACGCCCCAGAAGGTTGGATACAAACCAAAGAAGGAAAATCGTCTACCAACCCACATGAATTAAAAGAGGGAGGTGCGTTGATTCCACTTGGCAGCGATTACGAACATGGCAGTCATAAGGGCTATGGTTTAGGCGCCATGGTAGATATTCTTTCGGCTGTGCTTTCCGGTGCAAACTATGGACCTTGGGTTCCTCCTTTTGTTGCATTTTTACAACCACCGGCTGATCCCGTTGGAAAAGGCATCGGGCATTTTGTTGGCGCCATGCGTGTGGATGCCTTCAGACCTGCTACAGAATTCAAGCAACACATGGATAATTGGATCAAACGATTCAAGTCAGCGAAAGCAGCAGAAGGATACGATCATGTGCTCATTCACGGTGAACCCGAAAGAATTATGCACGCTCAACGACAAGACCAAGGTATTCCGTTAAATCCAAAAGTGGTGGAAGATCTTTCCGAGCTTGGGAAAAAATTTGGATTAACTCTTTAGAAAATAAAATTGCCAATATTAATCCCGGCTCTAATCACCCAAGGGCTTTGATAGGGGGTGTAAAGAGCGTCAGAAGCCGTATATGAAAAATTATATAAAGCCATGACAAAAAATGCAGTTCTTTCTCCAAGGGGCTGAATGTATCCGGCACCACCCAAAAAACTATTGAAAGTTCTTCGCTGCTTTTCTCCACCAACAAGCAACTGATAGTTCATAAACTCATACTCGGTTTGAAGAAAAATTCCATTATACACGGTAAACCTGGCAAATGGATTTATAGTGTAATCATTAAAAGAAACATCGGGCTCAGGAATTTTGTATTTTGAATATCGATACGATAGTCCACTGCCAACTAAAAACTTCCTAGTAACCGCATAGCCAATGACTGGTGAGACCGAAACAAAATCCTGCACATTACCAAATCCCAAGCCAAAACCACCACCTGTTACAATTCTTTCTTTTGCAGGAGTACCTTTAAGGCTATTATTTTCACCTTGTGCAATTGCAAACCCGGCACATAGCATCAGAAAAATAAATATTGTAAAGCGCATAACTTTTCGTTTTACTCTTCAACGACAACAAATACGTCCTCGTTATCCTTTTTCATTAAATATTTTTCGCGGGCAAATTTTTCTACCGATTCCCGGTCGCCAAATAACTCCTCCCGGTCGTGTTCAACTTCCTTTATCTTTTCCTGATAATATTCCTTTTCATTCTCCAATGAACGCAACTTGCCCGCCAGTTTAAACCGCGACAAGAAATCATTGGAGTCCAGAAAAAACATCCAGGTCAGAAATATAAGCCCGGCTACTACATAGAAGTTCTTAAAAAATGGAGGTATGCGATTGAGCATAGTACTAGCTTAAAAAGTAGTACGAAGATAGGACAGATCGGGGAATAAAAAAACCACCTGAAAGGTGGTTGGTGTAACTCTCTTAGTTCGGCAAGCTTACATTTTCTGCTCAGCAGTGCCCTTCTTTTCTACAGGAGCCTTAACATAGGTGGCGCACGTATAAGAAGAGCATGAAGCCAATGTAACGGCCAGAACGAATAAAACCAGTATAGACTTTTTCATAACCCTTAATTGTTAATTTAGGCCAAAAGTAAGCGTTGAATCTTGAAAAAAATGAATAATTGTCCAACGTAACCTTACACGGGTTCAAAATAAATAACCAATAAAAGAAACAGAATTACAGGCATCAGGGTTATAAATAAATCGTAAGAAAATGCTCGGATACCGTTTCAGTCAATATACCCCGCCACCCGAATTCGCTAAAAGCGACTTCGAAAAGCTGCTGAAAATCTTCATGCAGCTGGTATTGATTACATCCGGAAATGTTGCAGAAGCCCTGGAATGGCTTACCGAACTGGACAAACAATACAAGATCACCTCCCCAAACTATGGCATTGGCGATTTCATTGAACAGCTCAAAAAAGAAGGATATATCGAAGAATCCCCACGGGATGGCGAATTGAAACTCAATGCCCGCAGTGAACAAAATCTTAGAAGATCTGCTTTGGAAGAAATCTTCGGCAAGCTTAAAAAAGCAAAAGGAGGCGAACATCAAACGTTTCATAGCGGGCGTGGAGATGAGCCAACCACCGAACGAAGGGACTATGAATTTGGCGATACGCTGGAGCAAATCTCCATGACTGATTCCTTGCGCAACGCACAAATCAATCATGGTCTTGATAACTTCTTCATAACGGAGGAAGACCTTGAGGTGATGGAACGCGAGTATAAATCGCAAACCTCAACGGTGCTGATGATTGACATTTCGCACTCCATGATTCTATACGGAGAAGACCGTATAACACCAGCCAAAAAAGTAGCCATGGCGCTCGCTGAATTAATCACAAAACGTTACCCGAAAGACACATTAGATGTTTTGGTATTTGGCGATGATGCTTGGCAGATTGAGATCAAGGATTTACCCTATCTGCAAGTAGGACCTTACCATACGAACACCGTTGCGGGATTGGAACTCGCCATGGATACGCTGAGGCGAAGGAAAAATCCGAACAAGCAGATTTTTATGATCACCGATGGCAAACCAACCTGTATCAAGGAGGGCATCCGTTATTACAAAAACAGTTTCGGGTTGGATCAGAAAATTCTGGGGCGCACCTTAAACCTGGCAAGCTCCCTTCGAAAATTAAAAATTCCGGTAACCACGTTTATGCTGGCTACCGATCCCTATCTGAAAGCTTTTGTTCGCGAGTTTACAAAAGCCAATAACGGAAATGCCTACTACAGTGGCCTGCAAGGACTTGGCAATTTGGTATTTGAAGATTTTAAGAAAAATCGTAGAAAAAATTTTTAAGCGACAACCACAACCATGGAGATCGTTAAAATAAAAAATCTGAAACAACTGAAAGAGTCGGGTTATAGATCGCGAAGTGTAAAAGATGAACTTCGTGAAAACCTGATCCGAAAAAAGAAAAATAAAGAAACCGTTTTTCAAGGCGTCTGGGGTTACGAAGAAACAGTAATCCCCGACCTGGAGCGTGCTATCCTTGCTGGACATGACATAAACCTGCTGGGCTTACGCGGACAAGCCAAAACACGACTGGCCCGTTTGATGGTTAACCTGCTGGATGAATACATTCCTGTAATTGAAGGATCAGAACTGAATGACGATCCACTTCATCCGATTTCGCGCTTTGGCATTGATAAGGTAAATGAACTGGGAGATACAACACCCATTACCTGGCTACATCGTGATGCGCGATACACAGAAAAGCTAGCCACACCCGATGTTTCCATTGCTGATTTGATTGGCGATGTTGATCCAATTAAAGCGGCCTCTTTAAAATTACCGTACTCCGATGAGCGCGTGATTCATTATGGTTTGATTCCCCGTTCGCATAGAGGCATATTTGTCATTAACGAATTGCCCGACTTGCAGCCGCGCATACAAGTTGCCCTGTTTAATATTTTGCAGGAAGGTGACATTCAGATTCGTGGATTTAAAGTTCGACTGCCGCTGGACATCCAATTTGTATTTACCGCCAACCCGGAGGATTATACCAATCGCGGTAACATTGTAACGCCACTTAAAGACCGAATTGGCAGTCAGATTATTACGCACTATCCAAAAGACATAGAAACCGGTAAGCGAATTACACACCAGGAAGCAAGACTCACCGGCACCCGGCAACACATCACGGTGCCTGATCTGATCAGTAATTTGGTTGAACAGGTTGCCATTGAAGCGCGCAAGAGTGAATTTGTTGATGCCAAAAGCGGAGTCTCTGCCCGCCTTACCATTTCAGCCTTTGAAACTTTACTGGCATCGGCTGAGCGGAGAATGCTGATCAATAGTGAAACGCAAACTACCTCACGAATTTCAGACCTGGGAAGCATCGTATCATCTATTACCGGAAAGGTTGAGTTGGTATACGAAGGCGAACAGGAAGGGCCAGGCATTGTTGCGCAAAACCTGATTGGCAAAGCGATACGAACACAATTCGTACAGTATTTTCCCGACCCGGATAAGTTCAGAAAACAAAAAGAAAAAAGTCCGTATAAAAAAATTACCGATTGGTTTGGTGATGGAAACTACATCGACTTGTTACATGATTTGAGTGATCGGGATTACGAGAAGGCACTGAAGTCAGTGCCCGGACTCAAAGACCTGGTAAAAGCATATCACAAAGATCCGGATAGCAAGACACAACTCCTTTTGATGGAGTTTGCGTTGCATGGCCTTGCTGAATACAGTTTGATCAGCAAACATCACCTGGCATCCGGTACGCAGTTTAAGGATTTATTGAGTTCAATGTTTAGCTTGCCAAAAGATGACCCAGACGATGAAGATGACGAAGAAATACTGGGAAGGGGCGGCATACGATGAGCAACGCTTCCGGCAATTAAAAACACAGGTCGCGCAGGGCGAGGGCTTACATCTTGAATTTAAGAAGAATACATCCAATCCGCAGCAGGTTGTTCGGGAGTTAATTGCTTTTGCCAATACAAAAGGAGGAACCTTATTGATAGGTGTTTCCGATCAAGGAACAATTCCTGGCGTTATGCATCCAGACGAAGAGTTGCTTCCGGTAATCAAACTACTTAAAAACCGGTGCCGACCATTTTTGAAATTCAAGCAAGAAATTATTGTAACACCTAAGGAAAAATTTGTGATAAGCTTGACCGTACCATCAAGCAAACGAAAGCCCCACGCATTTTTTGAAACGCGCAATCAAAAGCACGCCTATTTTCGTACCGCAGACAAAACCATTCGAGGCAGTAAAGAATTGGCACAGATTACCTTTCTGAAATCACGAAAACAAAGTGTTGCTTTTACCTACAGCGAACATGAAGAGCAACTCATGAAATACCTGCAAACACACGAATCAATTTCACTTCACGGTTTTGCCAAACTTACAGGGCTTAGTCTAAGCCAAGCCTCCTCCCGACTGGTGAAACTTGTGGCCGCAAATGTGTTGAACATTGTTCCACAAGAGAAAGAAGATCGGTTTATGATGAGGTTTTGAATGAAAATCGTGTGAGTTTTAAAGAAAAATTATTAGTCAAAAATTTGTTCATTCAAAAAAAATGAGGCCGCCTTTCAGACGACCTCATTCTCATTTTAAATACTAAACAAATTTTACCGAACAGGAAAAGCTGGACGATTAACTAACTTGGGGAATTCAGCCTGAGTAGTTAGTTCCAGTCTAAAGGTTAATGAAGTTCCCGCAGGCTGTGTAATTGTGTAGTTAACAGTACGCGTTAATTCAACACCTGTATCTTGATTGGATTCATCAAAAGTCTGAATAGTTGTAAATTCACCACTACCCTCACGCAATTTCAGAACAAGTGTCTTGGCTGGGTCGCTCTTGATATTCACATACCTTAAGGTTACAGTAACATCGGTGCCAGTTGTTGGCGCAACTGATGAAACAGGTGATACTGTGATAAACGCATTAGTAGCTGTTGATGTCCCTATCTTTTTGTAGGAGGGGCCTACAGCATTTTCTTCGCAGGAGCCAAATGCTACCGCAATAACAAGTATTATAAATAGTCTTATGTAAGGTTTCATATTCATCATGGTTAGTTTTGATCCCACCAAATCCTGTCTAACAAAGTCACCTCCGGTACATTTACCGAATTTGTTGAGAACTCGCTTGACGGATATTGTAATCTTCTGCTGAACTGGCCATTCAGGTTTTCATTTAACTGATCAGGGACAGTCATATCTTCATACTGAAAATCATACCGTCTGGCATCATTCCATGCCTCAGGATGCAAAAACATAGCCACGTATTTCTCCTTCATCACCAAATCAAGGGTTATGTTTGCATCACCAACTGAAACTTCAGGATCACTGATGTAGGCATCCCTGTCAACAGGATCGACACCTAACATATCCATATGTGCCGCGATTCCAGCCAGGTATGCTGCATATGCCTGGGCATTAAAGGCTGCACCCTTTGCCAGGTAAGCCTCTGCTTCTATGAACTTCTGCTCGGCAAACGTCATAACCATTACAGGAGATGTTCGGTTGGCATAGAACGTACTTTCAACCAATGTTGAAGCATCCAGCCTGAGATCAACAACATCAGGATCGCGCCCAGCACCATTTGTTGTACCCCTGAAAGTTCCCTGCTGTGTCTTACTGAACATAAACTCCATCCGTGGGTCTATAACACCGAATGTAGTTCCATCCATAGCCTCTACAATTTGCTTCGAAATCCAACCATCCAGTACTAAGCCTGCTTGGTTCATGGAAACTACTCCCCATGGATTACGCGCATTGGCTACATCAAAGTAAACAACTTTCGCATTGTCGGCATTACCCGCAAGCCCGTTATTAATAGCTGCCAAAATAGCATCCGGATCATACGCTGGTGTTTTGCTCAAATGATTAAGGTACCGTGCCCGCAAAGCATATGCTGTTTTGATCCACCGTGAAAGGTTACCTTGAAACATGAAATCATCTGTTCCCATAGTCAACGTAGTTTCGGTTTTTTCCAATTCGGTAATTCCATCCGACAACAGTGTGAAAACTTCAGTATATAACTGCTGCCCATTGTCATACGTTGGCTTAATAGTCTGAACAAAAAAAGCGTCCGTATACGGCACATTGTTCCAGGAATCAACCAAAAGTGCCAGGTTGATGGCTTTCATAATTTTAGCCACCCCCACATAATTTGGTGCTCCCTGTTGTTGAGCCAGTAACTCCATATCGCTCAGATTACTTAGTACGTTGTAAATACCCACCCACGTCCCATTTGGGTTTATTTCCTGGTGGGTATCCGTATTGCCGCCCGCGTTGGGGCCAGCCAGGTACTGTACGAAATATGAAGTAGTATTGCCCATATTAGCCGTGTTAGTAGCTGTTCGCATACTGACTACCGACATTAGTCCCTTAACCGGAACAACCGTTGGTCTATTAGGGTCTGTGTTAACGTCAAGATAATCTTCACAGCCTGTGAAAACACCCACGATGATTAATAATATAAAGAATCTTAGTTTCATACTTTTAAACATTATAGGGTAAGATTAATAGAGAACAGCGCGCTTCTTGTTCCTGGATAACCCATACCAGAAAGACCTGTAGCATTACTTGCTGTACCGCTTGCATACGATTCCGGATCGAAGTTACCCCACGGTGTCCATAAAATAATATTATTCAAGGATGCCGATACAGATACCGCCCTGATTGATAGAGGTGTAAGCCAACTCTTTGGCAGGTTATAATTCAACGTTACATTACGCAACTTCACGAAAGAGGCATCATATACAAAGTTCTCGGACATTGCCCTGTGAATATTTCTATAATAACCAGCGCCATAATCTCTTCCATCCGGTCCAAGACCCTGGCCTAACCAAACTTGTTGGGTATTGGGTGTACCATCTGCTAATACCCCATCAAAAATTACCACGTCATTTCTGTCGTTGGTGAAGTCAGGCTTCAAAAATGCAGCAAGCCAGTTACCATACTGGTCATACTGATCATTTCCCCATCTTACATCAACCAAAAAAGAAAGTGAAAGATTTTTGTAACTGAAGGTGTTTCGGATACCAGCTAACCAATCAGGCATCGCATTTCCTACCACTAGTTGTTTGCTGGCAGGAGTCAGCATTGGAAATCCTGCATTGGAGCCGGAACTCGAAATTACAATGGGTCTGTTTCTGTCTAAATGGGTAATTCCCTCAGGCTCACCACCCGGGTAATATCGTTGGTAACCGGTTCCATACAAATCCCCATAGGGCTGACCATTGGTAATACGCATGGTCACAGTTGCTGCCAGATAACCCGATTGGCTTGCCAATGGGATATCTGTAACACCTTCTGCTATATCAACCACCATATTCCTATTCCGAGTGTAATTAACCATTGCGTCCCAACGAAAATCACCTATCTGCAGGGGTGTGCCGCTAAGTGTCAGCTCAATACCTTTGTTTTCAATTTCTCCTGCATTGATCCATAAAGATGAATACCCGGTTGTATTTGATACCGGCACGGCAAGAATCTGATCTTTGCTATTGGCTTTATACCAGGTAAAATCAACTCCTAGTTTGTTTTCAAATAACTTTAGTTCTGTTCCAAACTCAACGGTAGTTGTTATTTCAGGAACCAACTGGTTGCTCCCCCTTTGAGCAGATCGTACATAACCTACAATCTCGTTAAGTGGGAACGCAGATGCGACCTCATAGGTAGAAGCTGTTCTGTAGGGCTCTGTATCCTTACCTACTTGTCCATACGCAGCACGTAATTTTCCATAACTCAATTGGCTTGGTAGGTTTAGTACATCATTAAACACAAAACTCAAACTTGCCGAAGGATAAAAGAATGAGTTATTACCAACTGGCAAAGTGGATGTCCAGTCATTTCTGGCCGTTAGGTTGAGGTACAAAAAGCTTTTATAATCTAAAGTGGCATCCGCGAATACTCCAACTAAACGTCTTCTAAACGTATTTTCTGTCACCCGTTGTTCTCGTACGTTAGTGAAGCTATAGAAACCTGGTGTCACAAAATTGCCCCCATAGTTATAGCTATAGTTGAGATCCGTTTCAAATAACTCATGACCAATGCGGGCAGTTGCATTCAAGTCCGGTGTTATCTTTTTATCGAACGTTACAAAAAAGTTGGAGTTCACCACCCGGTTAATAAACCTGCGCTGCTCCATATAACCAGTTGCACTGAGACCGCTGAGATTTTCTCCGGCAACTCCTTTGGCACCGGGTACTATTTCATCACGCTTGTCCACGTAAAAGTCATGGCCAAACCGGTAGGTAAATTGTAGCCAATCAACTGGTTTGTAGTTAAAAGTCAGGTTGCCGATAGTGCGGTCTACCCGATCTTCATACGTCCAAAATTCGGCTGTCCACAGAGGATTAGCAGACAGAATGCCAGCTATCTGCGTTCCGTCAGGCTTCTTATACTTGGTTATGTCCTGCGTGTGCGACCAGTACATAAGCCGTTCACCCATACTGGTATGAGGCACTCTGTTTCCTCCAGAATTGGAGTAGTTTACGCTGGCCTCTATATTAAACTTCTCACTGAATTTTGCTGTTCCCCGAAAACGAGCCGATGTTCTTCCCCAGTCGGAGAAAGGAATAATTCCTTTTTGATCAGTATTGTTTACGGATGTATAAAAGGTAAATACATCATTTCCACCAGAGATATTGAAATAAGAATCGCGCATACCTCCGGTCCTGAAAAAGTTTTCATAATTGTTATAATACACGTAAGTCGGATCAACTACTGATTGAGCTTCAATCAAGGCTCCCGAAGCAGAATACACGCTACCATCATCTATGCCATACCATCCTCGTCCAAAATTTTTCTGAAATTCCGGAAGCTTATTAATCTTATCCGCACTAAAGGTGGTGCCCACATTAATCGTAAGGCCACCTCCTGATTTTCCTCTTTTGGTAGTAATTACTACCGCACCATTTGCGGCACGTACCCCGTAAAGACCCGTTGCAGCAGCACCCTTCAGAATGCTGATGGTCTCAATATCATTCGGATTAATGTCAGCAGCCCGGTTGGACATTCCGCGTGAAAAAGTTGAGTTTTCGTTTGTTGTATTATCAATAGGAACACCATCTACAATAAAGAGCGGCTGGTTATCTGCATTTGGATTCAATGAAGTTACACCGCGTACCAAAATCCTTGCTCCCATACCTGGACCACCACCTGTGTTTGTTATTTGCACACCAGCCACCTGGCCTTGTAGTGCCGACACAATATTTGGTTGCCTAACTTCAGTTAATTCTTTTGAACCCACAGATTGTACAGCATACCCCAATGATTGCTTACTCTTCTCGATACCGAAAGAAGTAACCACAACTTCTGAGAGTTGTGTTACATCAACACTTAGCTGGACATTGATCTCTGTTCGTGCACCGATTTCAACCTCCTGGGTTTGAAAACCAATAAAAGAAAAGATGAGTGTCCCGCCTGAAGGATTAACCTGAATAGTGAAATTTCCCTGGGCATCAGAAACAACTCCGGTTGACGTACCTTTCAAAATTACGTTCACACCAGGCAAAGCTGAGCCATCATCCGCTGAACTCACCTTTCCGGTGACTGTGCGTTCCTGGGCATTGGCAGGAAAGGAAAAAATAATGCCAGCAGCAAAAATCAACCAACAAAACATCCTAAGCACCGGCAACATGGTTTGAATACTGTCGCGTGGCTTTAACTTAAAACAGTAAAGCTTTTTGATCATGTGGTAATTGATTAAGTGAAACATGGTTTTTAGTGGTTTTGCAAAGTTTTTCGAAATTTTTCGGGATACTTTGCAAAAAACCTTTTGAAAATATGATAATTTGAGCAAAAGCCAATCAAAAGCAGCAAGAAATTGCAACATCCCTGTTAATCATGCTGAAAGAAGAGCGTTTAAATTTCATTTTAAGTGAAGTTCAGGTGCGGAACAGGGTACTACTTTCCGATTTGGCCAACAACCTGAATGTATCGGAGGATACCGTGCGAAGAGATTTGAAATACCTTGATGAACAAGGGAAAATAAAAAAGGTGCACGGTGGAGCCATTTCAAATTCCTTCCATGTATACACCTATAAGGAAAACAACATTTATGCACACGAACAAAAGTCGGTGATTGCCAGAAAAGCTCATTCCTTGTTGAATGATGGCCAAGGCATACTGATGAGCGGTGGAACCACGAACCTGGAGGTGGCCCGACTTCTCCCATCTACTTTCCATGGCACTGTTTTCACGCCAAGCTTGCTGGTGGCTATGGAATTATCGGAACACCCAAATGTTGAAACTATCCTGATAGGGGGCAGACTTTCCCACGAATCCCAGATTGCGTTAGGTGGGGATACAGTCAATACCATATCTCAAATACGTGCCGACCTTTGCTTTTTAGGCACGAGTTACTTCGATGCAGGTTTTGGTTTATCTGAAATTGACCTGGAGGTAGTCCACTTGAAAAGGGCCATGATACAAGCCTCCAAAAAAATAGTCTCATTAAGTATTTCTGAAAAACTAAATTCAATTAAACGTTATAAGGTATGCGAGACACATGCTATTCATACCTTAATTACTGAACTAAATCCGGACAATCCTTTTTTTGATGATTTCAAAAAGAAAGGGTTGGAAATTCTATAATTAACCGTGAAGCATCAGACCCATAAAGGAAACAGTTTGAGATAGCTTCCAAAAAAATTTACCCCGATTAGTTTCTTTTGCAAATACCGGGCATTTACCTAACTTCCGGTAGTTTTGGAGATGAAGGGCTTCCTCATTAATTTTTTAAACTTCTCTTGCATCCGTATTCAGATCAATACACAATACCCTATTGCAGGTGTGTTTGCTCATTCATTTTTTTTAATCCGCTACGCTTATGTCAAAGACTAAAAAGGAGAAAAAAATCTTCGTGTTAGACACGTCCGTAATTATTTACGAGCACAACTCCATCCTCAATTTTGATGAACACGACATCGGTATTCCCATTACCGTGCTGGAGGAACTGGACAACTTCAAAAAAGGAAACGACACTAAGAACTTTGAAGCACGTGAGTTTATCAGGCTGATGGATAAGCTGGCCAAAGACCAAATGCTGCACCAGTGGAACCCGATCAACGGAAAAGGAAAGGGAGATTTTAAGGTGATTATGGACACCAGCGGAAATGGTACGCTGGATGCCAACCGGGTGTTTAATGAAGATAAACCCGATCACCGCATACTAAACTCCGCGCTGCTGCTTCAAAAAGAAGAACGGGGACGCAAGGTTATACTCGTTTCGAAAGATGTAAACCTGAGGCTAAAAGCTAAGTCCCTCGGCTTGCATGCCGAAGATTACACGACTGGTAAAATTCAAAATATTTCTTCGCTCTATTCGGGCCGTACCGTTATTGAAGATGTGAATGCAGACATCATCAATCTGATTTACGAAAAGGGATATTGCCCCCCGGAAGAAATTCTGGGAAAAATCAAACCTGAAAAGAACCATTACTACATTTTGAAGAGTGGTAAAAAATCAGTGCTGGCGTACTACAATCCGTTCAATGAAATGATAGAGCAGGTTGAGAAGCGATCCATATATGGTGTGAAGCCCCGAAATGCAGAACAAACCTTTGCCATTCACGCCCTGCTAAAACCCGAGGTTAAACTGGTAAGTATACAAGGCGTTGCGGGTACAGGAAAAACACTGATTGCATTGGCCGCAGCACTGGAACAAAAGCGCGACTTCCGGCAAATCTACCTGGCTCGTCCGATCGTTCCATTAAGTAACAAAGACATCGGGTATCTTCCGGGTGACATCAAGTCGAAACTTAATCCCTACATGGAGCCCCTATGGGATAACCTGAAGTTTATTCAAAATCAATACAGCGAATCAGACAAGGAATACTCCAAGATCACCGAAATGGTGAACCAGGAAAAACTGGTTATTACACCACTGGCCTACATTCGTGGACGAAGTTTATCCAACATTTGCTTCATTGTTGACGAGGCTCAGAACCTGACTCCGCACGAAGTAAAAACCGTCATCACCCGGGCAGGCGAAAACACCAAAATCATATTTACGGGCGATATCTACCAGATTGACACCCCGTACCTCGATGCCCAAAGTAATGGCCTATCCTACCTGATCGATCGGCTAAAGGGTAATGAGCTCTATGCCCACATAACCCTCGAAAAAGGCGAACGTTCTGAGCTGGCGAACCTGGCAAACAACTTATTGTAGGCTAATTAAGGTGGTGCAAGATTTTCCTCTTTTTTGAAGTAATTGAGGCTTAAGTAAGCCACTAGACTACATGCTCAATCAAATCTGTTGAATCGGGCGTGTAAGGTTACCGGGCAACTCCTAAGGTTGTGCGTCAACTTCCCCTTTATGCGCTCAAAGTGCACATACTCTAAAAAGCCTCCATTATGACAGGGGGTAACTCCACCCTATTTTTGCCGTATTAAACGGAACAAATTCATTAATCATGTTCAGAAAATTGTATTTCAAAAGTCTTTCTGCAGCCCGTCAAATTGCTGCTTTGCGTGAAAAGGGAACGATGCTGGGAACACGTTTGAAAAACGGGCGTAAGGCCTATTTGTACCTGCTAAAGGATTTTTGTGCAGAGGTGATTTTCCTTAATGACGATACAGAACTTAATCCGGAAAAAATAACAACGTTTGATAACGTTCAGGAATTTAACAGCTACCTCGAACGCGAATTCAGGGCAAGTTTTTAAGGAACCTGATTGTTATTTCTTCAATAGACGGGCAACCGTTTCTCCAATATCCGCTGGCGACTCAACCACGTGAATGCCACATTCGCGCATGATTTTCATTTTCGCAGCCGCAGTATCATCCGCACCACCAATGATGGCACCAGCATGTCCCATTCTCCTGCCTGGAGGGGCCGTTTGGCCGGCAATGAATCCCACCACGGGCTTTTTATTTCCAGTTTCTTTAATCCAACGTGCAGCAACGGGTTCATAGTTGCCGCCAATCTCACCGATCATTACAATCGCATCTGTTTCCGGATCGTTCATCAACAATTCAACAGCATCTTTGGTAGGCGTTCCGATAATCGGATCTCCCCCAATACCAATTGCTGTTGAAACCCCCAATCCTGCTTTCACTACCTGGTCAGCGGCTTCATACGTAAGTGTACCTGATTTTGAAACCACACCCACACGACCCTTCTTAAAAACAAAGCCCGGCATAATACCAACCTTGGCTTCGCCTGGAGTAATTACACCCGGGCAGTTGGGTCCAACCAACACCACATCTTGCTTACTCTTTACATATTTTTTGGCAACCATCATGTCCTTTACCGGAATGCCTTCGGTGATAGCAATAATTACCTTGATGCCTGCATCGGTGGCTTCCATAATGGCATCCGCAGCAAATGCAGGTGGAACAAAAATGATAGACACATCGGCCCCTGTCTTTTCAACCGCTTCCTTGACAGTATTAAAAACCGGCCTGCCCAAATGTTCCGAGCCTCCTTTTCCGGGCGTTACCCCACCTACTACATTGGTTCCGTACTCAATCATCTGACCCGCATGGAACGTTCCTTCAGAACCGGTGAAACCCTGAACAATCACCCGGGAGTTTTTATTTACCAAGACACTCATTTGGAAGTGGATTTTTTGATGTTCACAAAAATAGGATAATATACTGTACAGCCAAACCCAATAAAAACGGCTTCCAAAGCACCTGGAAGCCGTTTTTTGAAACGATGGTCTACTGCTTGTTTATTCCTTTTTAAATCCAAACCTCACCAGGAAACCCTCATACTCTTCCTGATACACGTCCGGCTCCAATTCCGCTGCAGCTTTATAGGCTGTCAAGGCATCAACAATCATCAAATGGCTTTCAAAATAGGATGCCTGCACAAACTTGTCGATGCCGGTAGGTTGTGTGGACTGTAATAGTTCCTCTACATCGCCAATAATCTTGTTCTTTTTATGACCGGTTAATCTTTTAACGGTATACTTCTCCGAAACATTACCTTCAGCAGACGTAACCTGCACCAAAATTTGTGGTGCACCAGCCAACTTATCCTTAAACTCAATTGCCACAAACGGTTCCGTTACTTCATAAGTCGCCAATACGTCTTCGCCCAAATCCATCACCACAACTTTATAGTTAGCAGAACCATCGGATGTCCACAACGCCAGGAATCGATCACCCGCTACCTCAGCTTTTGACGGGTCGCTTGGCAAGCATAGCATGATGTCCTTTTTCACACCACGGTGTACTGCTCCTGTTGCTGCCAGTTTGTTTTGCTTCTCTTGATTGGAACTTAAAATAAAATCTGTGTACTTATTTAATGCACTTGAACCTTTCCCTACCTGCGATGCCAGGTCAACAACTTTGTGGCTGCCGGGTTCTTTAACCTGTAGCGGTTTACCGCTGGCGTGCATCAAGCCCAGGTATCCATTAGCCGGAATTTTAATTTCATCGGCTGCTTTTAACTGTGCACCAACCTTCAGGGGTTCCCAGGCTTCTCCTGATTTTACCTCAGTAGAGCCTTTGCTCGCCAACACCTTGAATGCGAAAGACTGAGCATGGAGCAATGCCGGTGTCATAAGCAGCATTGCAATTGAAATAAAGCGAACTGTTTTCATGGTCTTTTTTTGCTTAATGATTAATAAAATTAATAGGTGAACGCTTTTACCTAAATAAAAAAGCTGCCCCATAAGCATGTGGGCAGCTTTTAAAAGAATTATGCTAAGCTAAATACTTAGCGCTTAAGTCCATTTCTGATGAGAAAATCATCATATACCTCCTTGTAGTACGTAACATCTGGAGCAAGTTTCAGCACCTCCTCATAGGCTGAGATCGCATCGATAAATAATCCCTGCTCTTCATAGAAACCTGCAAGTATAAATTTATTAAGGGCAGTCTGCTCACTCACTTCACCCATAATGTCGTTCATAGATCGCTTTACTTTCTCGTAAGCATCCGGAGAAAGTTTTTTGATTAAGTGCTGCTTCGAAACCTGGTTGGGGTCAGCCTGGGAGCGAACCACAACAAAAATTCCGGTTTCGTTCACAAATTTCGGATCATTGAGGTTGATCACAATGCTGGTTTCAGCTGTTTCAACTTTATCTAACTGCTCTTCAAACATATTGCTTAACGTAACTACGTATGGGCCAGTAACCTTACTCCCATCCCATCTGATAACTGCTTCATTGTTATATACACCTGCGTTTTGATTTTCAGGCAACATTACCTTGATAGCTTTTTCAGCCAATGGGTCACCACGGTGAACGGCCCCTGTTGCACTAAGTTTGTTCTTTTTCTCTTCGGCATTGCTGCTAAGAATAAACTCTGTGTATTTATTAACTGCGCTGGAGCCTCCCTTTACCTGAGCTGCCAGATCCGCTACTTTAACCGGTCCAGGCTTTTTCACCTCTACAGGCTTACCACCGGCACTGATTAAACCAAGGTACCCGTTATCGGCAACTTTAAGCTCATCATTCAATTTTAGGCTTGCGCCAGTCTTTATAGGTTGCCAGGAATCCCCTGATTTTACCTCGTTAGTGCCCTTATTGGCCATAACTTTAAAGGCATAATCTTGACCAAATGCAACTGTTCCGGCTAACACAAATAGGAGGAAAACAGCTAAATCTCTGATTTTCATGGGTTTTTTGTCTTATTAGATATGCAAATTATAAAATATAAGTGCGAATTCTAAGATTTATACAGGTTCCTTGCTTTTGGTAAACCTAAATCGATGTTTTATCCTTTTGTAAGTGTTTTTTATAACGCCTGAGTATATTTCAAATGAATCTCCCACTAAGGCAATTGCTGCAAGTGTAACAGTGGTGTCAAATTTATAGCTAAACAAATCAAATATTTCAACCATCAGAAATGACAAAACCAACAACTCAACAACCTGAATTAACTTGGTTATGCCATCATACCAATCGGGCAATTTTATGTAGATAAGCGAAAATAATGCCACGTTAAGATAAGATAGCACAATAGCCATCAGCCATTCTTGCCAATTCTCCATTTTCTCAATATAGTCCTCATTCATTATCATGGATACTATATTGGCATGAACAACCACCCCAAACATGTCTGGATTTGCTTTTCCTGCCATATTCAAATTCAGGGGAGTGAAAAACTTATCACTCCAGGATGGATCCCCTAACTCTTTACCTAAGAAGCCGAAAATCACAATTTTACCCTCTATCATGGTTGGTAGAAAATTTTCCGAAAAAACATCCTCCACGTCTAAAGTGTAGAAAACTGATGGATATTTTGTTTGACCAAAAAAGTCAGCAACATTTCCACGATAGTTAATGATCTCAGAAAAATTGTCTCGAGCAAGGAATCGGTTTGTCTTTACCGAATCATATAGCATAGCCATTTGGACCGAAAAAGCAAGTTGCCTCTCTCCGTTGACTTGCATTTGAGGGTTGAAAGTTCGACAGGTTTTTACATCATCCTGATAAGCTGCTTCTGTTTCAAGACTTGCATAACCTTCTTTTGCAGCAACTTCCGTAAACAAAGGATCAGACCTCTCCAATGAATCATATTCATCATCAACATTCCGACTAAGGAGTGAATCAGATTGTAAAAGCTTTGTTACCAGTACCACATTTCCAGCTTCTCGAATTGCCTCCATCAACATGACATTGCCAAGGCTGTCAATTAATTGAGGACAATAGACTGTGTCTCGTGGAAGTCCTTGACAATTATAAAACCCATCAAGACCAATTACTTTAGGTTTAAATTGGCTGATTATCCTGATTTGTTCTGCAACTTGTCTGCGACTCAGTTCACCAAAATTTATCACAACAATATTTGTATCCAAAGGGGGATCTTCTCGTAACTGAGAGAATACCAAGTCAGTTAACTCCACATCTTCAAGTGCCTTACCAATCGAATCAAAGGCATCAAAGAAACGTAGCTGAGTCAACTTGTAGATACCACCCATCATTACGAAAATGAAAAGTGTTGCCCACGCTGCATCTATCCAGAAATATTTCTTCATAAGAGGGTTTAGTATCAGGTAAATTTAGAAATTTAAGCTACTAAAATCTATTCATAATCCCCATTGAAAGCGAGGTTAACGCATCAGGAATATGTAACCGGAATCCTTCAGGGTGATCGTATAGTGTTGGCAAAAGCCATAACCCTGATGGAGAGCACCCTTTCCGAAGATCGCACACTTGCAGATCAGGTACTGGAAAGCATTCTGCCCCATACCGGAAAGTCGTTACGGGTGGGAATCACTGGCGTGCCAGGGGTTGGTAAGAGCACGTTTATTGAAACCTTTGGTGCACACGCCATTCAGCACAATAAAAAAGTGGCTGTGCTGACTGTCGATCCAAGCAGCAGCTTAACCAAAGGCAGCATACTGGGCGACAAAACACGAATGGAAACGTTGGCTAAAAACCCAATGGCATTTATTCGTCCATCGGCAACTGGCGAAGCATTAGGTGGTATAGCCCACCGAACCCGTGAAGCGCTACACTTGTGCGAAGCAGCCGGTTTTGATTTCATTATCGTTGAAACCGTTGGCGTGGGGCAATCCGAAACAGCGGTAAAAAAAATTGTCGACTTCTTTTTACTGTTGATGCTGGCTGGTGCAGGAGATGAACTGCAAGGCATTAAGAAAGGCATAATGGAGATGGCCGATGGCGTAGCCATAACCAAAGCAGACGGTGACAATGTTAAACATGCCCGTGAAGCGCAAGCCGAATATCAACACGCCTTTCATGTTATGCGGCCCGATGAGTCAGGCTGGACTCCGAAAGTCCTCACGTGTTCATCAATAACCCAGGACGGTATTCATGACATTTGGAATACCCTTTCCGACTTCGAAAAAAAAATGAAAGCAAACGGGTATTTGGATACAAGGCGGCAGCATCAACAAGTTTCCTGGATGCATGAATGCTTTGAGTCGTTGATAAAATTGCAGATTGAGAAGTCTGACAAGATTACTGCACGCAGGGCTGAACTTGAGCAACAGGTTTTAGGTAAGGCCATTACACCACAACGCGCAGCTGAAGCGTTGTTCAATACCCTTATTAAATCATTGTAAAGATTTCATCAGAATGAGATTATCCGGTCTGCTATTGATTCTCATCACATTTCTTGGTTGCAAACGCAAAGAGGTTGCACAGCCTCTTCCAGATTCACCTGATCAACTAACCAGCATCAAATACGCAAAGGGATTTGCAGTAACCTACCTGGAAAACAGCAAACTTGTAGAAGTGATTAAACCTTATCCAAACGCAAAGTCGGGAATCAAGTACTTATTGGTTCAGCAAGGTAGTTCGATACCCGAACATGATGCCGAGACGAAAGTGATTAGGGTACCCATTACACGAATGGTGTGCACCTCTACCTCGCATGTTCCTTTGCTTGATTACCTAAATGAAACAGAAGCACTGGTCGGTTTTCCTACCACCGACTACATCAGCTCAGAAAAAATGCGCGCACGCATAGACGAAGGATTAGTATCAGAACTTGGTGTAGATAAATCAATGAACGTTGAACGCTTAGCCATGCTAAAACCCGACCTGGTAATGGGTTACACCATCTCAGGCGATCTGGGGCAGTTTAAAAAAATGGAAGAATTGAATATCCCGGTGGTTGTTAACGGGGAATACCTGGAGGAGCATCCGCTGGGACGGGCTGAATGGATAAAGTTTATGGCGCTATTCTTCAATAAAGAAGATTTGGCCGACTCGGTGTTTTCAGAAATCGAAAAGCGTTATAATCAAACTAAGGATCTTGTTGTAAATGTAAACTACAAACCCACGGTAATGAGCGGTGTGGTTTATGGCGACACGTGGTTTTTGCCGGGAGGGAAAAATTATGCTGCGCAGTTGCTAAAGGACGCAGGCTGCACCTACCTGTGGGAGGATAACTTATCAACCGGTTTTCTTGAACTGAGCTTTGAGTCCGTCTATGAGAAGGCTCACGATGCTGATTTATGGATTGGTGTAGCCTCCTTCATGGATCTCCAATCCATTGCAGGTAGCGACAACCGCTACACACGATTTAAGGCATTCAAAGAAGGAAAGGTATTTACGTACGATATCCGCAAAGGAGCAAAAGGTGGCAGCGAATTTCTGGAGCTTGGGTACTTGCGTCCGGATCTGATACTCAAAGACCTGGTAAAAATTGCGCATCCTGATCTGCTCCCCAATCATACCTTGTACTTTCACCGCCAACTAAAATAAAAAAGCCACACCCGTTTGGGAATGGCTTTTGTGAATTCTTGCAAGTTAAATCACTACACTTTGATCTCCACATCAACACCGCTGGGAAGTTCAAGCTTCATCAGGGCATCTACGGTTTTAGCGCTGTTGGAATAGATGTCAACCAAGCGCTTGTAGGTACAAAGTTGAAACTGCTCACGCGACTTCTTGTTCACGTGTGGTGAACGCAGCACCGTGAATTTTTCTTTTTCAGTTGGCAATGGAATGGGTCCACTTACCACAGCGCCAGTTGCCTTTACAGCACGCACAATTTTCTCAGAAGACTTATCTACCAGGTTGTGGTCGTAAGACTTGAGTTTGATTCGGATTTTCTGATTCATGATCTAAACGTCTTTTAGATATTTATTTTGCGGCAACAGCGCCCTTAACTTCATCAATTACTTTATCGGCCAGGTTTTTAGGAACCGGAGCATAGTGCGAGAAGGTTAACGTAGCCGATGCACGGCCAGAGGTAATCGTTCTCAAATCGGTTACGTAACCGAACAATTCCGATAACGGAACATCGGCCTTAATAACCTGCGCACCACCGCGGCTATCCATACCCTTCATCAAACCACGTCTGCGGTTCAAATCACCGGTTACAGAACCTGTAAATTCATCTGGAGTCAATACTTCCACACTCATAATCGGCTCCAACAATTGCGGACCACACTTTCTTGCTGCTTCCTTGAAACCAATACGGGCAGCTAATTCAAACGACAGCGAGTCAGAGTCAACATCGTGGTATGAACCATGGAAAAGGCGAACCTTCATCGAATCGATCGGGTAACCTGCCAAAGGCCCGTTAACCATCGCTGATTCAAAACCTTTCTGAACAGGCTGGATGAATTCACGAGGAATAACACCACCCACAATATCGTTCACAAACTCAAGGCCTTCTTTTCCATCCTCACGAGGACCGATTTCAAATACGATATCGGCAAACTTACCACGACCACCAGTCTGCTTCTTGTATACTTCCTTGTGCTCAACCGTAGTCGTAAGCGTTTCTTTGTACGCCACCTGCGGAGCACCCTGGTTAATCTCTACTTTAAACTCGCGCTTCAAGCGATCGATGATGATTTCAAGGTGCAATTCACCCATTCCGCGAAGAATGGTCTGACCTGTTTCCTGATCGGTATTTACACGCAGGGTAGGATCTTCTTCCACCAATTTGGAGATAGCCATACCGAGTTTATCCACATCAGCCTGTTTCTTAGGCTCAATAGCATAACCAATTACCGGCTCAGGGAATACCATGGATTCCAATACCACCTTACGTTTTTCATCGCAAAGGGTATCGCCAGTTTTAATATCCTTAAAGCCTACGACCGCACCAATATCACCGGCAGTCAGGCGTTCAATTTGATTCTGTTTGTTCGCGTGCATCTGGAACACACGGGAAATACGTTCCTTCTGGTTCGAACGGGTATTGTATACATAAGAGCCAGACTCCAACACACCTGAATACGCACGGATAAAGCACAGACGACCAACGAATGGATCGGTTGCGATCTTAAATGCAAGTGCTACAAAGGGCTCCTTCTCATCTGGCTTGATCGTTACTTCAGATTCATCATCCGGATTTGTTCCGATGATGTTATCCTTATCCAGCGGAGAGGGCAACAACTCCATTACATAATCCAGCATGGTTTGTACACCCTTGTTCTTAAAGGATGAACCACAAACCATCGGAACGATGGCCATATCAATAGTAGCCTTACGGAGTGCATTGATAATCTCAGCCTCAGTAATCGTCTCAGGATCATTGAAGAATTTCTCCATCAATGTCTCATCATACTCGGCAACAGCTTCAAGAAGTTTCTCGCGATACTCCTTTGCTTCTTCCACCATGTCAGCCGGAATAGGAACTTCGGTAAAGGTCATCCCTTTATCCTCTTCATTCCAGATAATACCGCGGTTGTTAACCAAGTCAACAACACCTTTAAAATGTTCTTCAGCACCAATTGGTAATTGAAGAGCAACGGCCTTGCTGCCTAATTTTTCTTTAACCTGCTTGCAAACGCCAAGAAAATCAGCACCTGCACGGTCCATTTTATTAACGAAACCAATACGGGCTACTTTATAATTGTCGGCAAGGCGCCAGTTTGTTTCAGACTGTGGTTCAACACCATCAACAGCACTAAACAAAAACACCAGACCATCCAATACACGAAGGGAGCGGTTTACCTCAACGGTAAAATCCACGTGACCTGGCGTATCGATAATGTTAACGTGATACTTGTTGCTCTTGTAATTCCAATAAACGGTTGTAGCCGCAGATGTAATGGTAATACCACGCTCCTGCTCTTGCGCCATCCAGTCCATGGTAGCTGCTCCATCATGCACTTCACCGATTTTGTGATTTACACCGGCATAGTACAGAATACGTTCTGTGGTAGTTGTTTTACCCGCATCAATGTGCGCAGCAATACCAATATTTCTTGTGTATTTAAGATCTCTTGACATGCGTATCCTACTCCTCTATTAAAATCTGAAATGTGAAAATGCCTTGTTGGCCTCAGCCATGCGGTGCGTATCATCTTTTTTCTTGATCGCAGCACCTTCGCCTTTTGATGCGGCAATGATTTCACCTGCCAATTTATCCATCATGGTCTTTTCACCACGCATACGTGCGTAGTCGATCAACCACTTAATACTCAAATTGATTTTACGCTCAGGACGGATTTCAACAGGTACCTGGAATGTAGCACCACCTACCCTACGGCTCTTCACTTCAACAGAAGGCATCAAGTTATTCATGGCACGCTTCCAAACCTCTAAACCGCTTTCATTGGTCTTCTTTTCAACCAAAGCAACGGCATCATAAAAAATATTGTACGATACACTTTTCTTACCGTCTTCCATCAGGTAGTTAACAAACTTGGTAACCAACGTATCCTGGAACTTAGGGTCCGGTAACAGGTATCTCTTCTTGGGTTTTGCTTTTCTCATGACCGATCAGATTATTTTTTACCCTTGGCAGGAGCTGCAGCAGCACCAGCTTTAGGGCGTTTTGCACCATATTTAGAACGACTCTGTAAACGTCCGTTTACACCGGCCGTATCCAACGCTCCACGCACGATGTGGTAACGAACACCTGGAAGATCTTTTACCCTTCCGCCACGGATCAACACAATAGAGTGCTCCTGCAGGTTGTGTCCTTCGCCCGGAATGTATGCGTTTACCTCCTTTTGGTTGGTGAGGCGCACACGGGCAACTTTACGCATAGCCGAGTTCGGCTTCTTAGGGGTGGTTGTGTACACACGTGTACAAACACCTCTGCGCTGAGGACATGAATCAAGGGCTGGAGATTTTGACTTAGAAGTCAGTTTTTTCCTGCCTTTTCGTACGAGTTGTTGAATGGTCGGCATTTATAAGTCGTTATTATAAACCTGTCAAAAATTAGGACTGCAAAGGTATTATAAAGAAAGAAAGGATACAAAGCCTTTGAATAAAGATTTTTAGAGTCAAAATCTTCGTTTTCAGCCTGTTTTAAAGGTTTTCCGACTAAGCCTCACCAACGGTGCCCCCAAAATTCATAGGGAATTTTGGCATATCGGGAGTTTGCTTGATGGGGCCAAAAGCGTTTTCGTATTTGTCGATGTTGTCCTTAAGGGCGGCCAACAGGCGCTTGGCATGCTCAGGAGTAATGATAACCCTTGACTTTACCCGGGCTTTTGGAACACCCGGCATCAGCCGAATGAAGTCAATCACAAATTCACTATTGGAATGTGCAATCATGGCCAGGTTCGAGTAAATACCCTCGGCTATCTCCTCTGATAACTCAATGTTAATCTGATTCGGTGCCTGCTTCTCTTTCTTTTCTTCGGCCATAATGGTATGATTTAAAAATCAAGGTTCAAGATTTAAAGTTGCACTCCACTTTGAGAGATACTGACTTTAAACCTTGAACCCGAAACTAATTAATCCTGAAGCTCTTTCTCTTTATCCTGAGATTTCGGAGTTTCCAATGCACGTGTCAATGTATCGTATTCATCCTGATGTGTTACGATCAGGCTGTTAAACCTACGCTGACCTGTACCGGCAGGAATCAGATGACCTACGATCACGTTCTCCTTCATACCCAATAAGCGATCGGCCTTACCGCGGATAGCAGCTTCGCTCAACACTTTGGTAGTCTCCTGGAACGAGGCGGCTGACAACCAGCTCTCCGTCTTCAAAGACGCTTGCGTGATACCTTGCAACGTAGGACGAGAAACAGCAGCCAATGCATCGCGAACTTCAACAGTCTTTTGATCTTTTCTCTTCAACGAAGAGTTTTCATCACGCAATTCACGACTGGTGATAATCTGACCAGGCTTAAACTTGTCAGAATCGCCCGCATCAATCACAACCTTCTTATCCAGAATCTTATCGTTCTCCTCACGGAAGGAGAACTTATCTACGTATTCGCCAGGCAAGAAGTTGGTATCACCTTGATCGATGATTTCAACTTTCTGCATCATCTGGCTAACGATAGCTTCAATGTGCTTGTCGTTAATCTTCACACCCTGCAGACGGTATACTTCCTGAATTTCATTCACGAGGTATTCCTGAACAGCAGTTGGACCTTTAATCGCCAGGATATCACCCGGAGAAATTGATCCATCCGATAATGGCTGACCCGCTTTCACAAAGTCGTTATCCTGAACAAGGATGTGCTTAGACAACGGCACCAAGTAACGCTTTTGTACACCATCACGTGATTCAATGAACACTTCACGGTTACCACGCTTGATACCACCATAGGTTACCACACCATCAATCTCACTCACCACGGCCGGGTTCGAAGGATTACGTGCTTCAAACAATTCCGTTACACGTGGCAGACCCCCTGTAATATCGCGAGACTTGCCAATGGTACGCGGGATTTTCACCAGTACCTGACCGGCTTTAATCTTCTCACCTTCATCAACAGCTAAGTGTGCCCCTACCGGGATGTTATATGACTTCGTCTCCGACTTGCCATTAACAATAATGGCCGGGTTCTTTGTCTTATCACGAGTTTCTGTAATCACTTTTTCACGGTGACCAGTCTGCTCATCCGATTCCTCCTTATAGGTGATGCCTTCAATGATTGCCTCATATCCGATTTCACCGTCAAACTCAGAAAGGATAACCGCATTGTATGGATCCCAGAAGCAAAGCTCATCACCCTTCTCTACGGATTGACCGTCCTTCACTTTCAGGAATGCACCGTAAGGCACGTTGTTGCTGATAAGTACACGTCCCTTCTCCTTATCCAGGATTCGGATTTCACCTGTACGACCCATCACCACCTGTACTTTATTACCATCACGGTCGGTTGTATCCACAAAACGAACTCCTTCAAACTCAACTACACCTGGGAATTTTGCCTTGATGTTGGCATCAACCGCAATGTTGGATGCTGTACCACCCACGTGGAAGGTACGAAGGGTAAGCTGTGTGCCAGGTTCACCGATCGACTGAGCAGCAATTACACCAACAGCCTCACCTGCTTCTGCCATTTTACCGGTAGCCAGGTTACGTCCATAACACTTGGAGCAAGCCCCCATTTTCGATTCGCATGTCAGTACGGAACGAATCTCAACTTCTTCAATGCTTGTTTCTTCTACACGCTTCGCGATCTCATCAGTAACCTCGGAGTTCGCAGGACAGATCAATTCTTCTGTCAACGGATCATAGATATCGTGTACCGTTACACGGCCAAGAATACGCTCAGACAAAGGTTCAACGATATCTTCGTTATCCTTCAGGGCTGTAACTTTCAAGCCACGCAGCGTACCGCAATCCTCTTCAGTGATTACCAGGTCGTGCGCAACGTCTACCAACCTACGCGTCAGGTAACCCGCATCAGCCGTTTTCAACGCGGTATCAGCAAGACCTTTACGTGCACCGTGGGTAGAGATAAAATATTCCAATACATCCAATCCTTCTTTGAAGTTGGAAAGGATCGGGTTTTCAATAATTGAACCTACTGAACCAGCCAGGTTTTTCTGCGGCTTGGCCATCAGACCACGCATACCACCTAACTGACGTACCTGCTCGCGTGAACCACGGGCCCCGGAGTGCATCATCATGTAGATCGGGTTGAAGCCTTGCGTATCTTCTTCCAATTGACGCATCAACGTGTTGGTCAACATGGTATTGGTACGCGTCCAAATATCGATAACCTGATTGTAACGTTCGTTATCGGTGATCAGACCCATCATGTAGTTGTTCCAAACCGCATCAACTTCTTTCTGCGCATCAGAAACAAACTTCTCTTTCTCCACCGGGATCTTCACATCGTTCAAGCCCATTGACAAACCACCTTTGTAGGCCATCTGGAAACCAAGATCCTTAATATCATCCAGGAACTTCGCGGTTTTAGAAAGACCGGCCGCCTTGTATACATCGGCAATAATGGTTTGCAGTTTCTTCTTGGTTAGCAGTTCATCTACAAAACCAGCTTCCTCCGGAACGTATTGATTAAACAATACACGGCCAGCTACTGTCTCAATCACCTGATCTTTCAGTTCACCGGTTTTCTTATCAAGCATTTTTACACGTACTTTGATATGTGCATGCTTAGCCAGTTTGCCTTCGTTGTGTGCAATGATCACCTCTTCAGCAGAGTAGAACATGCGGCCTTCACCCAATACTTTATTTTCAGGTGTGCTCTTTCTTCCTTTTGTGAGGTAGTATAAGCCCAACACCATGTCCTGAGAAGGTACAGTAATAGGTGCACCGTTAGCCGGGTTAAGAATGTTGTGCGAAGACAACATCAATACCGATGCTTCAAGAATAGCTTCCTGGCCAAGCGGCACGTGAACGGCCATCTGGTCACCGTCAAAGTCAGCGTTAAATGCAGTACATACCAACGGGTGTAACTGAATCGCTTTTCCTTCAATCAGTTTTGGTTGGAAAGCCTGAATACCTAAACGGTGAAGCGTAGGGGCACGGTTCAACAATACAGGATGTCCTTTCAATACATTTTCAAGAATATCCCAGATCACCGGATCCTTACGATCAACAATTTTCTTAGCCGATTTAACGGTTTTAACAATTCCTCTTTCAATCAACTTTCGGATGATGAATGGCTTGAATAATTCAGCAGCCATATCTTTAGGTAATCCGCACTCATGTAATTTGAGCTCAGGACCTACTACAATAACGGAACGACCAGAGTAGTCAACACGCTTACCAAGCAAGTTCTGACGGAAACGTCCTTGCTTACCTTTCAGCATATCGCTCAACGATTTCAACGCACGGTTTCCATCGGAACGAACAGCATTCACTTTACGTGAGTTGTCGAACAACGAGTCAACCGCTTCCTGAAGCATACGCTTCTCGTTACGAAGAATTACTTCAGGCGCTTTAATATCAATCAGACGCTTCAGACGGTTGTTACGAATAATCACACGTCTGTAAAGGTCATTCAAATCAGAGGTAGCAAAACGACCACCATCCAACGGCACAAGCGGACGAAGTTCAGGCGGAATAACAGGCACCATCTTGATCACCATCCACTCGGGGCGGTTTTCCACACGCGTGTTGGCTTCGCGGAAAGCTTCAACTACTTTCAAACGCTTCAACGCTTCAGCTTTACGCTGCTGAGAAGTATCGGTTGCTGCCTGGTGGCGCAGATCATATGAAAGCGTATCCAGATCAAGACGGGATAACAACATTTCCAATGCATCAGCACCCATCTTGGCGATAAACTTCTTCGGATCGTTGTCATCCAACAATTGGTTTTCTCGAGGAAGTTTGTCAACGATATCCAGGTATTCCTCTTCAGTGAGGAAATCCATCTTATTGATACCGTCTTCTTCCTTCACACCGGGTTGGATAACCACATAGCGCTCGTAGTAGATGATCTGATCCAATTTCTTGGTAGCCAATCCCAACAAGTAACCGATTTTGTTCGGCAGGGAACGGAAATACCAGATGTGTGCTACCGGAACCACCAATTCGATGTGCCCCATGCGCTCACGTCTTACTTTCTTTTCGGTAACTTCTACACCGCAACGGTCGCAGATGATGCCTTTGTAACGAATGCGCTTGTATTTACCGCAGTGACATTCCCAATCCTTAACCGGACCGAAAATACGCTCGCAGAACAAGCCGCCCATTTCAGGCTTGTAGGTTCTGTAGTTAATGGTTTCCGGTTGTGTCACCTCGCCATGTGAACTTTCCAGAATCGATTCCGGAGAAGCCAGGCTGATGGTGATTTTGGAAAAATCGCTGTTGAATTTTTTATTTTTTCTGAAAGACATACGCTCAGTTTTCAGGTTTCTAGTTCAAGTTTATTAATCCATCGTGATCTCAAGTGCCAGACCTCTCAGTTCATGCACCAATACGTTGAATGATTCAGGGATATTAGGCTTGCGCATATTTTCTCCCTTCACAATCGACTCGTATGCTTTTGCACGACCGATAACGTCATCCGACTTGATGGTAAGGATTTCCTGCAGGATATGGGATGCACCGAATGCTTCGATAGCCCAAACCTCCATTTCTCCAAAACGCTGTCCACCGAACTGTGCTTTACCACCCAACGGCTGTTGCGTAATGAGTGAGTATGGTCCGATAGAACGTGCGTGCATCTTATCATCAACCAAGTGACCGAGTTTCAGCATGTACGCTACACCAACGGTTACAGGCTGGTCAAACTTCTGACCGCTTAAGCCATCATACAAGTAGGTACGGCCATACTCAGGCAAGCCGGCTTCCTTCAATTCATTCTGAACTTGTTCAAGCGAAGCACCATCGAAAATCGGTGTGGCATACTTGCGGCCAAGTTTCAAACCTGCCCAGGCAAGTACAGCTTCATAGAGCTGACCCAAGTTCATACGAGATGGTACACCAAGCGGGTTCAAGCAAATGTCAACCGGTGTTCCATCTTCGAGGAATGGCATATCTTCTTCACGAACAATACGAGCTACAACACCCTTGTTACCGTGACGACCCGCCATCTTATCACCCACTTTCAACTTACGTTTCTTCGCGATGTACACTTTAGCCAGTTGAACGATACCCGTAGGCAGTTCATCACCAACTTCCAATGTGAAACGTTCACGCTTGAACTCACCTGCATAGGAATTTCTTTTCACAAGGTAGTTCTTCACCAACTGAGCTACCAGATCATTGGTATGATCATCGCTGGTCCAGTTATCCAGTGAAATATCGGCTATCAGGTTTACTTCTTCCGGTACGGCATAGTTGCTTTCGTCCCTGTAAATGTTCTTGTCAGGGAAAAGGTTATTCTCGATAACCTTTGCAGAGAACTTAACGCCTTTGCTGATTAACTCATCACCAAACTTGTGCTTCACACCATTGCTGGCCTTTCCATTCAATAAGGCAGTAAGCTTCTTGATCATTTCAGCACGCAAGTCAGCCAATGTTTTGCTGTACTTGTTCTTCAGTGCATCCAGTTCCTTCTTCGACTTCGAGCGAACATCTTTGTCGCGCTTCGGTCTGGAGAACAACTTCGTATCGATTACCACACCCTTTAATGATGGAGGCGCCTTAAGGGAAGCATCCTTCACATCACCTGCCTTGTCACCAAAGATGGCGCGCAGTAGTTTCTCTTCTGGTGTAGGATCGGTCTCACCTTTAGGAGTGATTTTACCGATCAGGATATCACCTTCTTTTACTTCCGCACCCACGCGAATGATACCGTTCTCATCAAGATGCTTAACGGCTTCTTCGCTTACGTTCGGAATTTCTGAAGTCAATTCTTCTTCACCACGCTTGGTATCGCGTACTTCCAGTTCAAATTCTTCAATGTGAATAGAAGTGTACACATCATCGCGAACCACTTTCTCAGAAATTACAATCGCATCCTCGAAGTTGTAACCTTGCCATGGCATGTAAGCCACCAACAGGTTTCTTCCAAGTGCAAGCTCACCGTTGTTGGTTGCGTACCCTTCTACAAGCGGCTGGCCTTGCGTAACACGGTCACCCTTTCTAACTAGTGGTGTGTGGTTAATACACGTGTCCTGGTTGGTTCTTCTGAATTTCACCAGGCTATACGTTCTTACCTCATTATCAAAGTTTACAGAGCGTTGTTCCTCTGTAACATCATACTTAATTACAATTTTCTTCGCATCCACAAATTCCACCACACCTTCACCTTCAGCGGTGATCAGTGCGCGGGAATCCAGCGCAATGCGACCTTCCAGACCGGTTCCAACAATTGGCGCTTCAGGACGCACCAATGGTACAGCCTGACGTTGCATGTTTGAACCCATCAACGCACGGTTCGCATCATCGTGTTCGAGGAATGGAATCATAGACGCAGCAACCGAAACGATTTGGTTCGGAGCAATATCCATATACTTCAATTCCTTAGGCTCTACCACTGGGAAGTCACCTTCAAAACGAGCCTTCACACGCTCTTCAATGAATTCGCCATTTGGCTTAACCTTCACATTTGCCTGGGCAATGTTGTGGGTATCTTCTTCTTCGGCTGTAAGGAATATAAGTTCCTTCTTAACCTTTCCGTTTTCAATCTTACGATAAGGCGTTTCTATGAAGCCCATCTTGTTCACCTTGGCATGAACGCAAAGCGATGAAATCAAACCGATGTTCGGACCTTCCGGAGTTTCGATGGTACACAGACGACCGTAGTGCGTATAGTGTACGTCACGAACTTCAAAGCCGGCACGTTCACGTGAAAGACCACCTGGACCGAGGGCTGACATTCTACGCTTGTGCGTAATCTCGGCCAGCGGGTTCGTCTGGTCCATGAACTGTGAAAGCTGGTTCGTTCCGAAGAACGAGTTGATTACTGAAGACAATGTACGCGCGTTGATCAGATCAACAGGCTTGAAGTCTTCGTTATCACGAACGTTCATTCTTTCTTTGATGGTTCTGGCCATACGGGCAAGACCCACACCGAACTGGGTGTACAATTGTTCGCCTACGGTACGCACCCTACGGTTGCTCAAGTGATCGATATCATCGATCAATGCTTTTGAGTTGATCAATCCGATCAGGTACTTCACGATAAGAATAATATCTTCTTTTGTAAGAACGCGCTGGTCGTAAGACAGGTCAAGGCCAAGTTTCTTGTTGATTCTATAACGACCAACTTCACCAAGGTCATAACGCTTCTCGCTGAAGAACAAGCTTTGAATAATATCGCGAGCCGTTTGTTCGTCAGGCGCTTCTGTATTTCTTAATTGGCGATAGATTTGCTCAACCGCTTCCTTCTCAGAGTTAGAGTTGTCTTTTGCCAACGTGTTGAAGATGATGTGGTAATCAGCCACGTTTACATCTTCGCGGTGCAGAATGATCGACTTCACACCTGATTCCAGGATCGTGTCTACATCTTCCTGCGACAATACATGGTCACGCTCCAGCAATACCTCGTTACGATCGATGGATACCACTTCACCGGTATCTTCATCCACGAAGTCTTCTGTCCAGGTGCGAAGAACACGTGCCGCCAGCTTACGGCCGGCAATCTTCTTCAACGTATTCTTGTTGGCCTCCACCTCTTCAGACAAACCGAAGAGATCAAGGATATCTTTATCTGTTCCGAAACCAATTGCACGAAGCAACGTGGTAACAGGGAATTTCTTTTTACGATCGATGTACGCATACATCACCGAATTCACGTCAGTCGCGAATTCAATCCAGGAACCTTTAAACGGAATGATACGTGCGGAATACAACTTCGTACCATTGGTGTGCTTGCTCATGGCGAAGAACACACCCGGTGAACGGTGAAGCTGTGACACGATAACACGCTCGGCCCCATTGATTACGAACGAGCCCTTTTCAGTCATGTATGGAATATTCCCAAGGAATACTTCCTGCTCAATCGTTTCAAAATCTTCGTTATCCTCATCGTTACAGGTGAGGCGCAATTTTGCCTTTAAGGGTACAGAGAATGTCAACCCCCGGTCGATGCATTCATCCACATCGTATTTTGGAGGATCAATGGTGTAATCCACGAACTCCAATACAAAGTTTTCGCGCGAATCAGAGATCGGGAAGTTTTCGGCAAAAACTTTATACAAACCTTCGTTTTGCCGCTTTTCAGCAGGCGTGTCGATTTGCAGGAAGTCTTTGAATGACTGGAGTTGTACATCCAGAAAATCAGGGTAGTCGATTATTTTTTCTACAGAGGAGAAATCAATTCTACCGTTACTATTTTTCTTTGCCAAGGTGCTTAACGTTTATGTTCAAATCCTGGACGAATTGTGGCTGGTACGTTGCCACAGGTATAAATACCATAGGTATAAATAGGAATAGACCTTGTCCCAATTACGCATTGGGGCAAGGTCTAACAGAAGGCGTTAGACGTACCGTTCGCCTTCAAGAAGCTTACTTCAGCTCAACTTCAGCACCCGCTTCAACGAGTTGCTTCTTGAGGTTTTCAGCTTCGTCCTTAGGTAAGCCTTCTTTGATTGTTTTAGGAGCTCCGTCTACTACATCTTTAGCTTCTTTCAAGCCAAGACCAGTAAGTTCCTTAACAAGCTTCACGATTTGAAGTTTGTTAGCACCAGGAGCTTTCAATACAACATCGAAATTGGTTTTTTCTTCAGCAGCAGCGCCACCACCAGCACCACCAGCAGCAGGACCTGCTACTACAGCAGCAGCTGCAGGCTCAATGCCATAGGTTTCTTTCAGGTAAGAAGCGAGTTCGCTTACTTCTTTAACGGTGAGTTCAACGAGTTGATCTCCGAGAGCTTTTACGTCAGCCATTTTTACTAAAATTTAAAATTTTGATTCAACAATTTATTTTGCGCGTTCTTCCAAAGTCTTCATCAAGCCACCAAGTGTTTGCTTGCCACTTAACAAAGCAGACAATACATTCTTGGCAGGTGATTGCAACAAGGAAATAACATCACCAATAAGCTCATTCTTGCTCTTCAGCTCGCTGAGCGTATTGAGGTTTTCTTCTCCGATAAAAAAGTCGGAGTCGATAGAGGCTGCCTTCAGTACAGGTTTGCCGTCCAGTTTTTTACGAAACTCTTTTATTACGCGTGCCGGCAGGTTTCCAGCTTCTTTAGAGAAGAGGACGCCCGAAAAGCCGTGTAAGGTTCCGAAAAGCGGAGTAAAATCAACACCTTCTTGCTTCTCAAGCGCTTTGCGAATCAACGTGTTCTTATACACGCGGTATTCGATGCCGCTTTTGAAGCAAAGCCTTCTGAAATTGTTTACCTGCTCAACGGTTAATCCGCCTGCATCGGTAATATAGAAGTGCATGTTGTCCGCAAACTTCTGACTGAGTTCCTCTATAATTTGTGCTTTTTCTTCTCTGGTCATGTTTTTGTTTTCTTAGATACCAGCAATAGAACCCATGTCAATCTTTACACCCGGACTCATCGTTGTTGAGATGCTGATACTTCTAAAGTATGCACCTTTCGCTGAGGCAGGCTTCAGTTTGGCAACCACATTAATCATCTCCATGGCATTGTCCCTGATTTTGTCAGGCGAGAAGGAAGCTTTCCCGATGCTCACGTGTATGATTCCTGTTTTATCAATTTTGAAGTCGATTTTACCGGCTTTTACTTCTTTAACCGCTTTACCAACTTCGAGCGTAACAGTTCCTGATTTAGGATTTGGCATCAAGCCGCGAGGGCCCAATACCTTGCCAAGTTTACCAACTTTGGCCATTACGGTAGGCGTACAGATAATCACATCGATGTCTGTCCAGCCACCTTCAATTTTCTGGATGTAATCATCCAGACCAACGTGATCGGCACCGGCATCTTTCGCATCCTGAACTTTATCAGGTGTGCAAAGCACCAGTACACGAACTGCTTTTCCGATACCATGAGGAAGAGACACTACGCCACGAACCATCTGGTCGGATTTTTTAGGATCAACGCCTAACCGGATATCCATATCCACGGAAGCATCAAACTTGGTGAAGGTAATGTCCTTCAACAGTTGCGATGCATCATCCAGCGAATAGAGCTTATCCGGATTATATTTCGCCTCTACGGCTTTTCTGTTTTTTGAAATCTTTGCCATGACTTTCTTTTGTAATCAGTCGGTTATTTATTTTTCCCAGGGAGGTGTACCCGCAACGGTAACGCCCATACTTCTGGCTGTACCTGCAACCATTTTCATTGCCGACTCAATTTTAAATGCGTTCAAATCCGGCATTTTCAATTCAGCAATGGCCTTTACCTGATCCCAGGTAATGGATCCGATTTTGGTACGGTTAGGTTCGTTTGAACCCTTCTGCTTTTTCATCGTCTCCAGGATAAGGTTAGCAGCGGGTGGTGTTTTGATTACAAAATCGAACGACTTGTCGTTATATATAGTGATCAAAACCGGAAGCAATTGACCCGGTTTATCCTGAGTACGCGCATTGAACTGCTTGCAAAAGTCCATGATGTTAAGACCCTTGCTACCTAAAGCAGGACCAATTGGAGGAGATGGGTTTGCTGAACCTCCCTTAACTTGTAATTTCAAATACCCTGTAATTTCCTTTGCCATGATATTCCTTAATCTAACTTTTCAACCTGCATATAATTCAATTCAACAGGCGTGTTCCTGCCGAATATTTTCACCATTACATTGAGTTTTTTCTTCTCCTCAAAAATCTCTTCCACCGTTCCCGTAAACCCACTGAATGGTCCGTCCATTACTTTCACGGATTCACCTTTAATAAAAGGTGTTTCCAATTTTTCATCGAACGTATCAATCTCATCAACCTTACCGAGGATTCTGTTCACCTCAGATTGGCGCAAGGGCACCGGATCTTTTGAAGAACCTGAGCCATTGTTTCCCAGAAATCCAATTACACCCGGAATATTATTAACCGAGTGATAGGCTTCCCCATGAGAAAGATCGGCTGAGATCAACACGTAACCCGGGAAGAAATTTCTTTCCCGAACACGCTTCTTGCCACCCCGCATTTCGTACACCTTCTCGGAAGGAATCAGAACCTGCGGAATATATTCCTGTAGCTTTTCGCGCTCAATTTCATTTTCCAGGTAAGTTTTAACCTTCTTTTCCTGGCCGCTGATGACGCGCAATACATACCACTTCAATTCGCCCATCGAACCTGCCGGTTAAAATTCCCTATAGAACCACTCCAACCCGGTTTGAAAAACCCAGTCGATACCACCAATTACCAATGCAAAAATTGTTGAGGCAACCAACACCAGAATGGCGCTGCCTTGCAATTCATTAAAACTGGACCAGGAGACCTTATTTTTAAGCTCGTCCCAAGACTCCAAAAAGAATGTTTTAATCTTCTGCATCAGTTTTTTTGCGTTTAGCACGGGTGGAGAGACTCGAACTCCCAGCCTGCGGTTTTGGAGACCGCTGCTCTGCCAATTGAGCTACACCCGTTTTTAGGTGAAACCCCGTGGTTTTGCAGGCTTTTAAGGCCCCCTCAACCTTCTGAGTTACACCAAGTTACATTTCAATACCTTATGCAGCTCAAAAGGACTGCAAAGGTAGAAATAGAAACTATAGAAAACAAAGGCGTTCCTTAAAATTTCAGAAACGCCTTATGTTATTGATTTTCAGAGAAATGCCCTTTCGGGCACTTATCCGTTAACTAGTCAAGAATTTCAGTAACCTGACCAGATCCTACGGTACGGCCACCTTCACGAATCGCGAAACGAAGACCTTTCTCCATAGCAATCTTGTTGATCAGCTGAACTTCGATAGAGATGTTATCGCCAGGCATAACCATTTCTACGCCAGCTGGTAACATGATTTCTCCTGTTACGTCAGTGGTACGGAAATAGAACTGAGGGCGGTACTTGTTAAAGAATGGAGTGTGACGACCACCTTCTTCTTTCGACAATACGTAAACCTCAGCCTTGAACTTAGCGTGCGGAGTTACTGAACCAGGCTTGCAGATAACCATACCTCTGCGGATTTGCTCTTTTTCAATACCACGGAGCAACAGACCTACGTTATCACCAGCCTCACCTCTGTCAAGAATTTTGCGGAACATTTCCACACCAGTCACGGTAGACTTCAGGTTTTCAGCACCCATACCAAGGATTTCAACTGCATCACCTGAGTTGATCACACCACGCTCAATACGGCCGGTAGCAACAGTACCACGACCAGTGATTGAGAACACGTCTTCAACAGGCATCAAGAAATCTTTGTCGATCAAACGGGTAGGAATTGGAATGAACTCATCAACTGCGTTCATCAATTCTTCCACTTTCTCAACCCACTTAGGCTCACCGTTCAAGGCGCCAAGAGCAGATCCTCTGATTACAGGCATAGTATCGCCAGGGAAGTTGTAAGAAGACATCAGTTCACGTACTTCCATTTCAACAAGATCCAACAATTCAGCATCGTCAACCAAGTCAACTTTGTTCATGAACACAACAAGTGCAGGTACACCTACCTGACGAGCCAACAGAATGTGCTCGCGAGTTTGAGGCATAGGACCATCTGTAGCAGCCACTACAAGAATAGCACCGTCCATCTGGGCAGCACCAGTAACCATGTTCTTCACATAGTCAGCGTGACCAGGACAGTCAACGTGTGCGTAGTGACGCTTGTCTGTAGCGTACTCAACGTGTGAGGTGTTGATAGTAATACCTCTTTCTTTTTCTTCAGGTGCGTTGTCGATAGAAGAGAAATCGCGCACAGCAGCGAGTCCCTTTTTAGAGAGCACCTGCGTAATAGCCGCAGTAAGGGTGGTTTTACCGTGGTCAACGTGACCAATGGTACCAATGTTTACGTGAGGTTTCGAACGATCAAATGTTTCTTTAGCCATATTTGAAAATTCCAGTTAAAGTTTAAAGTGTATAATTAATTTAAGTTTTACTTCTTAAATCTTCCTTTCAGAAGATACACCCTAAACATGATAAGCCTGTCGAATAAGGGTTTATTCGTCTGCCTTGCGGCAGGTTGAACACATTGATTTCCAAACCGATGGCGCTACTCATCCGAAATCAAAGCATGCAACTATTCAATACGTTTACAACCAGAACTTCTTTCTGGTTAAGCCGTTGAGCCTCACAAGAAACTTCAACGTTAGAGCTGTTGATGAGAATTGAACTCACGACCTCTTCCTTACCAAGGAAGTGCTCTACCCCTGAGCTACAACAGCATCAGAGCGGGAGACGAGGCTCGAACCCGCGACCTGCAGCTTGGAAGGCTGCCGCTCTACCAACTGAGCTACTCCCGCATTGCCTCAACCTGCCTCTTCTAAAGGAGAGGCGGGATAAGGAGTGGGGGAAATAGGATTCGAACCTATGAAGTCATAAGACAACAGATTTACAGTCTGTCCCAGTTGGCCGCTTTGGTATTCCCCCTTTCAACGGAATCAGGGGGCTTTTACTCCTCACCAATCCCGAACTAAAATATTTCCTAGAACGCTTTCGAAAAGCCTGATGGAACGTGCCCAAAAACAGGGTTTTCTAAAAATAGGAGTGCAAAATTATACGGTTTTTTGGTTTAGTCAAACATTTTAAAAAAGGCCGAAAACAATCTGATTATTAAATAATCACAATGTCCGTAACAATGCCCTTTCCGAACTCCTGATGGAAGAGTTCAATAACCTTTGACTTATGGAGCAGAAAATCGTTTTTCATGGAGGCCGTTTTGAATTCCACAAAAAGTACCCGGTTTTTCATAAACACCTTGCGGGTGCGCCTGGCAATGGGCTCTCCTACCAGTCGCTCCCACGAGGCAATGACCTGAGCCTCATCGAATTTCGATTCCAGGTGATAGGAATTCAGCAAGCTGCGAATGGCGTCACCAATGGGTGTAATACCGGCTTTATTGTCTTTATTGTCTTTCACGCTTTTCTTGGCTTAACGCGACCTCCATCAACTTCATAAACATCACCCGGAATTTTCAGTTCCTTCATCATGGCCAACGTTCGCTCCGGACCGGCATCGGTAATAAAAGATTGGCCATAATCCTTCCCAGATACTACCCGGAGCAACCTGGCAATGCGGGTGTCATCCAATTTATCAAAAATATCATCTAAAAGCAGCATAGGGCTAAACCCGAGATGAGCCTTGATAACTTCAACCTGGGCAAGTTTAATAGCTACTAAAAACGACTTTTGCTGGCCCTGAGAGCCCAATCGCTTCAGTTCACCATGGGCAAATCCAAAAACATAGTCATCGCGGTGAATGCCAAAGGTGGTGCGCTGAAGAATCAAGTCCTTCTTTAAACTCTCTTTCAATCCCTCCTCCATGGTGTTGAGTTCAAGTGGAGAAGAATAGGTTAACGTGGCTTCTTCCTGTTCATCAACCAGTAGTGCGTATGCTTTATTGAATAAGGGTAGAAATTCGGCTGCGAAAGCATTTCGCTTTTCATAAAGAACCTTTCCGGTACGTGACAATTGCTGGTCGTACAAGTCAATCATCTGATAATCAACCTTGTTTTGCTCAGCAAACATTTTCAGCAAAGCATTTCGCTGCTTTAAAGCATAGTGGTATTCCATCAACGCCTCCAGGTAAACGTGATCAACCTGGGCGATCATCTGATCGAAAAACTTTCTGCGGGCATCGCTGCTTTCCTTCACCAAGTCAACATCAAGCGGAGAAATAAGCACCACCGGATACCGACCGATGTGATCGCTGAGCTTTTCATAATCGCGACTATCCTCACGAAAAACTTTTTTCCGGCCGGCTTGCACCTGGCAGAATACGTCATGCGTCTTATTATCATTTTCAAATTCACCTTTGATGAAAAAAAAGTCTTTACCATGCTTGATGTTCTGCGTATCCGAACTGGCTGAAAACCCTTTTGTTGTAGACAGGTAATAGATGGCTTCCAGCAGGTTTGTTTTGCCGCTCCCATTCAAGCCCAATAAAAAATTGATCTGCGATGGAAACTTCAACTCCAGTTCCTCATAGTTTTTAAAGTTGCTCAACTGAAGGCGGTTCAGGCGCACGTGCAGGGAATTAGCTTAAAAAATGTTTGAAATCCGTTTTCAGGGCATCCACTTGGCAGTTGTCCAATTGTACCCTATTTTCGCAGTCCGAATCAAAATTAGGGATATGTCCAAGACCGCCAAAGCTAAGAAAAGCAGCACATCAAAAGGCTCAGAAACTGGTTTTTCAAAAGAAACCTATATGTACTGGTACGAGAGCATGTTGCTGATGCGCAAGTTTGAAGAGAAAGCCGGGCAGCTTTATGGGATGCAAAAGATAAAAGGTTTCTGCCACTTATATATCGGTCAGGAGGCGTGTGCTGCGGGTGCCGTTTCAGCATTGACTAAAGACGATAAGTGGATCACCGCTTATCGCGATCACGGACACCCATTGGCGTTGGGCACCAGCCCGAATGCAGTAATGGCTGAGCTCTACGGCAAAGAAACCGGTTGCTCGAAAGGCAAAGGTGGTTCCATGCACATTTTTGATAAAGCTGTGAATTTTATTGGCGGGCATGGCATTGTAGGAGGACAAATTCCTTTAGGTGCCGGAATTGCATTTTCTGAAAAATATAATAAAACCGGCAATGTGTGTATTTGCTACATGGGGGATGGTGCCGTACGTCAGGGTGCTTTCCACGAAGCGTTAAACCTGGCCATGTTGTGGAAATTACCCGTGATTTTTGTTATTGAAAACAATGGTTACGCCATGGGTACATCCGTTAAGCGAACCTCCAACGTAACGGAACTATATACATTGGGTGAATCATACGATATGCCCTCCGAACCGGTAGACGCCATGAAGGTTGAAGAAGTTCACAAAGCTGTTGCAAGAGCCGCTGAACGTGCCCGCAAAGGCGATGGACCTACCCTTTTGGAATTCAGAACATACCGATACAAAGGACACTCCATGTCTGATCCGCAAAAATACCGTACCAAGGAAGAAGTAGAAGAATACAAGCAGCGCGACCCGGTTGAAGTGGTGCGTAAAACCATTCTCGACAAGAAATTTGCTACAGAAAAAGACCTTCAGAAAATTGAAGAAAAAGTGGCAGCCCAGGTTGAAGAAAGTGTGAAGTTTGCTGAAGAATCCAACTTCCCCGATCCATCAGAGGCGTTAACGGATATTTATGCTGAGGCTGATTATCCCTTCATTGCCGACTAAAACACCTTTTGTTTAATATCCTGTAATTAGTAGTTTTGCGGCCCCTCCTGACGGCTGTTGGGTGGCTAATGTAGTATTGTCATGGCGAAGAAAGACGAATCAAAAGATCTGTTACAAAATCCGGAAGCCCTTGCAGAAAAGCTGGAAGGCGCTGAAAACTGGCTGGAACAAAACTCAAAGTTGGTTATTGGTGTAGTGGCTGTATTGTTGGTGGCCGTTGCCGGATATTTTGGCTTCATGTATTATAAATCAAACCAGGATGCCCAGGCTCAACGCGAGATGTTCCAGGCAATCTATTATTTCGAAGCAGACAGCCTTAATCTGGCGTTAAATGGCGATGGAAACAACCTGGGATTCATTGACATTATTGACGAATACAAATTTTCTGATGCCGCAAACCTGGCGCACTTCTATGCCGGTGTTTCTTACTTGAAGCAAGGTAAATACGAAGCTGCCAGACTTTACTTACAAGACTTCAGCTCAAACGATTTGCTGGTACAGGCACGCGCCTACAGCCTGATTGGTGATGCGTACATGGAGGAAGAAAACTTTGAAGAAGCGGCAACCTATTACGACAAGGCTGCTGCTTATAAACCCAATCGCTTTTTCACACCTACTTATTTGATGAAAGCTGCTTTGGCCTACGAAAAATTGAATCAGGCAGAAAAAGCAAAAGCCGCATACGATCAAATCATCACCAAATATTGGGAATCTTCCGAATACCAGAATGCCCGAAAGTTTAAGGCAAAGCTGGAGAGCAATTCGTAGTAGAAATTAAATTACTTTTGAAGGGATAGTTTCTATCCCTTTTTTATTGTCAAAAAATCAGAAACACTATGGCCGGATCACTGCCTTCAGGAAAAATTCAAACCCGTATTGATTTATCAGCATCACGAATTGCTATTGTCGTGGCTGAATGGAATGAAGAAATAACCGGAGCGTTGTATACCGGAGCAGTAGCCAGTCTGACTCAGCATGGCGTTCAAAAACAAAACATCATCCGAAAAAATGTACCGGGAACATTTGAATTATCTCTTGGTGCACAATGGATGGCCCAACGTGATGAAATTGATGCAGTGATCTGCTTGGGTTGTGTAATCCAGGGGGAAACGCCACACTTCGACTACATCTGCCAGGCAGTAGCTTATGGCCTTACCGAAGTTGGATTGAAAACCGGAAAGCCAGTAATCTTTGGTGTATTGACTACCCTGAACAAACAACAGGCATTTGATCGTGCAGGTGGAAAGTATGGCAACAAAGGGGAAGAAGCTGCACTTACCGCAATCAAGATGTTAGGCTTCTAACAAAAACAAAAAGCCCCACAAAATGTGAGGCTTCTCATTATCAAAAAAATCGGATTACATATTCTTCACCACTTCCTGGCCGAATTCAGAGCACTTTAATAAAGTAGCCCCATCCATCAGGCGGTGGAAATCGTAGGTAACTTTCTTAGACGAGATAGCGCCTTCCAAACCTTTTACGATCAGATCAGCAGCTTCCTGCCAGCCCATGTACTCCAGCATCATTACACCGGAAAGTATGACAGACCCAGGGTTTACTTTATCCTGACCGGCATATTTTGGTGCCGTGCCGTGTGTGGCTTCAAAAATAGCGTGACCGGTTACGTAGTTGATGTTTCCGCCAGGCGCAATTCCAATTCCGCCTACAATAGCAGCCAAGGCATCAGAAATATAATCGCCATTCAGGTTGAGTGTGGCTACCACTGAATATTCATCGGGGCGAAGAAGAATCTGCTGCAAGAACGCATCAGCAATTGAATCTTTGATCACAATCTTATGGCCATCTTTTTCAATTACCTGCCATGGTCCGCCATCCAGGTCTTTCGCACCAAACTCACTTTTCGCCAACGCATATCCCCAATCACGGAAACCACCTTCGGTGAACTTCATGATATTACCCTTGTGTACCAAGGTTACGCTTAGCTTTTTGTGGGCAATGGCAAATTCAATGGCCGAACGAACCAAGCGCTCCGTTCCTTCTTTTGAAACAGGCTTAATTCCAATTCCAGCGGTTTTCGGAAAACGAATCTTCTTGTAAAGTTTCGGATAGTTTTCTTCAAAAAGCTTCAAAAACTTTTTGTTGTCTTCGGTTCCTTCCTGAAACTCAATACCCGCATAAATATCTTCGGTGTTCTCACGGAAGATGGTCATATCCGTTTTGTGTGGCTCCTTAACAGGAGAAGGAACACCTTTAAACCAACGAACTGGACGTACACAAGCATACAAATCCAAATCCTGACGAAGGGCTACGTTTAATGAGCGAATGCCTCCACCCACAGGTGTGGTCAATGGGCCTTTGATGCCTACCAGGTATTCACGGAAGGCGGTCATGGTTTCATCCGGCATCCAGTTTCCGGTTTTGTTATAAGCCTTTTCACCTGCTAAAACTTCCTTCCAATTGATTTTTCGTTTTCCGCCATAGGCCTTCTCAACAGCCTTGTCGAAAACAAGTTGTGAGGCCGGCCAGATGTCTACACCGGTGCCATCGCCTTCAATAAAAGGAATTGTCGGATTATCGGGAACGTTAAGTTTGCCGTTCTGAATGCTTATTTTCTGTTCGCTCATCGAATTATAATTAAATTGTTTGTGCCTTAAAGAGCCCGAAATTAAAAAAATCGGCATAGAAATAAACGGCTTAAAGGGTTTGGGGCGTTTTTTGTTGAAATAATCGGCTATGAAACCACGTGTATTTTCGTTAATCCTGATAAGCCTGTTGTTTACTTCCTCATCGAATAAAAAAAATACGACTATATGTCTTCAGCCTGAGGAGAAAAAACTGTACGACCTGATTATGGCTTACCGGAAGGAAAAAGGATTGCCGGTTATTCCACTCTCTGAGAAACTGACAAGAGTAGCGCAATTGCATGCAAAAGATCTGAGCGAAAACCATAATCCAAATAATGGAAAGTGTAACCTACACAGCTGGTCGAAAAAAGGAAAGTGGACGGCTTGCTGCTACACCGAAGATCACAAGCAGGCTCGCTGCATGTGGGACAAGCCCCGTGAAATATCCGGGTACAACAGCAACGGGTATGAAATTTCATATTTCAGTTCCATTGGTGCCAATGCAGAAGAGGGTCTGGCGGGATGGAAGAAAAGCGTAGGACACAATCGGGTAATCATCAATGATGGAACCTGGAACCAAATTACCTGGAAGGCAATTGGCATCGGCTTTTACAAAGAATATGGTGTGGTGTGGTTCGGAGCGTTAGAGGATGAGCTTACGATTTCGGATTGTAATGATTAAGTTTAAGGCAGTATCAACCACATACACCATGAAGCGTATCTCCATTTTTTCTTCTTTCTTCTTGTTCAGTGCAACACTCGCTCTCAGTCAGAATTACCCCAACACGCCTCCTGCTGTTTCACCTATGCCCATGAAGCCGGAGATGACAGAAATCTGGGAACCTGAAGTGCGTGTAGTGACTCCAGGAAAAAACCTGGGCGATGCGCCTTCTGATGCCATCATCCTTTTCGATGGAAAGAATCTGGATCAGTGGGTAAGTCAAAAAGATCCATCAAAGCCTGCGCCCTGGCAAATTGTTGATAATGACCATATGGAAGTAGTGCCCGGTTCAGGAGGTATACAAACCAAAATGAAGTTTGGCGATTGCCAGCTTCATCTTGAATTCAGTGCACCCGATGTTGTGGAAAGTCAGGGACAAGGACGTGGCAACAGTGGCGTATTTTTTCAGAACCGATATGAACTGCAAATACTCGATTCGTACAACAACCGAACTTATCGCAACGGACAGGCAGGAAGTGTGTACAAAGATCACGCTCCATTGGTTAACGCCATGAAAGGTCCGCTGGAGTGGAACACCTATGATGTTATCTATCGTGCGCCTCGCTTTAAAGCGGATGGCAGTTTGGATTCACCGGCAACCATCACCGTGCTGCACAATGGTGTTTTGATTCAGAACAACGTTACGATTAACGGATTAACCTTGTACATCGGATTACATCACTACGGTGAAGCGCATGGTGATGATGTGATCTCGCTCCAGGATCACGGCAACAAAACTCAGTTCAGAAATATCTGGATAAGAAAATTATAACAAGGCGCTTAGTACATCTCGCCCTTGTTGGGAAATTCCTTCGCCTTAACATCGGTTACATACTGGCCAACCGCATTTGTAATGGCAGAATGAAGATCAGCATACCTGCGTAAGAACCGTGGTTTAAAATCCTGATTGATCCCCAACATATCCTGCATGACCAGTACTTGTCCGTCTACATCTGGCCCTGCACCAATACCAATTACCGGAATATGCAGTGAACTTGCTACCTGCTTGGCCAACGTAGCTGGAATTTTCTCCAACACAAGCGCAAAACAACCACACTCTTGTAACAAGTGAGCATCTTCTAACAGTTTTTTTGCTTCGGCATCTTCTTTTGCACGAACGGAATACGTTCCGAATTTATAAATCGATTGAGGGGTTAATCCAAGGTGCCCCATTACCGGAATGCCTGCGGTAAGAATGCGTTCAACCGAATCTTTTACTTCACTTCCTCCCTCCAACTTAACCGCATGTGCACCGGCCTCCTTCATAATGCGAATGGCCGAGCGCAAAGCTTCTACTGAACTTCCCTGGTACGATCCGAATGGAAGATCCACAACAACCAAGGCACGGTTTACTGCTTTTACTACTGATGATCCATGATAAATCATCTGATCAAGCGTAATCGGCAGTGTAGTCTCATTACCGGCCATTACGTTGGAGGCCGAATCACCTACCAGAATAATATCAATGCCTGCGCCATCAATGATTTTTGCCATACTGTAATCGTAGGCCGTGAGCATGGCAATTTTTTCACCACGATTCTTCATCTCCTGAAGCTGGTGCGTAGTGATTTTTTTGATTTCGGATTTATGAACAGACATGTAACTTACTTAAGGTAAACAGCCGACTCTTTTCCAAGCACAACTTCTACATGATCTTTAATGGTTGTGGCCAACGCATAACCAGTGTATTGCGGATAGATCGGAAAATTAGCGTGACTCCGATTCACTAAAACTGCGGTTTCAATTTTTTTCACATCCGTGTCCAGAAAAGGTTTAAGGCCGTATGCCAACGTTCTTCCCGTGTTAAGCACATCATCCACCAGAATAATGGATTTCTTTCTAACCTCTTTGGTATCACAATCCAGAATAACCTCACCTTGTTGTGGCGCCAATTTATCCAGGCTCACTTTTACCAATTTGGCTTCAATGGAGGAAATCGCCTCAATTTCTTTGGTCAACAGTTTAGCCAGCACATATCCCTGACCATCTATACCCGCAATGATGACGGACTTCTCTTTGAAATTATTTTCATAAATCTCAAAAGCCATCCTGCGGATTTTCTGCTTCACCTGGGCAGCATCCAGAATCAACGTTTTTTCCGAAACCATAAATTAGTTTGGAATAGGCAACACTTTGCTGTTCTTCATGGTGGAAAGAATCACCATCGACTGAAGGCTGTCAACAACATCAATATTGGAAACTTTCTCCAGCATCAATTGTTGGTACGCAGCGATATCGGCACAGATAATCTTTAAAATAAAATCGCCAGCACCGGTAATGTGGTGACATTCGATCACTTCTTCAACTTTGTTGATGGCGTTCATGAATTTCTCAATGTTTTCCTTGTTGTGACCTTTCAAAGTAACCATTACAAACGTGCTTACTCCAAGCCCAACAGAAGCCGGATCGATTACCGCATGGTAGCTTTTTATTACGCCACCATTCTCAAGTTTGTTAACCCGTTCCAAGGTAGGCGCAGGCGATAATCCAATTTCCTTTGCCAGGAGGGCATTGGTGATATTGGAATTACGCTGAAGCAATTCCAGAATTTTCCGGTCAGTATTGTCGAGTTTTATATTTTTCATAGCAAGATGATTTACCAAATAATATTTGGTAAAAATAACGGAAAAAGCGAAAGAATTAGTGACAGACGGACAGATTATTCCTGAATCATCAGGCGATGGGTACGGGAAAAATCACCTGATCGTACCTGTAAAAAGTAAAGTCCGGTTTGAAAGCCAGTTGCAGGCAGGCGGAACGTATTGAGTCCCGAAACTGAGTTTACCCTTTCAGAATACACCGTTTGTCCAATTGAGTTGATCATAAACACCTCCACTGCCCGATTTTCACGAACAATCCATTGCACGTCAATGTGTGATTGGGCCGTTGCCGGATTGGGGTACGGGGCCAACACAACAATGGACTGATCAACGGAGGCACAAAGTTGGTTGTCATCGGGAGAAGTGTCTTCGATTTCGGCCAAGGCACAAACATAAGTTAATGACGAAGATGCGGGTAACTCAAAATCCGACAGGTGGTAGTAACTTGAATTCGGAGGGATTGAAGTGGTTACGAACGTGCGAAACGCAGTTCCGTCCACTTCAAACGTTAAGGGCAAATTCGTGATGGCAATGTTGCCTTTGTTTTGAATGGTTACTACTGGTTTAACAGAAGCCTGTCCGGTTTCAATAAGTTCAAGTTGCGTAAGGGCAACATCAGTGAACGGTATAACGACTTCTATGAGTCTGCTAAAAAGAGTTGAGCAGCCCTGTGCATTAAATGCAGTAAGATCAACTTCATATGAGCCCAATTCTGAAAATGTAAACGATGGGGAAACCGAAGTGCTGCTTGAAGTATTCGGATCTTTAAACTCCCACAGGTAGGTAGTTGCATTCGTTGATGTGTTTGTAAACTGAACCTGTAAGGGCGGAGGACCAAAAGATGGCGTAGCTATAAAACTAGCTTGTGGTGAATTAATAATGGAAACATTTTTTGCCGTGCTGTGTACGCACCCTGTTTGCGTGGTTACCGACAATGAAACATTAAAATTACCCGTATTGGCAAAACTAAACACCTGAGGGTTTTCTGTTCCGTTACCCAAGCCAGCAAAATTCCAGGCATATCCCACTACAGTGTCAGCGGCATCGTTGGTAATATCGGTGAATTCAGTTTCTTGGTTAATACAATTTCTTGATACGGAGAAGTCTGGTGTAAGAACAGTTGGAACATTAAGCGTGCGACTAACGGAAGCAATACAACCGTTGGTTGCCGTTACATTGAGCGTTACATTTTTATCGCCCGATGTGAGAAAGGCGTGCACCGGGTTGGCAACCGTATAAAACGAGCTCTGAATTTGCCACTGTTGTGATTGCAGCGATCCGGTTGATGTATTGGTAAAGTTTATGGGCACTCCCAAGCAAGGTGGAGAATTGGTGAAGTTTGCCACGGGCGATGGAGAGATGGTAACAGGCTTTTGAACAATGGCCGAGCAACCAAAGTTGGTTGTTGCTGTAAGACTTACGGAATAGTCACCAGCATTTTGAAAGGTGTACTGAGGATTACGTGCAGTTGACGACCCGCTTCCATCTCCAAAATTCCACTGCCAGGAGGCTAAATTACTATCGAATGGATTTGGGGTAATGTCAGTGAATTGTGTGGGCGTACCTGAACACGAAAAAGGTGGTAACGCAACGGAAAAGTTAGCAAGAGGTTTCGAGTAAATGGTTACTGATTCTGTTTTGGTGTTGTTACACCCCGATGTACCAAAAGCCGTAAGGGTTACATCAAACGTACCGGGCGAACCGTAACTGTTTAGCGGATCTTCATCAATCGAATTTTGTCCGTCACCAAAATCCCAGTTATACCCATTCACCGCTCCGGTTGTTTCATTGGTAAATGTTACCGGAGCATCCTGGCACTGGCCGAATGAGGAGAAGTTTACAAGGGGGCCTTCGGTTACTGAATTGATAGTCTTCACAATCTCGCTTGTGCAGCCAGGTATTGAGGCTATAAGTTTCAACTCCTGACTGACAGGGCTCTGAAATGCAAAGTTCAAATTTTGATTAGTGGTCACTACTTGTCCATTCACACTCCATTCCCAAACAGGAGTAAGTGCGGCTTCAAAAATAGAATTATTAATAATTTCATAATTTTGATTCGTACAAATCGGTGATACAGCAGGAAGGTTAAAATCAACGATAGGTTGATTAAAAATTGTAATATGATCGCGTTCTAAGTTGCCACACCCATTTGATGCTATAACAGATAAACGAACTTCATAATTGCCTGCTGTGGTGTAGATATGGACCGGATCGGGCACTGAAGAAGTGTTCATGTCACCAAAATCCCATGCATAAGATGTAATATTTTCCGATGTATTTTGTGAGGTAAATTCAACATTGTTATTTATGCAAACGTTTTGAGAACTAAATTCAATATCGGGTGCCATGTTTGACGAAACATCGATCGCTTTACTGTAATAATCATAATTATTTCCTTTCCTAGCGATTAAAGAAGCAAAATACGTCTGAGAGGCGGTGTACTCAATTCCTGTTGGGTTCCATTCGTTGGATGAAGAAATATTCGCAAAACAAATATTGGGGAAGCTAATCCTCGCGATTGTTCTACTTGTTTGGTTGATTACAAAACCATACCAATTTGATCCATCCTTAACACACTCAAAGTTTACACTGTTTGCTAGAAGACCAAGATTCCCCAAACTAGTCACAGTTGGATTGCTGTTCACTATGTTCGCACCAAAATCTAACCGAAACAACGAACCATTAAAAGTTTGAACTATTCCAATAAACCTTCCTGCATCGATGGTCATTTTTACTCCTGACGGTCGTTCATTTGTGGCAAACGATGGTGTAATTATTTGCGAAAATGAAGGAACCATAAATAGAGACGCACCAAAATCTAACCTATATATAGTTCTTGAATTGAATGCAATCAACAACGCATACCATTGCCCATCACTTCTTATAAGATTGATGTCATCAAGTGATGATGCACCAAGTGGAGCAGAAACGGTAATTATATCCAATGGTTGAGGAGTATTTTCGATTGAGTTTCTCAAATTTATAATTTGAAGTGTCTGATTAACGGAATTTGTAACAATTACAACTATTTCATCATTTGTAATCCCAATATCCATACCACTATTTGCAGCACTTATATTAGAAGCAATCAGTTCGATTGTAGGGGTTGACTCTAGCGATTCTCCAAATATCAAACGCATCAAGGTGGATGTACTACTATTCACCACTAAACCGTACCATGTGCCATTTTCCTGAACAAGTTTTATCTGCTCGGGGCCAGCAAGAGCATTGCCAATATTACCCAAATTTGTGATCTGTGGCGTTGGATTGTTTAGATTTGTACCATAGCTAATCCTATAGATAGCGTTCGTATTGCGACTAGTTGCAAAACCATACCAATTGTCTCCAGCCTTCACAACGTCCATCTCCTTCGGATTGAAGGCATCAGAAAGCGAGCCAATAGTTAGCCCTGTAGGAACTTGGAGAAGATCACCTTCACAAAAATCCCATTCATAGAAATCTGCATTTTGAGATAGGTTAACAAAATCAATGCGCTGATTTAGACAAACTGAACCCGGTGCTAAGAATTCTGCTATAGGAAGTTGAGCTTTGACTGAAATGTTTACAGTCAGCTGAAGAAAACAAACAAGAATCAACACACAATACCGCATAGCAATCATGAAACAACATACCTAAGTTACTACAAAGGTAACCCTTTAAAATTTCATTTAAGAATCGTCTTCTTGATCTAAAAGGACTTTGTAGATATTGCTATATAGAATTATGCCGCGGTTAAGGGATAAATAACTTTCTGCTTGGTTTCGGATGGCTAGGATATTACCTTTAAACTCAAGCACCTTCTTGACACTTTCCTGATACTTGCGAAAAGAAAATTCCTCTATTATCATTCCGATATTGCCGTCCTTAAACAGCACATCAATATCACCTATTCCTGCATTCGCTATAACGGGGATCCCCATCGCCAGTGACTCACCTAGTTTTGTTGGTGAAGATCCTTGCTTTGAGAATGTATTTCTAATAAACAAAATTGTGAAGTCAGATATAGAAATGTAAATAGGCATCTCATTTCTTTGAACTCTTTTAATTATAAGATCAGTTGTTTTCACCCCCCGCTCTTCGGCCACGGCATAGATCGTGTCTTTTAGCTCACCGGTTAAAATCAAGAATTTGGCATCTTCTTGTAGAAGTTTAAGACTTTTGAAGAAATCAAGCATTTCGTTCAACATATACCAGGTTCCCAATGACCCTATATATGTTAACACAAACTCATTTGATTTCAAATTAAGCGATTGTCGAATGCTAAGTTTTGAAGCGTCTTCTACTCTATATGGTGTGAAAAAGTCAGTATCTACACAGCAAGGGATTACGGATACAGCATGATTTCTGCCCCACGACTTTAGGATTTGTTTGGCTTTTTCAGTCAAGACCACAACGTGATCCGCTTCGTGTATAAACTCAAGTTCCTTGTGCTTAAAGTATTTGTAGATGAGCGCAAAAATTGGATTTCTTAAATTCCAAATACCTCCCTCAACACGCTCATCAGCCCAAAAGCCACGCATATCAAAAACAAAACGGGATTTAAATTTGCTTTTAAACCACAAGCCAATAAGGCTTGTTATGTAACTTCGACAATGAACAATATGAAAGTGATTATCTTGTGACAGCAACTTACATTCATACCATAACCCAACAAGATTGTAAAGAGTTGAAACAACTGGCGGCCACTTTAAATATTGCTTTGGTATCCATTTGATTTTACCTTCAATAACTTCCTCAATATTGCTACTATACTGAATAAAAGCACTCTTCTTTTCAAATGAGATTACAGTGATATTATAACTACTAGACAATCCGATCAAATAGGGCAATATTTGTGACCCTCCCAACGGATCTGTCAGTCCATCATAAGTAAGATAGAGAATGTTGCGTTTTTCTTTCAAATCGATTTCACCAAAATGCCCACATACTTATTCTCTGGCTCATAAAAAACAACTATTGGTTTTAAACCCAACTTGTTTGAAAAGTCCCTAAATGCAACGTTGTCATTCACGTCATCAGAAATAAAGAGACCTCCTGAACGAAGAATATGCCATAATTTCTTATAAGCCCACATTCTACCGCGATACGATTTGTCACTATCATAATGACATAGATCTATTTCTTCTATTTTCCTTTTAATCTTCGTTAATGCCTGACGATCTGGAAGAGATACTAAAGTCCAGTTGGATTTTAGTTCATCCGGAACAACACATCCCACAAAACTTTCATTATTCATTTTGGGGTAAGGCATATCCGTACTAAAAAGTTTTCCGCCTGGTCTATGTTGGAGTGAAAGCAAAAATATTGAAGATGACCAACCGTAAGCCACCCCAGTCTCAACAATAGTTTTTGCTTGCCATTTCTCAGCTAAATAATACAAAAGCTCAAGATCAGCTTCACCACCCATTTTAACAGGCAAGTCATTTACAATTTGCTGGGCGTTAGCCAAAAATTCCGGAAATAATTCTTCTATCGATAAAACCCTTTCATTGCCAGTCAATATTTCAATTGCCTTAAAAGAGGAAACGCTTCGTTGCTGACACCATCTGGTTGCCTCAGCTCTTGTATCTTCCAGTGGATGCGGAAATAATCGTTGGTATAAAAGAAAACCCAATTGACGATACATATTGGGTCTTTTTATAAACCACAACAAAGTTTTGAATTTACTTTTTAAACCCATTTAATATTATACTGTTAAGCGTCTGGTAGTCCTTTATCACATTCTTAATGTCAAACTTCTGCACAACATCACTGTGCAACTGACGGCCGAGTTCTTCTAAGTTATACTCTCCCATCATTATATCCGAAACGATATGAATGAGATCAGTAGCAGGGTTATAATAATCCAATAGAAAGCCATTTTTTTCGTGGACAATATAATCATCAAAATCGCCAACATTTGAACATACAGCCACCGGAGTGTCAGCAAGAGCAGCCTCCTTTATTGCGCTGTTGCTTGCTTCAGAAATTGAAAAGTGAACAATTAAATCAGCAGCCGCATAGTAGTCCATTATGTTTGATTGAAATCCAAGCTGAAAAACATGACCTTCAAGGCGGTTAGCTTTAATCTGGCTTTCAATTTCTTTTTCTAAAGGACCTTTACCTAATAATAAAAGTTTTACATTAAATCCTAAGCTAATTATTTTTTGTATTGCATCTAATAATAGCTCATGCCTCTTTTCAGGAATATATCGGGCCGCTTGAACCAATAGTAATTTAGCAGGGAACCGATTTCTTATTGCCTTAACTTTAGTATCATCAGGAATTGGCAGGTTATCAAATTTATATCCATAGTTTATCAACTTTACCTTTGAAGGAGCGGTCTTTTCTATTTCTACCATTTGCTGTTGTACTTTTGGTGATGTGGCAATATAAATTTTGGATAGCCGATTAATTATTTTATCACCCCATTTTTCACGAACATTATTATCTACAAATGCGCAATCTGTATGATGCCTGTTGATTATAAATGTTGATCGGCAAAAATACTGTGCAATCACTGAAATAAGATTAGCCTCTTGAAAATGACTATATACAGCATCAATATTATGTACACGACAAAACTCAGTCAGTTTCCATATTCTTAAGAAATAGTATTGGAAAAAAAAATTTCTTTTAATGGGTAAGCTATAAGTTTTACATCCCACTTTTCGAAAATTTTCATGAGCAATTCCTTCAGGATCATGAGTAAGAAAAAAAACGCTGTGCCTTTCCCGAACAAATTGTTCGCCAACAGATTCAATGTATGGAACAGCCTGGTTATATGGTTGATAAAATAGAATATTCACTTCCTTGAAAGTGTTAATTTTTTACAAATGTTATTAAAAGTTTTAACATAATGTTCTTTGGCCTTTTCTTCCGTAAAGTTCTCCGCTTCTCGTTTACAAGCAGCGGAAAGCATTAACTTCTCATGTTCCGATAATTCAAAAAACCAGATAATTTTATCTGCTATTTGATTTTCATCTAATGATGAAATCAATCTGGAATCAACTAACTCAAGCACTTCCTTTGTACCAGTTGATTCAGACACGATTACTGGTACTCCAGCAGTCATTGCCTCTATAGTCGAGGTTGGGAAGGCATCACCACGGCTACAGTGTAAACACAATCCAGCTTCAGCTAAATAATCCTCAATGCTGGTCACGCTTCCTTCAAAAGAAATCCTACTACTAATATGCTCTTCTAAACCTGTAAGCAATTTGGCGATTGTGGCTTCATTCCAAGCTCCCAGTATTTTGAGTTTGATATCCGCAATCTGATTAGCCGCCAATCCAAAAGCTTTAATCATTACATCCAGGCCCTTATAAAAGAGGCGAAAATCCGAAGGGCCGTTGGCAATGATAAGAATGACTTTAGAAAAGTTAGCATATTTAATTGACTGAAGTGCTTTTACACGCTCACTTGGTGGCCCCAAGAAAGTAACATAGGTTTTTGGTGCTTTTTCACCTAAAAGCTCTGTCACTATTTCTCTTGCCATTTGTCCTTCACAAATTAGCGCATCGTACCGCTGCAAAGCCTGTTTATGAAGCCATGAATTTAGTCGGGAAAACTTTTTTTCTCGAATAAAATAAAGTGTATGACTACCCAAATGTACTACCAATTTTTTTCGAGGACGAGCAAACAACATATTCATAATGACCGGAGTAAAATGGAGATTATCAATCAAGAAGATATCTTGGCTCTTGTATTTTGAGGATAGATACTTTGCATTTACAAACCAACAGATGAGATTATATAAATAAGAACGTCCCAAATCTTGCCATTGCATTCTCACATCAATAAAATCAATATACTCTGTCACCGCTTCGGCAAACCTTCGGTGCATAGGGTGTGCAATTGGTCGACCCTCAAGATAAACTACACCTTGCTTCATGCAATCACAATATTATGGTAGAGCAAGAATTCCTTTGTAAACTTCTTCATACTCAGTTTTCAGGTTTGAGATATCGTAATGATCCATTACAAATCTACGTGCCTTACCACCAAGCTTCTCACGAAGTTCTCGATCATTGATTAATAGCTCCAGTTTACTACACAAATCCTCTGAATCACCCGTTCTAAAAAGCAATCCGTTTTCCATATTGCTTATCAGTTGAGCCAGTTCAGGAATATCTGAGGCAATAACTGGCAAGGCACATGACATTTTCTCTAAAAATGAAATGGAGAGTCCCTCTTGGAACGATGGAAAAACAGCAATATCTGCGGCTTGTAAATACGGAAGGACATTTTGAATACTCCCAACAAACCTAACCGGGAATTGGTCACGACCTGGCTCCACTAAAGACTTTAGTTCTTTTATAAAAGCTTCATCTCCATCTCCTAACAACTGTAACTCAACTGGACATTTAGGTTTCCCTAATTTTGACCATGCTTTCAACAATACCTTATGGCCCTTTCGGGCTTCAAGTCGAGCCACATAGATTACACGTAAAGAGTCACCACTTTTCTTACCCGGTAAGAAATATGAAGTATCAATCTTATTTTCTATTAGCCGATGGATCATGCTTTTATTTATCAACGAAAAATGAATATGATACTCCTGTACGCTTTTTGAAACCGCTACTATATGAAAATGAGAAAAAATTTTACGATACGTCCAAGCCAAACCATATAGATTTAACGATGAATACTTACCGCATTCTAACCTCTTCAAATGATCTGTGAACAAAAGTCTAACATTGATTCTTTTCTTGAGCTCTAGCGCTAAAATAAGTTCCCGTGGCTGAAGGTGGCAATGCAAAACATCGGGTTTGAGTTCTTCGATACACCTGATTATCTCACTTCCTCTGCTCAAGGTTATGCTTCTGATAAAGAACAAAGTAATGTATCTTCTCAGGGAATAATTGGAATCAAAAAAATAATCGAAAGAAAATACAGGTATGTGGTTAGGCCATTGAGGCAATTTTGAAAGTGATATTTCCTGCGTCAAGGAAACCACGCTTACATCATATTTATCATTTGGAATTAGCCTACATAAATCCATCACTACTTTCCCTGAACCGTCCAGGGCAAGGCTATTCACCAAATGGATTACTCGTGTCTTTTTCAATGCTTAACTTAGGACTATATTGATCTTTTTGTATAAATGCTCATTATTGAGTGCCCCTTAATGTACCTCGAAAATAGTTTTAGTAGTTGCCGAACAAGCAAATGAATCCTTAGTTTCCAATAAATTTTCGTAAGAAACTCACTATTAAGTAGAAGTCCTTTAACCCGGGTGTATTGATAGGTGTCCATATGAATCGGCTGAAGAGGTTCAATGCACGCTTTAACGTATTCTAACGGAAAAACTTTAGATAAATTTCTTAAAGACTCCTCATTCCATAAGCCCATATGATGTGGGGGCATATTTAGTATTTTACTAGGTAGTGGGTTATCTTTAATATACCCATCATTATTTGGTACAGAAATAATAAGCTTACCACCCGGCTTTAAGCAAGACACCATGGCCTCAATAACTTCTTTAACCTGAGGTATATGTTCAAGTACCTGAAAAGAACACACAACATCATATTGATTGGAGTGTGTTACAGCGTGATCAGTAACAGACTCAGTATAAATTGTTAAACCTCTTTTACCCCCTTCCTCCGCAGCATTATAGTTTAGTTCTAACCCAACTGCTCTATGGATTCCCCTTTGCTTTAATCCGTCAAGAAAATTTCCATTTGCAGCTCCTACCTCCAAAACATGATCTTCTGGAAGGATATACTTCAAACTTTCTTCGTGTTCCCATTTCCAAGACAGATAATACCAGTCATACATTCCAAAATGTCTGTAAAACTCATCATCCCCTGAAACATGAAAGGGATAATAAAATCGATAACCTGTCTCAGTACATCTAAACAAGTTGATTACAGTTGTTTCTTTAAAAAGATAACCAATATCAAGTTGAAATTTTTCTTGATACTGACGAGCAAGTTCTAGAGCACTCAGTTGTTTTTCCAACACTACACGCGCACCGTTTACCAAGGGAGACATTATTTCTGCCATTCTACAATTTCATTATACGCTAATGAGTCGCTAAGCTTACCATCCTTTATCTTAAATATTCGATCACAGTACTTAAGTGCCTCAATCCGATGGGCAACTATGATTATGGTATAATTCTGATCACGTAAATGCCGGATAGATTCTGTTAACAATTGCTCAGTTTCCCTATCCAGAGAACTCGTTGCCTCATCAAAAATCAAAACTTTGCCCTGGTGATATAAAGCTCTGGCAATAGCAATACGCTGCCTTTGTCCTCCTGAAATATTTAAACTCTTATCTCCTATAATGGATTTCAAACCTAAAGGTAAATCACTTACAAAATCTTTAAGACCACTATTTTTAACTGCCCATTGAAGACGTGTTTCATCAACTTTGTCGGAAAATTCCCCGAATGCTATATTTTCCTGAATGGTTCCCTCCATCAAAACTGGATTTTGTGGCACATATCCTATTGTTCTATGCCAGCTTTTTAAATTGAACTGATTTATTTCAACATCATCAACTAAAACTTTACCCATAGTTGGCTGATAAAGACCTAACATGATATTTATAAGAGTAGATTTTCCACTACCCGATTTACCTACTATTCCAATAATTTCACCCTTATTAATAGATAGATTGATACCATTTAGTAGCCTTTTCTCTTCATAAAAAGAAAAGGAAATATTTGAAAGTTTGATTTGTTTTTCAAAGGATAATGGCTCCATGTCTTCACTGTCAACTCCATCTCCTTGACTCCAGGATACTGTGCGGAAATGATCAAAGACGAATTCAGAAGATCTTATATTGTTATAGCTTAGGATTAACTTATTTACTGAGGGAATTAGGCGATAAGCGCCTAAGGTAAAAGTTGCTAAAAAAGCCACTAACTTTTCTATATTATATCCCAGTACTATACCAACAACAAAAATTGTCAGTACACACAGAATAGCCAATGTTTCAATTATCTTAGGTGATAATGCATTCAGGTGATAGATTTTAGCCATTGCATCGGAAAATTTACCTACTGCACTGTGAAACTGAGGCTTGAAATAGTTGAGTTTATTAAAAAGTATGATCTCCCGAAAGCCCTCAATACCTTGTCTTCCTTTTCTAAACATCTCACTATGCCCAACCTCTCTCTCTTTTGACACTTTGCTTAGTTGCTTCTTATATAACTTTGAATAAAGCAAAAAGAAGGGAACAACAAATAGCACCATGCTTACAAATAGGAACCAGTTGTAAATAAGTATCCCAACTATAATAAGCAGTAAAACAATAAATTCATTTATTACCTGGACTACAGGCAACATTATCCCAGTAATAAAGTTGTATGGTATTTCTATTATCTTTCTAAGCAGGATACTTGTATTATCCTTAACATGCAATTTATACGGCTGAAGAAGGTATAGTTGAAATTGAAGTGAAGTTAGGCGCTCGGCAACTGAATAAGTAATTTTCGTTTGGCGAAATGAAGCCCAATAAAAGACAAAATTCTTTACAATGAAAAATAAAACGATTAACGCCAGAAAAAAAACCAAAAATTCAATCTCATTTTTAGCATCGATTAAAAGGAACATCTTGTACAAATGAGGATTTTCATAAATAATTCGTGTGTCTAAAAGAATCCGAATAACCGGTACGATCAGAACCAACCCAGCTATTTCAATCCATGATAAAAAAAAGGCCAAAGGAAGAAGCCTTATAATTGCCTTACTTACAAAGCTGGGCATACTCTTCTTGATGCTTCCCAAAATACGCCAGAAAAAAAAACGCTTCGAAATCATCCCTTAATTGGTTAATATCGATTTTTGACCTACAAATGTACGTGCTTTTATGAAAATTACATTTTTAGTGCCTTATCCAAAGCATGAAGCACCCTCTCAACGTTTTAGGTTTGAGCAATATTTTAATGTATTAGCGCAGAAAGAATTTATCGTAAAAATGTATCCGCTCCTAGAGCAAAATGCATTTCATAACTTTTATACTCAAAAAAGCTTAGTACAAAGGTTATTAAAAGTAATTAAAGGTTTAATACATAGAATCTATGCCCTGCTCAATTTGAGAGCTCAAGATTTTGTATTTATCCATCGGGAAGCAGCCCCTATTGGCCCTCCACTACTTGAATGGATTATTGCAAAGATTCTTCGAAAGAAAATCATATACGACTTCGATGATGCCATCTGGTTAACAGACAAAACGAATGAATCGAAAATTGAAAAACTTCTTCGTTGGCGGGGCAAAGTTGCATCCATTTGTACATGGAGCTATAAAGTAAGCTGCGGAAACGAGTACCTTGCCAATTATGCCCGGCAATTCAATTCCAATGTGGTGGTTAATCCTACTACAATCGATACTGAAAACCTGCATAATCCGCGAAAAATAATAAAGAAAAATTCAGAAAAAATCACCATTGGCTGGACTGGATCTCACTCTACTTTAAAATACCTGAAAGAAATAGAGCTCATTCTTGAATACCTGGAAACTAAATATCCAAACGTACAGATATTAATAATTGCTGACAAAAAGCCAGATTTGAAGTTGCGAAATCTTGAATTCCTCAAATGGAATAAGGAAACTGAGGCTGAAGACCTTTCAAAAATTGACATTGGCATTATGCCGCTGCCGGATGACGAGTGGTCAAAAGGAAAGTGCGGATTCAAAGCGCTTCAATATATGGCCATGGAAATACCTTGCGTAATTTCTCCGGTTGGTGTCAATAAACAGATTATTGTCCATGGTGTAAACGGTTTTCTTGCTGAAAGTGAACAGGATTGGATTACGCACCTCGAATACTTAATCAACAACCAATCGGCTAGAATACAACTTGGCTTGGCTGGCCGCCAAAAAGTTATTGAAGGCTATTCGGTACTTTCCAACACCGGCAATTTCTTATCTCTATTCGAATAATGGAGAAGAAAAATCAAGGCCAGTATATAAAATGGCAAAAGTGGAATCTTATATCGAGCCAAAGTTCCAAAATTAAATGTGGATACGCCCACAGCAAAAGCAAAAGTAATGCTGAATACTAAACAAAATAAAACAGTAGGGTTAATCAAAAACTTGATACGAAGCCTGCTTTTAAAGGCAACGTAAATGGTAGCCATTAACATTAGTACACTTTCAAGTGCAGAAAGCAGCATCAATGGATTTTTGATCTCCCACAGATATGGCCTGAACAAAGAAACATTTATTGCCTGAGGCGCTTTGCCAACCATATTTACAAAAGTTCCATCCAACTCACCCAAACTATACGTGCTTCCTGCATCCTTCCCCGTATAGAAACCAATATCATAGGCCGTTATTTGAGCTGTCTCTGCTAATTTATCAATAGAATAACGTGGGTCATCCTTACCTACGAAATAAATGGCATAGTATCCCGAAATTATCAATACAGAAATAACGACAGGTACAGTCAATATTCTTGTTACTAAAGATTTGATGGAAGCTAGTTGTCCAGCATAAACCCACAGCAGCAAAGCCGGAAGAAAACACAGCAGTATGTATTTCTTTATGGAAAAAATTACCCATGCACTCAGTAACATCAAAATCACAGATCTAAAAGAAAATCTCTTTTGGATAAATAATTTATAAACAGCATAAGTTAAGAAACCAATGGCGGCAAGTGTTAGCGTATCCTTTAGCAAGCCTGAACCCCAAAATATAACTGATGGAATAAACAATGTGGCTATGGCAATCCAACGATGAAGAGTTGGCGAAGACTGGTAAAAAGTTAAAAATAAAACCCAAGCCCCAGCGAAACTTATCACGCTAAACAAAACGGCAGTGGCTGAGTAGCTTGAGAAAGTAATCAAATCAAAAATGGAGGCTACCCGGATTACAAAAAATGAAGAAGCATCCCTATAGAATGGAATTTCTGATGCATACTTATAGACTCCTGGCTCATATATACCCTTAGAAAGCAACAACTTAAAGCCAACTAATGGTGAGTCCATAAATGCTTCCCATATTATCCGGCTTCCCCGCGTATGAAAATTAAATGTGTCCCCACCATTGTAGTAAAACTGATACAGTAAGCCTAAACATATTGCCCCAACAATTTTCAAAGTAAGAGCAGGAAAAAAATATTTCCGGTTAACATTATCCGTTACATGAGGTCTTACCAGGTACGCAACCACGTAAACCAAAATCAATACAATAGGCGTAACGATAAGATCACGGAGTTCCACGTGCGTTGCAGGTTCAAAGTCTCAGATTCAAAGTTATAAATCTGGCGATTAACTAAGCCTTAAACCCTGAACTTTGAGCAGGGCTAATCCACCTGCTCCATCTTCTTGAGTCTGCGTTTGGCATCTTTAAAGGCTTCGTCCTTACGTTTTGATTTCTTTTTGACCAGTGTGAAATACTTTTTAGCCTCCGCTTTATTGTCTTGTTTTTGTGCGATTTCGCCCAAGGCGATTAACGAATACAGGTAATAGCCGGATTCAGTTGCATCAATTTCTTCGGCATACTTCACACACAACTCATAATATTTCTTTGCCTCATCCAGGTTACGCTTGGCTTCATTGATTTGACCCAGAAAAAAAGCGGCATAACGCCCACTCGTAGCTTCATACCCCACCACTCCACTATCAATACGCACTAGTATTTGCTTACTTACCGGTTCAGCTTGCGCAAACCGACCAACGGAGTACAACATACGTGCATAGTAGCGATGAAACACTGGATTATCCGGATAGGTATTGTATAAATACTCACTAATTTGAAACGCCCTCGGTTGATCATTCTCATAATTGTTCAAAATCCGCATCAGCCAAACCATCGCTTCGGTGCGGGTGTAAAAGGCATTATAGGATACTTCTTTCAACTGCTCCAGTCCAAGTTTTTTATCGCCTTTAGGAAAGAACCACAGGATGGGCTTTAAGGCCGGATAATTTTCCGGAACCCAAACGGAAAAGTAATTAAACAGCGCATCGCCAAACAATAACTCCGGGCTCAGGTCTGCGCCCTGCTTGCTTTCTTCCAGGTAATTTAATGCATTCTTGCCTGCCGATGCCGCCTTACGCCATTGCTTTCGGTATTCATCGGAATACAATCGCCCTTTGAAACCATACGCAGCAGAAAGGAAAAAAGAAGCTTCAATTTTATAGGCTGGATACTTTTTGTACAGGTTTTCCGCCACCAATATGGTGCTGTCCATGTAGGCCAGAAAGGATTCATCATGAGCCTCACTTTTTGTGTTGGGCATAATTTTCCACCACTCAATGAGGCCCATTAAAAAATATGGCAGCGGGTGCCAACGGTATTTGTAACGCAGGTAGCGAAAGTTCCACTCTGCCTCGGTAAATTTAAAATTGTATAAATCATTCAGCGCCTGGGTACACTGCAACTGTACACCCAAATCGGAAATGAGAATTATTGTTGTATCATTTTTTGCAACCGGCTGTGCTTTTCCATCGGAAAACGCGACTAAACAAAAAATGATGGCCAGCAAAAGTTGTGTCTGAATCTTAATAACCATAGCATTACAACACCTTAACAACACCCCGGTATGCAAACGGAAAACGAAGCTAAATCAATATTCGCAACCGACAAAAAACTGCTATTTGTATTACTTTGCCTGGTTACCGTTTTGTTGCTCTACCTGAAAAAATCCTTCATTGAAAACGAAACAGCCGCATTTGAGTTTTTGCAAGACCGGCCGGAGGGCACAATCCTAACCTTGATCAGTACCTTACAGTTCATTTCCATTCCAATAGTTTACCTATGGAAGTTCACCATCATTGCCTTTGTCATCTGGGTGGGTTGTTTCATGTACGGCTACCGCGTAACCTACGGGCAATGCTGGGGCGTGGTAATCGGGGCTGAGTTTGTTTTTTTTATCCCAGAGCTACTCAAAATTATCTGGTTTTTAACCATTGAACCCGATCCGGCCTGGACCGACATCGGGGCATTTTATCCGCTTTCGCTGATGCACTTTTTCGACTACTACTCCATTGACACCCGGTACGCCTATCCCTTGCGTGCCCTCAATGTTTTTGAGGTGGTCTACTGGTTTTTGCTGGTCGCAGGAATCCATCATTATGCCAGAAAAGAGAAGAAAATCGTGTGGTATATCGTACTCAGTTCCTATGTGCTTATTTTCCTGTTGTGGCTGGTTTTTTACATCGTGGTGTACAAGTAAACCAAGTGTTACCGTTAGTATTTAAATCTATCTATTATAACCCTAAAATCAGTATTTTCGCCCCTTTACGATTTTTAAATACGTAACCGTTTAAGCATTCTCATGAACTTTCAAAAAATCAATAACCTGACGGGTTGGTCGGTTTTTATTATTGCGCTGGCCGTGTACTGGATAACCATGGAAGAAACCGCCAGTTACTGGGATTGCGGTGAATTTATTGCTGTATCGTACAAACTGGAAGTTCCACACCCGCCTGGTGCCCCTTTGTTCCTGTTACTGGGCCGGTTGTTCTCCTTTCTGGCGTTTGATGATCCCACCAAAGTGGCTTATTGGATAAACTTTATGAGTGTCCTTTCGGGTGCATTCGCTTCACTCTTTACATTTTGGTCGATTACACTGCTTGGCCGTAAACTGTTAAAGCTATCCACACCTGAATTGCTCACGGATAACAAAACCTTGCTGCTTATGGGCGCAGGGTTTGTGGGCGCTATGGCCAACACGTTTGCCGATTCCATCTGGTTTTCTGCCGTAGAGGCCGAAGTATACGCGATGTCATCAGCCTTTACCGCCTTTGTGGTTTGGGCCATGTTGAAATGGGATGTTATTGAAGATGAATCGAAAGCCAACCGCTGGCTGATTTTGATTTCGTACATGGTGGGCCTTTCCATTGGCGTTCACTTGCTGAACCTGGTAACGCTTCCTGCCCTGGGCCTTATCTTTTATTTCAAGAAGTATAAGCCTACCACCTGGGGAGTAATCGCTACGCTTGGTGTAAGTGGCTTGCTGATCATCTTTATCAACGATTTTATCATACCGGGCTTGCCCTCACTGGCCGGATACTTTGAAGTGTTTTTTGTAAACACCCTTGGTTTGTTTTTCGGTAGCGGAGTAATCTTTTTCAGTTTGTTGGTTATTGGTGCGTTGGTTTATGGTATTCGCTATACGCAGGTGAATAACAAACCGGCCTTAAATACCTTCCTGCTTTCCACCGCATTCATCCTGATCGGTTATGTATCATATGCCATTGTTGTCATCCGTTCAAACTACGATCCTCCGATAGATGAGAATGATCCATCGGACATTATGAGTTTTGTGAGCTACCTGAAGCGTGAACAATATGGAAGTCGCCCGCTCCTATATGGTCAGTACTATACGGCTCAAATTGTCGACATTAAAGAGGGTGCTGCGCAGTACCGTAAGGGAAAAGATCGCTATGAAGTGGCTGAACGCAAAATTTCGTATGTGTACGATCCGAACCACATGACCATTCTTCCACGCATTTACAGCACCGACAGGCAGCATCAGCAATTGTACCGGTCAAAGCTTGGCTTGCGCGAAGGTGAAAAACCAACGTTTGTCGATAACATCCGTTTCATGTTCAGTCATCAGATCGGCTGGATGTACTGGCGTTACTTCATGTTCAATTTTGCTGGCCGCGATGGAGATGACATAGGTGAAGATTGGTTGGGCCCAACGAGTTGGTTTAAAGATGTACCCGAGATGATTTCGGTGAACAAGGCGCGGAATAATTTCTTCATGATCCCATTGATTATCGGAATCATCGGATTGATCTACCAATATGTTAACGACAAGAAAAATTTTGCTGTGGTAGGCTTGTTGTTTGTGCTTACTGGTGTGGCCCTTGTGGTGTACCTGAACTCTCCTCCATCCGAACCACGTGAGCGCGATTATATTTATGCCGGCTCATACTATGCGTTTTGCTTCTGGATTGGCTTTGGTGTAATCGCCATTGCCAGCGGTATTGAAAAGATATTGAAGAGCCAAAAGACTGCCGCATTAATTGCTATCGTGCTTGGTTTAACAGCTCCGACAATCATGGCTGCCGAAGGTTGGGATGATCATGATCGCTCTGATCGGTTTTTCTCGGTTGATTCTGCTGTGAACTACCTGGATTCATGTGAACCTAACGCCATCTTGTTTACCGGTGGCGACAATGACACCTTCCCGCTGTGGTATGCACAGGAAGTGGAAGGCGAACGCACCGACATGCGCGTAGTGGTATTAAGCTACTACAACACCGATTGGTACATCTACCAAAGTATGCGCAGGCATTACGAATCGGAGCCATTCCCGTATACGCTAACCGAAGAAAATTACCGTCAGGGTGGTTTCAACGATGGCCTCATGTACTATGAAACCGGCATTAAAAGCATTGACCTGGCACAGTACCTGGATTTGATCAAAAAGAACAGCAAAAACCTGATTCACCCGATGTACGGTACCACCAACATGATCCCTTCCAAGGACCTGATCTTAAAAGTGGATACCACCAAAGTGAAGGAGATGGGCATTATACCTGCAAACCTGCAGCAATACCTGGTTCCGGAAATGCGGTTGCGCGTAAAAGGCAACAGCCTGATGAAACAAGACTTGGCATTGTTGGATTTGTTATATACCAACAATTGGGAGCGTCCCATTTATGTGAACAATACTTCATTAGAACAATTCAACATCGACCTGAAGCCCTTCGTGGTTTCTGAAGGAAATGCATTCCGCATTCTGCCCGTGAGAAACCCGGTGCCTCAGAATAAGTTTGTAAACACAGACGTGGCCTATAGAAATCTTACCGAGAAGTTTCGCTTCCGCGGATTGGATAACCCCAATGCATTCTTTAGTGTTGATTACAGAAGTTTTGTACAGAATCATCGCTCAACCTTTAATGAAATTGCCGAAGCGCTTATTGCCGAAGGTAAGACAGAACAAGCACGCGAGCTACTGATGATGAGTCTGGAGAAAATGCCTGATCAGGGCGTTCCCTACGACTTCATAAATGCCCTGATGGTAGAATTGCTATTAGAGGTCGGTGAAAAAGAAAAGGCAATTGAAATTGCAACTATTGTTGGTAATCGTTTTGATGAGATGGCCAACTTTATGATTGAGGAAGGTATTCTAACTCGCGATTTGTACAATAACATAGCTGTTCTTGGTGAACTTCAACGGGCCCTATACAAATACGGTGAAAGTGATCTGGCCAAACGTTTTGAAGATGCCTATCAACGCTATGCGAGTGAGTTACAATAACTGACGTCACACAAATAACCAAGAAGCCCCGCTACACTAGCGGGGTTTTTTATTTGCGAACAATCAAAAATAAATCCAGCGCATTGGCCGCATCGTCTGTCACCACATAATCCTCATGACGGATACTTTGTACAAGCGATTGATCACCCGTTTGAAGTTTATTCCGGTTTAACCGGTTCATCACTTCATACGGAAAGCGTAACATCCATGCAGGCAGGTTGTATTGCAGATTAAAGATATCCCAACGCATCAGTCGCGACACCGATTGCTTATTCTGTTCGTAATACGTCATCACCTTTTCATTACCGGCAATGCCCTTCATCTGCACTTCAGAAAAAACTCCCTTCGCGAGGTCTTTTAATTCGTCAGCCAGGTACTCGCGAATATGCCAGGGATTTCGGCTCAATGACATTTTTCGATTGGGTGTAGTAATTAAAGCCACTCCACCCGGCTTAAGTACCCGTTGAATCTCCTGTAAATAAAAACGATCGTTTTTTATGTGCTCGATTACCTGAAAGCTTACCACACAATCATAGCTGTTATCGCCCAAGCCATGCAAAGGCGGCAGATTCATCGCTGAAAATTTAGCACCCGGAAATTTATTCCGAAGTACCTGCAAAGCTTCGTCAATCTTATCAACGGCAGTAAACGTTTTGGCATGTTGCATCAGCAACTCCACCCCTCGCCCTTCACCACAACCTACCTCCAGCACATCTCCAGAAACATAAGGCTCGGCCGCAACATAGGCTTTAAATAAACGTTGATGAATAGGGTTATCGGATGGAATATGCTCGGATGTTATCTCCGTTGTGTATATTTTAGCCATAATAATTCAGCACAAAAGTAAACGAACAGTCTCGAATAGCAGGGGGCAAATATGTTGAAATTAATTCGCTTCTTTAAACAACCGGTTTTTCTGTTACTGACCACCATCTTTCTGGTCGGCAGCACGTTGGTAAAAGCACAGCAACTCAACACCATCAATTACAATTACCTGTATGCCAGCGGGCAGGAGTTTGAACTGGATTGGGAAATCATCAACAACGGAAACGAAATCACCATCCACTACAAACTTAAACTAACAGACACCAGTAAACGAATTTTTGATTATGACATTCTTTGGGATGCAAGATCATCTTTAGCGGATAAAGAAGGAACACCGCTTACAAACGTTTCTCCGGAAGCACCGAACGAACAGGTAAAGACCGGAAAAGTAACGATAGATAAATCCTTAGCGGGGCAGTACGCAGTAGCACGCGTGATTTACAATGAACAAAAGAGAATGCGTGTGTTTCACAAGCGCATTCCTACACGCCAAACACCGTACCTTGAGGTAGATGGTTTTCCGCTAACTGAAAAATTTATCTCGCAAAATCAAACCACTCATTTCAAAGGCTTTGCCCGAGACAGCAGTGTGTTTGTATTTCACTACCCAACTGCCTTTCCGGCTGCCGGTCCACCATTCGCCACAAAACAAGGCCGGGTTGCTCCTATCATCCGGTCAGATTCATTATGGTTGGTGGATGCCGAAGGAAGCCTGACCCTGAAAGAAACAGGCTTGTACCTGTTGCAGCAGGATACAGCCTCATTGCAGGGTGTTGCTTTCCGTGTTGAAGACGATTACCCTAAACTGGGCACACTGCAAAGCCTGGTTGGGCCACTCATTTACATCTGCACAGCACAGGAATACGACAAATTGAAAGCCGCTGGAAATGACAAAGCCCAATTCGACAAAATCATATTGGGCATTACCGGAAGTGCCGAACGAGCCCGAAATTTCATGCGCACCTATTTCCGAAATGTGGAACTGGCCAACCGATACTTCACCTCATATAAGGAAGGCTGGAAAACCGATCGGGGAATGGTTTATATTATTTACGGGTTACCTCAGGTTGTTTACCTGCTGGGCGATCGGGAAGTATGGGAATACAACAACACTACTTTCATTGGCCGATTTACGTTCACCAAATCGCCTACCATTTTTGATCCTGAGAATTTTGTTTTGATTCGTGAAGAAGATTACCGTGACACCTGGTACGCTATAATTGACCTGTGGCGAAAGGCAAGGTTTTAATACATTCTGCCGAATCGTTCGTACTTTTAAGCCATGACCAAATCCGACATGATTTACGGCACGCGTGCCGTGATGGAAGCCATAAAAGCGGGCAGGCAAATTGAACGCATTCTGATTCAAAAAGGAATTTCCAATGAACTGGTACGCGAATTACTGCACCTTATTCGCGATACTGGCTTAACCTTTACCTACGTACCACAAGAAAAACTCAATCGCCTTACTACCAAAAATCACCAGGGTGTAGTTTGTTTACTTTCATCGGTTGACTATGCCTCACTGGACAACATTGTGCATGCCGCATTCAGCGATGGGCGCGAACCGTTTTTATTGATGCTGGATCAGATTACCGATGTACGAAACTTTGGCGCCATTGCCCGGACGGCCGAATGCGCGGGCATAGATGCGCTGATCATTCCTGAAAAAGGAAATGCTCCGATCACCAGCGATGCCATGAAGACCTCCGCTGGTGCATTAAACCACCTGCCCGTTTGCCGCGAAAGAGATTTAAAGAAAACCATTACCTACCTCCGCGAAAGTGGCATTATGGTAGTGGCTTGCACGGAAAAAGCTTCTAAAATGATTTATGATGTAGCCTTTAAAGGGCCGGTTGCACTCATTATGGGCTCAGAAGAAGATGGTATTTCCGATGCACTGTTACGCTCGGCTGATGAGCTTGTCAAAATCCCCATGATGGGTGAAATTGGCTCACTGAATGTTTCAGTGGCTGCCGGTATTGCCATTTATGAAGTGGTGCGGCAGAAATTAGAAACCCATAAGCCGTAGCTATTTTACAAAAACTCTCCTCCTCCCTTCATAGCTTTCACATCATTTACAAACTGACGGAATAAGTCTTCACGCTCCTTTTCGCACACAATCACCACATCACCAAACTCACCAATCAGGTAACCATTCAGGCCTTGTGCTATCAGTAAACGACCGGGTGTGGATGAGCGGATGATAGAATTGCGGGTATCATACACCAATGCCTGACCGGTAATCAGGTTGTTGTTCTTATCCTTGGCGGAGATGTCGTGAATGGAATTCCAGGAACCCAAATCAGACCAACTGAAATTTGCCTGACACACATACACATTGGTGGCTTTTTCCATCACACCATAATCGATGGAAATGCTTTTGCATTGCGCGTATATTTTTTCAATAGCATCCTTTTCCTGTGGCGTTTCAAACTGGGCCAAATGTTCCTCAAATACTTCCGTCATTTCAGGTAAATGTTCTTGCAACGCTTTGATAATGGCCTCTACACCCCAAATAAAAATACCCGAGTTCCATACAAAATCTCCACTCTCTAAAAATTTCTTGGCTAGCGAAATCTCAGGCTTTTCGGTAAAGGTTTTTACTTTTTTCAACACCTGCTTACTCGGTAAAAACTGAATATATCCGTAGCCAGTTTCTGGCCGGGTGGGCGTAATGCCCAACGTAATCAACTTATCCTGATCCTGAGCCTGATCAAGTGCTTTAGAGATGGTGCTTACAAATTCACTCTCCTTCAAAATCAAGTGGTCGGCAGGACTTACTACAATTACGGCATCTTTGTCGCGTTGCCTGATCTTGTAGCTAGCATAAGCAATGCACGCAGCTGTATTCTTGCGCATGGGCTCGGCCAGTATTTGGTTTTGATTCATCTCAGGCAATTGCTCCTGAACCAGCGTGGCATGCTCCTCATGCGTTACTACAAAAATGTTTTCTTTCGGACAGATGGGTAAAAACCGTTCATAGGTTGATTGAAGTAACGACTTTCCAATGCCGAGCACATCTAAAAACTGCTTGGGTTTTGCATTGCGACTATATGGCCAAAAGCGCACGCCTACGCCCCCGGCCATTAACACTACGTAAATATTTTTTTTCATGGGTTAAGAGCTGAGGGCTAAGCAATTCTTTCTTTCACTAAATCAGGCTGAGAATAAAATCGGTAATAAGCCGAAAATTGTTTACAACAAATTGATTTACGATCCTGCGATACCAATCGTGTTTTTGTAACGCTGCCACAGACAACAACTTTCATGTTGCTGCGTTTGAATATTGGCACAAGTACCTTTATCTCTGAAGTAGTACCACTTTCGGAAATACAGGCCACAATATCATCCTGCTGAGTCAGGGCTGGGCAAGTATTAATGGATGTTGATGAATGCTTAAAAATCGTGGGTAAACCCGATGCGTTTGGCGTCATCACAATTTTATTGGCCATATGGCCGCTTTTGCCAATGCCTGTTATGACAACCCGCCCTTTTGAAGAATAAATTTCTTTAACACATTCTTCAAAATCGTTGTCTAACAAAGCAGACAGATTTTCAATTGCCCGGGATTCATTTAATAACACCTCTCGTGCAATGTTTTTAATATTTTTTGCTATATTCAATTCCCTTTGTGGAGTTAGCTTTGTTTATAAGCAAAGATATAAGAATTGACATAACAGGAGTACGTAGACATGATGTTGGTTGAAGAGAAAGACGAGTTAAAGCTGAAATTAAAAGAGGTTTTCGGCTATACCCAATTCAGGGGTAACCAGGAAACTATTATCCGGAACATACTGGACGGCAAAAATACGTTCGTTATTATGCCCACAGGGGCCGGTAAGTCACTTTGCTATCAATTGCCGGCAATTCTGTCGGATGGTCTGGCCATAGTAATTTCTCCATTGATTGCCCTGATGAAAAATCAGGTTGATCAGCTAAATGCCTATGGAATTAATGCACGATTTCTGAATTCAACCTTAACCAAGGGAGAAATTACCCGGTTGAAAAAAGATTGCGCAAACGGAGTGGTCAAACTCTTATACGTAGCTCCGGAATCGCTCACCAAAGAAGAAAACATCGAGTTTTTAAAAAAAATAACGGTATCGTTTGTTGCCATTGATGAGGCTCACTGTATTTCTGAATGGGGCCATGATTTCCGCCCTGAGTATCGGAAAATAAAAACCATGATTCAGCAACTGGGCAATCTGCCGGTAGTGGCACTCACGGCAACCGCTACACCAAAAGTCCAGATCGATATTCAAAAAAATCTTCAGATGGAAGACGCAGATATATATCTGTCGTCTTTCAATCGCAAAAATTTGTATTACGAGGTTCGCCCTAAAAAGGAAACCAAGAAGCAACTCATCAAATTCATGCGCGACAACAAGGGCAAGTCGGGCATTGTGTATTGTTTGAGTCGCAAAAAAGTTGAAGAGATTGCGAAACTGTTATCGGTTAATGGTTTCAAAGCAGCCCCTTACCATGCAGGGCTTGATCCGGATGTACGCGAAAAAAATCAAGATGACTTCCTGAATGAGGAAGTTGACATTATTGTAGCCACGATTGCATTCGGCATGGGTATCGACAAACCCGATGTACGTTTTGTGGTACACTACGATGTTCCCAAATCGCTTGAAGGTTATTATCAGGAAACCGGTCGCTCCGGCCGCGATGGCCTGGAAGGACACTGCTTAATGTTCTATAGCCACAACGACCTGAACAAACTCGAAAAATTCAATAAGGACAAGTCTGTGCAGGAACGTGAAAACGCACGTGTACTGCTACAGGAAATGGAATACTACGCTGAGTCTCCGGTTTGTCGCAGGCGCCAATTACTGCACTACTTTGGTGAAGAGTTCAAAGAAGATAACTGCGGCATGTGCGATAACTGCGTGCATCCACGCGAACGCTTTGATGGCACTGAGGCAGTAAAAACCGTGTTGCAGGCTGTGAAGCAAACCAATGAACGCTTCGGGCTGAATCACCTGGTGAATGTGATTCGTGGCATTGAGGATGAGTACGTAAAAAGTTATGGCCACTTCGATTTGCCGATTTATGGAACCGGTGGCGATGAAGATGCTGATTTCTGGAAATCGGTTATCCGCCAGACGTTGATTTATCAATACCTGGAAAAAGACATCGACAATATTGGCGTACTAAAAATTTCAAAGCGGGGTGAAAACTTCCTGAAGAAACCTGTGCCTGTTGAGTTAGCCCGCGATCACGACTTCACAACCGATATTGAAGATGAGGAAGTGTCATCAGAAAAAGTTCCGGTAAATGCCAAAGCTTACGATGACAAACTTTTTGAAATGCTGAAGGCCCTTCGTAAGAAAATGGCTAAGGAGAAAGACCTTCCGCCTTATGTTATCTTTCAGGATCCATCACTAGAGGAAATGGCCACCACCTACCCCCTCACCAAAGAAGACCTGGCAGGGGTAAATGGCGTGGGCATGGGTAAGGTGAACAAATTCGGAAAGGAATTTCTGGAGTTGATCAAGCAATATGTAGAGGAAAACGACATTGAAACAGCTACAGAGGTAGTGGTCAAGTCATCGGTAAATAAATCGAAAACCAAAATTTTTATCATCCAACAAATTGATAAAAAGGTTGACCTGGAAGAGATTGCCGAGATGACCAACCTGTCGTTTGAAGAATTGTTGACGGAAATTGAAAACATCTGCTATTCGGGCACAAAACTGAATTTAAATTATTACCTCGAGGCACTAATTGATCCTCAAAAACAGGATGACATTCATGACTATTTCATGAATGCAGAAACCGATAGCCTGGATGCTGCACTGAATGATGAATCGCTGGCTGATTACTCAGAAGAAGAAATTCGCCTGATGCGCATTCATTTCATGAGCGAATACGCGCACTAATTACTTCAAGGTTCAAAGTTTAACGGCCAAAGTTCCCAAAACTTTGAACCTTGAACTTTGAACCTTAAACATTCCGGCCCATCTTTGAGGCTTTTTAAGCCAATCCCCATGAATATTCTCATCATTGGTAACGGAGGCCGGGAACATGCCTTCGCGTGGAAAATAAAGCAAAGCAACCGGTGTGATAAGTTATACGTGGCTCCGGGCAATGCAGGCACTGCTGAATTGGCCACAAACGTGCTCATTGCTGTCGATAATTTTGACGCTCTTGGAAAGTTTTGTTTGGAGCAGAACATCAACCTGGTTGTGGTTGGGCCGGAGGCACCCCTGGTAAAAGGCATCCGCGATTATTTTGAACAAGATCAAAACCTGAAACATATTTTGCTTGTTGGCCCGGGAAAAAAGGGCGCACAGCTGGAGGGCAGTAAAGATTTTTCGAAGCAATTTATGCTGCGACATGGCGTACCTACAGCCAAAGCAAAAACCTTTCTAGCGCATGAGGTTGATGCAGCATTTCAATACCTTGATGAATGCGCACCTCCCATTGTTTTGAAAGCCGATGGTTTGGCTGCCGGAAAGGGCGTAATCATTACACCCGATATTAACGAAGCCAAATCGACTATCCGTGAAATGCTTGTTGATAAAAAATTTGGTGAAGCCAGTACGAAAGTTTTGATAGAAGAATTTCTTTCTGGCATTGAGCTTTCTGTTTTTGTGCTGACCGATGGTAAAGATTATGTTATTCTTCCAGAAGCTAAAGACTATAAACGCATTGGCGAGGGTGATACAGGCCCCAATACAGGTGGCATGGGAGCCATTTCACCCGTTCCGTTTGCTGATGACGCGTTTATGAAAAAAGTAGAAGACCGGATTATTAAACCCACCATTGCCGGCTTACATAAAGAAAACATCGATTACAAAGGTTTTATTTTTATCGGGCTGATGAATTGTAACGGTGATCCATATGTAATCGAGTATAACGCCCGCATGGGTGACCCTGAAACGCAGGCAGTACTGCCTCGCATAAAAAATGATTTTGTCGACCTACTCGTTGACGCAGCAGAAGGAAAACTTTCCGGAAAGAAGGTTGAAGCAACAGCCGACTATGCCGCAACTGTGGTGATGGTTTCGGGGGGATATCCGGGCGATTATCCGAAAGGCAAAGCAATATCCGGTTTAGAGGCTCCAAATCCTGCCCTCGTGTTCCATGCAGGTTCCACGCAGGTAAATGGACATATCGTAACTGACGGTGGCCGGGTTATGGCTATAACCGGTCGTGGGGCTGATATGGCATCTGCTCGCGAAAAAGCCTATGCCGGGGTTACCAAACTAAGCTGGGAAGGAGTATATTTCAGAAAAGATATCGGGATGGATTTGTTGAATTTGAAGTGATTCGCCAAATCCTGATTAATTATAGATTACTATGGGCTGTGCGTGTGGATCATCCAAGGTTGGCGGTAAAGTAGCCGGCTGTAACAATAATGGCGCCTGTCAAACAGGCGGATGCAATAAAATGAATGTGTTTGATTGGCTTTCCAATATGGAGATGCCCACTCAGGATACGTTTAATATTGTAGAGGTTCGTTTTAAAAACGGCCGAAAAGATTTCTATCGGAATATTGATAAGCTTCAACTTACCACGGGTGATGCCGTGATTGTTGAAATACCCAATGGGCACCACCTCGGTTTTGTTTCCCTGCAAGGGGAATTAGTGCGTTTGCAGATGCAGAAGAAAAAAATCGCCAACGACAACGAAATCAAGAAAATATACCGGCTGGCTCATACCAAAGATCTGGAGAAGTACGAAGATGTGAAGAAGCGCGAGCTACCCACTTTGTACCGTACCCGCGAAATTATTCGTGAGCTTAAACTGCAAATGAAACTCTCAGATGTAGAGTATCAGGCTGATAATACCAAAGCCATCTTTTATTATTCTGCAGAGGACCGGGTAGATTTCCGGGAACTGATCAAAATTCTCGCGGGTGAATTTAAAATTCGTGTAGAGATGCGGCAGATCAGTTTACGTCAGGAGGCTGGTCGCCTGGGAGGTATTGGCGTTTGTGGTCGGGAGTTGTGTTGCTCAACCTGGCTGGGTGATTTTAAAAACGTAGCCACCAGTGCGGCACGCTACCAAAACCTTTCACTTAATCCCAGCAAACTTTCCGGCCAATGTGGCCGATTGAAATGTTGCCTCAACTACGAACTGGAAACGTATATGGAAGCGCTTCAGCACATCCCTAAAGTTGAAGCTCCGCTGCTCACCGAACAAGGTGAAGCTAAACTTCAAAAGACCGATATTTTTAAACGCATCATGTGGTTCGGTTTTCGTGAAGAGAATACCTGGTACCCGTTAAATGTGGAACGGGTGAATCAAATATTGGAGTTAAATCGTGCGGGCAAAAAACCAGCTACGCTTACCGATGATGTAGCCGTAGAAAAAGCTCCGATTCAAACCTTGAATAGCGATTTGGAACGTCTCGATAAAAAATTTCAAAAAGGCGGTAAGAAGAAAAAGAAGAAAAAGCGTAACAAAAACCGGAACCAAAATCAGAACGCTAACCAAAATCAAGCCCGGAAAAAGGAATGAGAAAGTTGTTACTGTTATCTGCTTGTATCGTAGTGTTCAGCGGATGTGACGAAACCCGACTATATGAAAAGAATGTGGATTTCAAGGAGCGCTATTGGTTAGTAACTGAACACCCAACTTTTGATTTTGAAATAGCGGATACGTCTATTCCGTATAATCTTTTCTTCACCATCAGAAATGAATCGGATTACCCCAACGCCAACATTTATTTTACGTACACCCTATCTGACTCGTTAAGCAGCACCCCCTTGGAGAAGAAGTTAATAAATCAATTGCTTTTTCATGAGAAAACCGGAGAACCGTTTGGTAGCACGGGGTTGGGGTACGTATTCGAACACCGGTTTCCGCTATTGGAAAACTATACCTTCAAAAACCCAGGTAAATACACCGTGCGCTTCGAACAATTTATGCGCACCGATACACTTAAAGGAGTTTTATCGGTAGGCATTAGGGTGGAAAAATCACAAAACAGTAATTAAAAAAATAACCCCGATTGAATTACAATCGGGGTTATCTCTTCTCTAAGTTTTAGATTAGGCTGTTGCAGCAACAGCTTTTTTAGCTTCTTTTTCTTGTCCTTTTTTATCCATATCCAACACGATAGGAGCTGCGATAAATACAGAGGAATACGTTCCGACAGACACCCCAACCAGAAGCGCAAATGCAAAGCCAGAAAGTACCTGGCCACCAAATATCAATAACACAATAACCACCAATAACGTAGTACCAGCCGTAATGATGGTACGGCTCAGGGTATCGTTAATGGCATCGTTAAAGATTTTGCGCAGGTCATGGGTAGCGCCAAAACCAATATACTCACGAATACGATCGAAGATGATCACCGTATCGTTAATGGAGTAACCGATAATGGTAAGAATAGCGGCCACAAATACCTGGTCAACCTCGTAGCTCATTCCCAAAAATCCTGCAATAGAAAAGGCAGCAAACACGAAGAGCGTATCATGCAGCGTAGCAATGATCGCACCTGCACTGTATTGCCATTTACGGAAACGGATCAGGATATAAATAAAGATACCGATCAATGAGAAAAGACTGGCCTCCCATGCTGAGTTCTTAATATCATCAGCCACGGTTGCACCAACTTTTGATGAGCTTGAGATAATAAAACGACTATCATCAAGCTGCGCTTCCTGACTCGTATACTGCTTTCCGGTAATGGTTTGAAGCGCGTTGATCAGCGTTTCGCGAACTTTTTCATCAGCCTCTTCGCTATCCTCCTCAATGAGGTATGAGGTGGTTACTTTCACCGATGAGTTGCTGCCGTAATTCTTTACTTCCGTTCCTGCTCCTTCAAAACTTTGGGTCAACTGAACTTTCAATTCGGTTGCAGCAACCGGCTGACTAAAGGCTACTACGTATGAGCGTCCGCCTTTAAAATCAACACCCATATTCAATGGCTTTACAAAAAGCAGTGCCAAACCAATTAGAATTATAGCAGATGAAGCGATATACGCCTTACGGCTGTTTCCAACAAACTCATACCTTCTTCTCTTCTTCACCGCACGGGAAATAAACGAGTCAAATGAAATTTTACTATCATCTCCCTTACGGGTCATCCATTCTACAATAACGCGTGAAACATATACCGCTGTGAAGAATGAAGTAAGAATACCAATCATAAGGGTTATCGCGAAACCTTTAATCGGTCCTTGTCCGAGCATAAACAGGAAGAAGGCCGTTAACAATGTAGTCAGGTTCGAATCGAAAATAGACCAGAATGCACGTTGATATCCTACTTTAATAGCATCCTTTAATTTACGACCATGCGTAATTTCTTCCTTGATACGTTCAAAGATCAGTACGTTCGCATCCACCGCCATACCAATGGTAAGCACAATACCGGCAATACCCGGAAGGGTTAATGAAGCATTGAATTGAGCCAGAATACCCAAAATGAAGAAAATGTTGAACACCAACGCGATGTTGGCTACAATGCCTCCTTTCGAATAATACAGCAACATAAATAGCACCACCAACACCAGACCACCTAAGGAAGATAACAGTCCTTGATTTTGTGCAAGCTTACCTAAAGTTGGCCCTACAATGGCTTCCTCAACAATTTTGGTTGGTGCAGGCAATGAACCTGCCTTCAAAATGTTGGCAAGGTCTTTTGCCTCTTCAACAGTAAAGTTTCCGGAAATCTGCGAATTACCATTTGGGATTTCACCATTCACCGAGGGGGCCGAGTAAACTGAATTATCCAACACGATGGCAATGCGGCCGCGAGGTGTTTTGCTTGCTGCCTCAGCAGTCATTTTTGCCCAAGCCTTGGTTCCAGTCGCGTTCATGGTCATGCTTACTGATGGCCTTGCGTATTCATCCAAATCCTGACGCGCTTCATTGATTACTTCACCGGTCAGCTTCGGCTGGCCGGATCTGCCCATGTCAAGAAAATACAACTGAAGTCCTTCGGTTGCACCAAAATCTTTGTCGGGTTTATTAGCCCAGTACACACCTACATTTCTAGGCAACAGGCTTTTAATCTCTGGCTTTTTGAAAATACGATTAATCTCTGCCGTATCCGTTACTGCATAACGGAAAAGGCCTGGAGGATTGCTTTTGGCGAACAAAGGTGACACATTGAGGTTCTGAAGCGAATCCAAGCTATTAGAGGTTGTGTCTCCTGCTGCTGCCGATTGTAACTGCTTTTCCAAATCGGTTACACCATCAGCTTGCGTTGTGTCTGCAGAGGTGCCAACCTGATCTTCTCCGGTAGTTATATTTAGTGCGCCTTGTACTTGTCTCTCTTTAACCAGTGCTGCATTGATAGCCATCAACGAACTGTTGATATCATTGGGTTCGATCACATCCCAGAACTCAAGGCGTGCCACGCCTTGCAATAATTTCCGTACGCGTGCGGGGTTATCAGCACCCGGAATTTCAATTTGAATTCGGCCTGTTCCGGGCAAGCGCTGAATATTCGGCTGCGATGTACCAAACTGATCCAAACGATTTTTAAGAATCGTATAGGAACGTTCAATAGCCCTGTCGATTTCTTCATTTACTACAGTAACAACCTGCTCATCTGAATCATTTAAGCTAATACGACCGCGTGTTGCGGTTGAAGCAAAAACAGGTGCAAGTCTGGCCCCCGCATTATCTTCCTGGTATGCAGCAAAGAACAGACTTGAAAATCGCTCCTGACTGCTTTTCGAACGCTCATGTGCCTTTGCCAAGGCTTTCACAAATGCCGAATCTTTGCTGTTTCCGGCAAGACCCTTAATAATATCCACCGGAGAAACCTCCAGGGTTACGTGCATACCTCCTTGCAAATCGAGGCCACGGCTAAGTTCATTGTCTTTTACTTCCTTGTAGGTAAACTCTGCGCCAAACAGGTTATACACCGGCTGGCTCCAGATGGAATCGAGGTAAGCTTGTTTTTTACTCAGGTTCAAAACACCACTCGCATCGGTGGCATAATCAATGGCATCTTGCTGAACTTTGTTGGATACAAACGTAAACGACAAATAGAACAAGCAAAGAGCCGTAACAATAATGGTAAGTACAATTACAAATCCTTTGTTCTGCATAAAAACTGATTATTAAAAATTAAGTGTTTAAGAAATAGTGAACCGGTAAAACTCCGGCAGTGAAGAATTCAAACGCGTTAGGGTGCGTTTGGTGAAATGATAAACTGAAACAATGCCCGAAAGAATTTTCCGGTTGAAAGGGTTAATTGAATAGGCGCTTCCTCCGGCTCATGATCCCCGAAAAGAATTTCCTGAATAACTGCCAGTTCTTGCTGAAGAACAAATGAAGCGGTTACCGGTTGGGAGAAAGAGGGTTGGCTGATGAATTGATCCCCATCTTCAGAGTTAGATGTGGTATCGTGTTGCTCAACTTCTGCCTTTGCAAGGGTTTCTTGCTGGCCAAAGAAAAAAAACTGCGAAAACAGGATGCCCGCTGCTGTGAGAACTCCCATAGCAAGTGACCAGAATCGTATCGTTTTCGAGGTTTTCATTAAGGCCTACAAAAGTATACAATTGAAGCAATTTTGAAACAGCCGGGTCAAAAAAGAGGCATCAGACCTTAAAACCGGCCAATTTGGCCTGAATCATTAGAATTATCACTTCCAGGGCTCGTTCAAAGTGGCTGTTATTGGGAATCACAATATCAGCGTTGTGCTTAATGGGCTCAATAAGCCGCTCGTAAACAGGCATTACGTGGTGATGGTAACGGTACAATACATCGTTCAAATCATACCCCCTTTCTTCGTTGTCGCGCTTAATGCGCCTGGATAATTTCACGTAATCTTTTGCCTCGATAAAAATGCTCAAGTCCAGTTCATGCTCTATTTCAGGAAAATATTGAACAAATAGCCCTTCGATAATCAGGATGGGTGCTGGCTTAAAAATTAGCTTACGTGGAGTTGCTGCCGGGTTGTTAAATGTGTACTCATCCTTGGTAAGGGTTTTTCCGGCTTTTAACAGTTTAATGTCCTGAACAAATTGTTGATGATCGATGGCTTCAGGTAAATCGAAATTTTTTACGCCCCGCTCATCTTCTTGCTGCCTGTCGCGTGGATGGTAGTAATTGTCCTGTGAAATAAGGCAAAGTTCAGTCTCTTTAAACCGATCCGATAAGCGTTTGAGAAAATACGTCTTTCCCGATCCGCTGCCTCCGGTTATCCCAATGGTAAAAGGTTTGGTCATGGCGCAAATATCGCCTTAAAATAAAGAGCCGAAAAATTAACTTCTATTGATTTTGCAGCAGGTAAGCGCAAAGTTTTTCCACAGCCTTGGCCCGATGGCTGATCTGGTTTTTTTCTGATAGCGGCATTTCACCAAAAGTCTGTGTGTAACCCTTAGGCTGGAAAATGGGGTCGTAACCAAACCCACTGCTTCCGCGCTTTTCATGAGTGATTGTTCCCTCAACGATTCCTTCGAACAGATGCTCACCTTGATTATCGATCAGGGCTATTACCGTTCTGAACCTTGCATGGCGGTTGGATTTACCTTCCAGCTTATTCAACAGTAAATTCATATTGGCTTCCGCATCGCGCGTTGGTCCAGCATAGCGGGCAGAATAGACTCCAGGTTCGCCATTTAGCGCTTCAACCTCAAGGCCTGTATCATCAGCAAAGCAGGGAATTTTGTACCGATTAAAAACAAACCTTGCTTTTTGAAGTGCGTTGCCTTCCAATGTGTTTTGCGTTTCAGGCAGTTCTTCACTACAACCAATATTCTCCAGACTTAAAAAAGAAAAAGATGAGCCCATTATGGTGCTCATCTCTTCTATTTTGTGTTTGTTGTTGGAAGCAATACAGTAACTACTCATGGATTGACTTCTAACAATTCAATCTCAAAAATCACATTTGAATTTGCAGGGACATTTGTGTACGCTCGCGATCCATAAGCTAAAATTGAAGGAACATAAATAGTCGCTTTATCACCTTCCTTCATTAATTGTAGTCCAATCAAAACACCGTGCGGAAAATTTACTACCCGGCTACTAAAATCAGTACGTGGCTCAACTAATTGGTCTATAAAAACAGTACCATCCGTAAGTAACTTTCCTTTAAAGTTTATCTTTACCTGTTCATATAATGTTGGGGAAATAGATCCCGAACCCTGCTCTGTGATTACATAACGTATTCCACTTTCATGTTCAATGGCTTCAATCTCGTTTGTTGTGAGATAGTCATCGATAGTGGCAATGTCATCGTTTAGCCTGGATTGCTGTTGTGGTGTTGGTGAGACTGATACAATCTCCACATCAAAAATCAGATTGGCGTTAGCAGGAATTGAACCTTGACCCCTTGTGCCATACGCATACCCTGACGGGATATACAACGTTGCCTCGCTTCCCGCTGGAAGCATAGACAAGCCAATTTGCCACCCCATAATCCATTCGGTGAGTTTTCCAGATATTCCATCTGTCGTGTTAGAATCAAATACTAACCCGTTTGAAAGCAACTTACCAGTATATTTCACCGTCACGTTATTTTCGGTGTTTGGCGGTAAGCCATCCGTACCCAATTCGTGTACCACAATCCGCATCCCGGTGGCATCTACAAGTGCAACTATGCCGTTCTCTGCTAAATAATTATCAATGGCAACAATATCACGGCCTAATTGCTCATAAGGTGATACCCCCAAATCGGTATCCAGACAGGATGTTGCTAAAAAAATCAAACCAACTACTGCAAACCTTATTGCCCTTCTCTTCATAATCATAATCACTTTACTTCCAACACCTCTAAATCAAAAACCAAAATCGAATTTTCTTTAATCACTTCACTACGCTGCTGAGGACCGTACGCCAGGGTTGACGGAATATAAAACGTTCCCTGTGCACCGGCATTCAGGTACTTCAACGACTCGTGCCAGCCTTTTATTACACTGGTTTGATCAATTGTAACCTCATAGGGTTCATACGGACGCATGGGGTTATAAATTCCCTTCTCCTCAGCAACGGATTGAACGCTTGAATCAAAATACTGGCCATCAAGCAAATAACCAGAGTAGTTTACTTTAACCGTCTGACCTGACTTGGCATTTTCACCAACTCCAGGTTTTGTAATCACATACCGGATACCTGATTCCAGCTTTACAGCTTCAATGTTTTTTCCAGCCAGGTGTTCATCAATGGCCTTGATATCATCAGCAAGTTGCTTCTCGTTAAACCCGTTCATGATTTCGCGCTGGTAGGTCATGAAATCCATTTGACTCATGATACTGTCAACCCGAATATTATAGATTAACGTAAGTGTGCTGTCAACATCCGGAGGGAGCGGTGCGCGAACAATTTCATTAAAGAATTTAGTAATAGGCAAACTTAACCGAACACTGTCGCCTTTTGAGACCATGCGCAGCATTTGGGTAATGCCATCTTCTGAAACAAGCGCTGAACTATCGTTGATCATGGCAGCTGCCGGCATCAAATCACTGGTTTCTCCCCAAACTGAATCTTTTGAGTCGCTGAAAACAAACTGAAACACAACAACTTCTCCAGGCTTTGGCAATACACCATCACCATCTTTAATCACGTTAAACTTAAGGCCGTTTGGAGTAACTTTTTCTTTAGCACTATCACCACAGGCAAATAGTATTGCCAAACCAACAACCAGTACTGCATTTAGGATTTTCATGTATAGATTTATTTAGATTTAATGTTAAACCCGGGCTGAGAGAATCTTCTCCTTGTACTCCGGCAAAATACTTAAAAATTTTTCAAGGGTAACCTGCAATGAATTGGTAGATGAACCGCCTGAGGCATTCCGATGACCTCCTCCATTAAAATATTTTCTTGCCAACTCATTTACCGAAAATTCGCCCAATGAACGGAACGATAACTTTATCTCGTCCTTGCGTTCATAGATCATTACCGATAAATGAATACCTTCAATGGAAAGACCATAGTTCACAAATCCTTCCGTGTCACCCGACTGCGAACCAAATTTTTTAAGTTCTTCCTGCGAAAGCGTCATGTATGCGGTCTTATATTCGGGTAATACCACGAGCTTCTCGCTGAGTACATAACCCATTAACCTTAAACGCTCAAGCGTATTGGTATCATAAATAAGTTTTGAAACGCGTGTCGGATTAGCACCTAAAGAAACCAGGTCAGAGGCAATCATAAATTCTTCACGTCTGGTGTTGTTATGACGGAATCCCCCGGTATCGGTAAGTAAACCTGCGTACAGGCAATCGGCAATGATGCTATCAATTTTTGCCCGTTCCCCCAACTCAATAATTAATTCGTAAACAAGTCCGGCAGTAGAGGCCGCCTTCGCATCCCATTGTTCAAAATCGGCAAACTTTTCCGGCTCAAGGTGATGATCGATCAGTACTTTCTTGCCGGAAGCATTTTTTATCATTTCGCCAATGGAGTTAATCCGGCTCAACGCAGAAAAATCCAGGCAGAAAATAACTTCGGCATCCGCCACCAAACTTTTCACTTTTTCAACTATCCTTTCGCTGAAAATCACAACTTCATCATTACCAGGCAGCCAATTGAGAAATGCCGGATAATCGCTGGGGGTAATAACCGTAACCTGATGACCGTATTTCTTCAAAAAGGCAGACAATCCTAAAGATGATCCCAAGGCATCCGCATCCGGCTTAAAGTGGGTAACAATAACCACTCGCCTGGAAACAGACATAAACTCATTATACTCCTGCAGGTTTGTCATGCTTTTAACGAAGGGGCAAAAATGGCAATTTTAGTCCATAGTCAATAAGGTGTGCGCTATAGGATTATGAATTAATTGCCAAAATCGGCACTCAAAACTGTGCGCTATGCCCGAAAACACTATTTTTGCGGCCGATTAACGAAACTTTGAAAATGGCGACAAACAGAACTTTTACCATGATAAAACCCGATGCGGTGAGTGCCGGAAATTCGGGAGCAATTACCAAAATGATTGAGGAAGCGGGCTTCCGTATTGTTGCGATGAAAAAAACGCAACTAAGTCCGGAGCGTGCAGGTCAGTTTTACGCGATTCACAAGGAACGTCCTTTCTATAAAGACCTTTGCACCTACATGTCATCCGGACCGATTGTGCCGATGATTTTGGAGAAAGAAAATGCCGTAGAAGATTTCCGTAAGCTAATTGGCGCTACTGACCCACAAAAAGCTGCACCCGGCACCATCCGCAACCTGTTTGCTAAATCCATTGAGGCGAATGCGATTCATGGATCAGACAGCGATGCCAATGCCGAGATTGAAGGCAACTTCTTCTTCTCGCACATGGAGCAGTTTTAAAGAAGTCTTATTTCTAGATCAAAGGGCTAACTTTCGGGTTAGCCTTTTTTGTTACTACTTCCATGATAAACTTCATCATACAAAAGCTGGAGTAACTTAAATTGATTTGTTGCACGGCTCAAATTTTGTCCGTCATAGCGAACGGAATAATATACATCGCCTTTCAGGTAATCGGTCAGGAATCGAAGTGCCATAATGTACGTCATCATCAGGCCAGAAAATGAAACCGCATGCAATTCCTTCTTTGTCAAAGCTTCCCCCATTTCTGTGAGATACCCGTTAACTACTGCATCATAAAAATTCTTTCGAAAAATAATTTTGGAAGGATCCGTCTCCTCCTCACTCACCGGACTCACACAGGTTCGAATGAGATCACCCAGATCGTAAATAAAATAACCCGGCATCAAGGTATCCAGGTCAATTACACAGCGTGCTTTAGCAGTTTCCGTATCAAACAGGATGTTATTGATTTTTGTATCGTTGTGCGTAATGCGAAGTTGTAAGTCCCCTGAATTAATCAGTGTTTTATATTCATCTGCTAAAAAAGAAAACCGGTTTGCATCAGCAATTGCCTCTGCAGCAGTTTCGAGTCTGCTCTGCTCAGCCATCGAAATTGATTCTCTAAACTGTTCAACGCGCCAGGTGAGGTCGTGAAACCGATCGATGGTGGGTTTTATATTTTCTAGCGAACAGGTTGAAAGTCTTCGGGTAAGGGCGGCAAAACCACGGGCCGCTTCAAATGCCTCAAGTTCCGAGGTCAGGGTTTCTTTGGTAACACCGCTTTCAACAAATGGGAATAATCGCCACGGGTGGTTGTCACGATCAAACTCAATATCATTCCCGGTAGCGGATAACACCGGTTTCAAAAAAAAGTAATCCGGAAAATTTTTATCCAGGTGATTGGCAACGAGACGTATATTCTCAGCAATGTACTCTGGTTTAATGAACACAAGCTTATTGATGCGCTGTAAAACGTAACAAGCTGAGCCTTGTGTTACCTTAAACGTTTGATTAATATGACCGACACCTAAAGGGGCGATCTTAACCTGAAGCTTATCAAAATTGTACGCCTGAAGAATTTCTTCAGGAATATTTGTGGTCACCACAACTTTGCCGGATACTCACCACTGTTTACCAAATCCTTGATTTTTTGGGAAACTGCCTCCTTGTCTTCTTTATAGGTTACACCAAACCAGGTGCTTCCACCAGAAATCACCTTGATTTTTCCTTCACCGGTTTTAACCAGTTCATTGGCAATTAAGGGTATGAAGAATTCGGCTTTTATGTTTGATGAATTTTCTTTTAAGAAATTATGGAACATTCTTTCGGTTGCCGGAAAAATGGAAGGATGAAATCCCCAGAAATTCATAGATGTCTTTGCTTCGGGATTAAGTTCCACATCCCCGTCTTTTTCCTTTGCAATAATTTTTCCATCCACGCGTGAAACATTAGTCCGCTCAACAACAGAAGTCAGGTAACCATTGGCATCTTCCTCGCCTACTCCACGCGAAACGCTTCCAAAATCAGAAAGTACGTTCTTTAACGTATAGCCAACCAGGGCATGATCGTTGTTCGAGGACTTAAAAAAACCAGCCACATTTTTAAATGCCTCTTGTCCGTAAAAATCATCTGCATTAATTACAGCAAAAGGTTCATGAATAGCATCCTTGGCGCACAACATGGCATGGCCTGTACCCCATGGTTTTTGCCGTTCGGGGTTTTGGTATTCTTTAGGAACCAGCGTATCCAACGCCTGCACCACAAAATCAACTTCAACCTTGCCTTTCAATTTTGGCAGAAAGATTTCCTTTACAGTTTCCTTTATTTCTTCACGCACAATAAACACCACTTTGGTAAAGCCGAAGCGGATGGCATCGAATAAGGAGTAATCCATTATGGTTTCCCCATTCGGGCCAAAGCCATCTATTTGTTTTATTCCGCCATACCGGCTGCCCATACCTGCTGCCAATACCAGTAAGGTGAGTTTATTGTTTGTGCTCATGGTCTTTCAGTTAATTTACTTTATTATCGAAAGTTTAAAATTAGAAGCTATGGAGCAAACGGCCAACCGTTACACCCAATCGATTATCATAATCGGTATATTATTTTTCATTTTCGGATTTGTTACGTGGCTTAACGGTCCGCTAATCACCTACGTAAAGCTGGCCTTCTCGTTGGATACCGATTCCAAAGCTTTTCTGGTCACAACAGCCTTTTACATGGCCTACTTTTTTCTAGCCTTGCCTTCATCCTGGATTTTAGAAAGAACCGGAATGAAAAAGGGAATGGCGCTGGGTCTGTTAGTAATGGCCATTGGCACATTTGTGTTTGGCCAGTTTGCAACACACAGAAATTATCCGGTGTCTTTGGTTGGATTATTTGTGATCGGTTCTGGTTTATCCATTCTTCAAACCGCTTCAAATCCGTACATCAGCATCATCGGGCCTATTGAAAGTGCTGCGAAGCGTATTAGTATCATGGGCATTTGTAATAAGGTTGCCGGAATTCTTAGTCCAATTGTGTTGGGGGCCTTGGTACTTAAAGACATCAACAAGCTGGAAGAAAAGGTTAGCCTGGCTGCTTCGTCACAAGAACAAGAACAAATTCTTTCTGCCTTTGCGGCAACCATTTATTTGCCATACATGATCATGGCAGCTATTCTTGCCGTCTTGGCTTATTGGATTTTAAAATCCGGTTTACCGGAAATAAAAGCATCCGATGTTAATACCCAACCCACTGGCACAAATACAAAAACAAGCATTTTTCAGTTTGCCTACCTATGGCTTGGCGCGTTTTGCATTTTTGTGTACGTAGGTGCAGAAGTTATGGCCGGTGATGCCATCGGCACGTATGGCAAAGGTTTTAACATTCCAACTGACGAAACAAAATACTTCACCTCACTTACGCTTGTTGCCATGTTAGTTGGCTATGTGGCGGGCTTGAGTACTATTCCAAAAATTATTTCGCAACAAACGGCATTGAAAATTTCTGCATGGCTTGGAATTGCATTTACAGTTGCAGCCTTATTAACAAAAGGATATGTTTCTGTTGGTTTTGTGGCAGCGCTTGGCCTGGCAAACGCCATGATGTGGCCAGCCATCTGGCCTTTAGCCATTGACGGACTTGGAAAATTTACTGAGCGTGGATCAGCACTATTGATTATGGGTATTGCAGGTGGTGCAATCATCCCTAAAATTTTCGCGAGCTTGAAAGAACAATACGACTTTCAATGGACCTTCTTTGCCATTATGTTGCCTTGCTACCTGTTTATTTTGTTTTTTGCCATGCGTGGTCATCTGATTGGCAAGGCCAAATCAAACTGAGTCCGATTACGCAAGCATTTTATCGATTGCTCGTGTAATAATCTGCGTGCGCTCTTCCCAGCTTCCACGCACATCAATCCATGAGATACTTCTTCGCTCAAGTTCAGCCTTAAACAGGTCATACATCTCTCTACGTTTATTCATTTCTCCGAGATCGCGCAAACCATCATTTACCCAAGGCACATCTATATCAAATAAAAAGTACTGATCGTACTCCACCATCTTTTCAAATTCATAGAGTACTGGCGGAACAACACCCAGGTAATGGCGCGAATAAATTTGTGTAGTAATCAGATCTGTGTCGCAAATCAGAAATTTGTTGGCCTTGCGCACCTGTTGAAAGATGCGCTCTGTTTGCTTGCGCCCAATGGTTATGATGTCTTCCCGGTTAAAGTCGTTAGTGGTAATCAGTTCGCGTGCTACTTCGGGAACAAAAACAGTATTATACTGCTCAGCTATTTTTTTTGCCATAACCGATTTGCCCGTGCTTTCGGGGCCGTAGAAACAAATCAGTTTTAGTTGATCAATCACGATATGGAGTAGAAAACCGGATTATCTCCTTCTCTTTTTACCGGTTTTAATTTTGCTGGTACTCTTCCCCTTATGGCGTTCTTCGATTTTTAAGTCAACAAAGTAATAAAGTGAAACCACGAAGGCATTATTACGAACTTTTAACTCGTCCTGATATTGTGCATCTATCTCTCCGTAAACGCCCATACTATTCCTGCTAAGAAAACTATGTCCATGTTCGTAACGTGTGGTCAGCATAAATTTATGTATCCCCATTGGCTCAAAAATTAAACCTGCTGAAATGTTCAAACCCAATTGAACACGATTAGGATCTTCGACATTCATTTCCTGCTCACCAATTTCAGTCTGCTTTCCAAACGTAACAGTATACTTCAACTCATCAATCAGGTTTTCGTCCAGACTACTATTGGCAAGTGTTCCCTTACCACCCAACCAATAACTCACATTAGGACCAACTCCCAAATACCATTTGTACACTTTGTCTTTGCCCAGTCGGGCCTTGAATTCAGCTGTGTATAGAATGGGCATATCGATGTACTGATTTCGCAAAGAATTGCTGAACATGCCATCACCACCCCCACTGATTTTCTTTTCCTTTTGCGTATACATAATGGAAGTTTGCAGAAAATATCGCTTTTGCACCCGAAAGGCTACACTTCCCCCCGCATGAAAACCAAACGTTGGGCTTACGTCATAGAAATCTTTAAGATCACGATCATCGAAAGATGCCCAGCCGACATGGGTGCCTACCACCGGACCAACTAAAATCTGGGCTTCTGCCTTATTCCAGGCTAAAAGTCCCAGTAAAACAAACATAAAAATGGGGTTAAGCTTTACCATAATGTTGCCATTAAACTTACGCATGAACAAAGCTTCATTTTGGTCGTTCATCGGCTTAAAAGTTGAATTCATCTGCTATTTTAGCATTTTAATTAGGCAAAACGGCCATTCTGAACAATCGGAATTACATACTTCCATGTGCAAAACAGGCTTTACTGGCTCCAAAGTACAAAAACACGCGGTGCCAATATGTTACCTTTAAGAAAGAAATCTTATAGAAAGATACGTTGAATTTTTAGAGAAGATGGAACCCAAATACCTACGAAACCTACTACTTACCCTCGCAATTTTTGTTGTGGCGCCAGTAATGGCCCAGGAAATTTGTAACAACGGCATTGACGATGATGGCGATGGCTTTGTGGATTGTTACGATAACGAGTGTGCCAATAGTGTGGTGTGCGAAGATTTATTTATCGGAAATGACGCGGATTGTGTCATTCCAGCACCTCCAGCACCTGCCTTTACCATGACGCTTGATTTTGCATCAGAGGATGAAACAGCCAACCACCTTTCGCGTATTGCCATTGGCGACCTGGATCGTGATGGCATACCGGAGATCATTAGCATGAACCGGTATACGAAACGAATATTTATCCTAAATGGGGATGATGGCTCTATCAAGCATCAGGCGCTTTTAGAAAACAATGCCACCCCAAACTGGGAAGTTGCGATTGCCAACGTAGATGACGATAACTGTGGCGAGATCTTTTTTCTTGGTACTGACAGCCGTATATATGCATACGATTGCCAGCTCAACTTTTTGTGGCGAACAAACCGAATGCCAGGTGACCATGATCCAATAAATTTCGGACTTGCCGATTTTGATGGTGACGGGCTTGTTGAGCTTTATTGTAAAGACCAAATTTTTGATGCCCATAGCGGCAGACGACTGGTGGCCACCACTGTGCCCAACAACCAATGGGATGATCGCCTGAACGGTGGACCTGTTGCGGTTGATATACTTGGCGACACTCGTCTTGAACTTGTGCTGGGGTTAAGAATCTATCAGGTTAATATTCCTGCAGCACGAAATACTGATGGAGGATCGCTTACACTCCTTCAAAGCCGAAATGAATATTTTGTCAGAAATCAATATAACGCTACCAGTGTTGCCGACTTTAACCAGGATGGGCACTTGGATGTAGTGGCCTCCGGTTCAACCATTGGTCATAATCAGAACACCACAATCTTCTTTTGGGATGTTTTTAACAACACGCTTCAAACTTACCGCGACCTTACAGGTGACTATGCTCCTAATGGTTGGGGCCAGGGTACAGGCCGCGTTAACATTGCCGATCTGGACGGTGATGGAAACCTCAACCTCTCCTATGTATCAGGAAAATACCTGTACGCCTTGCGCGAAGATATGACCCTTCTGTGGCGTGTGGTCATCAACGAAGAAACCTCTGGTCACACCGGCTGTACACTTTTCGACTTCAATGGTGATGGACAATCTGAAATTGTATACCGGGATGAACAATACCTGTACATTATTGATGGAACAGACGGTTCAATATTTACATCGCAGCGCTGTATTTCCAGAACCAATCGGGAATACCCGATTGTAGCCGATGTAGACGCAGATGGGTCGACCGAAATTTGTGTTACCTGTGGTTTTGACGATGTAGAAGCCTGGGATAATTTCAATACACTCTCCTATTCACAGTATGCACATATCCGTGTTTTTAAATCAGCCAGTGAACCGTGGGTGCCTGCCCGCAGGTTATGGAACCAACACGGTTACTTTGTGGTAAACGTGAATGATGATCTTTCCATTCCACGGCAAATTCAAAAACACCACCTGGTATTTTCTACAGGAACTTGCACACAAGGACCAAACCGACCTTTAAATAAATTTCTAAATCAATCACCGTTTTTAGATTCGCAAGGCTGTCCACAGTTTGCAGGGCCTAACATTACGTTTGGCACAACTGATCCGGTGATCAGCGCACCTACCTGTCCCGATTTAAACTTCACGGTTTCGTTCGACATCACCAACCTGGGTAACGTATCCATATCAGGCGATATACCGATTAGTTTCTATAGTTCGAATCCGCTTTTGCCGGGCGCTACGTTGCTCAACACGATTACAGTCAACCTTAACCTTGAGGTAAATGACACCTACGCAATCGTTGATGCACCCATAACCGGAATTGGCTCCGACTCTCTATACATTGTTTTAAATGATAATGGAACCACTATTCCAACACCCATTACATTACCTAACACGCCTTACATCGAGTGTGATCCATCAGATAACATCTTTGGCGTACGATTGAATTATTTACCCGCTCCGTTAACAGCTGTTGAGGTCAACCCAAATGAAACCTGCTCAGCTCCAGCCAATGGGGCTGCACGCGCCTTTGTTCCTGTAGGCGGAATAGAAAACACAGCGGACTATGATTTCTATTGGTTTGATGGAACAACAGCTGGCCCCATAGCCAGTGCCGATTTTGTTGGCCCGTTTTATACCGGCATACCGGGTGGAGACTATACCGTATTTGCCCGCCATAAAACCGTAAGCTGCGGTAGTGATACAACCCAGGTAACCATAAACGATGCGATTACCATTCTTCCTGCAGTAACCATTACGGTGGTTTCTGATCAAACTCAATGTAATCCACCGAACGGCAGACTCGAAGCAAATGTGGCTGGAGGCAATGCAGGTTATTCATTTGAATGGGAAGATGTGGGTGCTCCGATTGGTGTATCCGGACCGATATTGGCAAACCAGGCTGCTGGTACCTATACCGTAGTGGTAACCTCATCAGGAGGTTGTCAGATTACGGCCAGTGCCAACATTGCTGACCTTGCGCAAGAACCAGATTTAACCGCAAATGCAACCGGAGTTATAAATTGTAATGATCCGAATAGCGGATCGGTAACAGCAGAAGCGCTAATCGGTGGGGTTGCGCAACCAGCTGCTAACTTCACATTCAACTGGTACTTCTACGACAATGGAACCAGCACACGGGGAAGTCTTCTGCCGCCTGTACATGGAGCTGCCGGCACACCAAACCGAAATTTATTACCCGTAGGCTTTTATGAGGTTGAAGTAACCGAAATTGCTTCGGGATGCCCCGGTACCACAACCGAAATTGTTGAAGTAACTGACGATACCCAACTTCCAACGGTACTGTTCACAGAACTTGCCCCTCAAACTTCGTGTGATCCGAACAATCCAAATGGATCTGTTTCGGCTGATGCCCAACTTGGTGGTGTTACGCAAGATCCTGCCGAATACACATTCGAATGGTTTGTGGGACAAAATACATTACCCGCCAACGCGCACACTGATGTAAGTGGAGTGAACAACCGGATCGCTGAAAATCTTTCAAGTGGAGGTCAGTCATACACCGTACGCATTACCAACATCGCTACGCAGTGTTTCACTACTGCACACACTACGGTATCAGAAGATATAGTAGTCCCAATTGTTACGCTGTCTCCAACAGATAATGGCATATGTGACCCTGCACTTTCCACAAACAACTTCAACGGAAGTGTAATTGCTTCTGTAACGTTTGATGGCGTTCCGGTTGCAGACTTTACAGATTATACCTTTACCTGGTATAATGGAAGCGTGGCCAGCGGTGCACCTCGTGCCGAAACCGGATCATCCATCACACAGGTTAACTCAGGTTACTATACCGTTGTCGTAACCCGAAACGATGTGTCCTGTTCATCAACTCCAGAAACTGCCGAAGTAGGTAACGATGCGGTGTTACCGGTAATTACCACAGCCGAAATCGGATCAACCAATTGTACAGGTCCGGCAAACGGTGAAGCTTCCGTTACCGATGTTGATGGTGTTGGAACGCCAGCAAACTATACGTATCAATGGCACACAGGCAACGACCTTAGTTCTCCGATTGGTGGAGCAATAAATTCCACTGTTACCGGACTGCAAGGTGGTGCAGGTGCTTTCTTCACCGTACAGGTTACAAACACCAACAACGGTTGCCGCAACACGGCTACCATAGAGGTACCCGATGAAAAAGAATTCCCTATTATTACTTTAAGCAGCACGCCTAATACTATTTGTACAGGCACACCCGATGGCACAACATCGCTGGCAACGCTTACCTACCAAGGCGCTGCAGTTGCATCACCTTTTACAGGTTACACTTTTAACTGGTCATCCGGACAAACAACTTCAACAGCTACTGCATTGGCTGCTGGCGCATACACCTTAACCGTTACCAAAACAGATGTAGGTTGTACTTCCGATCCGGTTAATGTTGACGTTGCTAATGATTTCTATATCCCGGTTATTTCACTTACGCCTACCAACCAGACATCATGCGATCCGGGCAACCCGAATGGAGTTATTGCCGCAACAATCGATGAGACATCCATTGGAGGCGGGGCCGTTGTTACAGCAGGCTATACGTTTACATGGGAAGAAAATGGCAATCCGTTTACTACACCCGGGAATGCAGCAGGTACAGGCGCTACCGTAAATAACCTGGTTGGTGATTTATTCTATTCAGTAGTTGTAACACGATCAGCAACGGGTTGCGTGAACACAGCTTCGGTTTTCTTACCGGAAACCATTACCAATCCAATTGTAGCAGCCGCGGTGAGCAGTGATGTTACCCGTTGCGATACGCCAAATGGTGCCATTCAGGCGAACGTGGGTGGCAATCAAAATGGATTTACATTTTTCTGGCTTAATGAAACAGGTACGAATCAAACTGCAGATAATGCTTTGGTAATTGCCAATGCCGATGCCACTATTGTAGATGATGGTAACTACACCGGATTAATACCGGGCTACTACACCGTAGTTGCACGGGATAATAATACATCCTGTTTATCTCAGCCAATCACCCGCACTGTAATTGACGCAACTGTGCTATCAACCATAACCGTTACACTTGGTCCAACCTTCCCGGCATCCTGTGCTGCAAACAACGGGCAGATGTCAGCAACAGTATCCGGTGGTGTAGGTCCTTTTGATTTATTCTGGCACGTTGGTGGTCCTTCAAACAGCGACATTAATTTCTTCAACAATCCACCTCAGTTTACTCCTCCAAACGATGTTCCTTTCCAAACGGATCTTAGTACCACATCTTCAAACCTGAACAACCTGGAGTCTCGTTTATACACGCTTGTAGTACGCGATGTAGGAAACGGATGTGGAAACTATGAAACTGTTTTCCTGCCCTTTAATGATGGCCATGACATTAACACCAACATTACACCAGCTACAAATTGTACTGCTGTAAATGGTGAGGTTGAAGTAACCGTTACAAATATCATCCCTGCTACAAACGACTTTCAGGATTACACATACATTCTTTACAGTGGTGAGAATCCTGATCCCGTGAATCAAATAGGACCCGTACTCGGACCCGGTGGTGCTGTCACCAATCCGGTGGTATACAGTTCGCTGGCACCTGGAAAATATACGGTAGAGGTTCGCCAGGATTTGGGGGCTTTCGGAAGTAATTGCCCGGTTTATGAGGTTATTGAAATTGAACAACACGCGTTCTCTCCGCTTGTTGATATCACCGGAACAATTGCCAACACGGCTTGTGATTTGGTAGCTGGTGCCGATGGCGAAGCCTCCATTCAGTTTGATATTGACCCGAATGATCAAACCACCAACATCACCTACACAGTTGATATCAACCCTGCACCATTAGGTTGGGGAGGCCCCACACCTGTTGGGCCATTCCTGCCTCCAGCATTGCCTGGTAATTTTACCATTACGGGTTTGAGTCCAGATAATGCCGTTCCACAATACACCATTACCGTTACGGCCAATGGGTGCTCGGCACAACGGTTGGTTTCCATTCCAAATGCACCAGCAATACCACAAGTACTCAATAGTGAAGTAACCATTCTTCCTGCCTTGTATTGTGATCCGGCATTGGAAATAAACGCCAGTGTAGAAGTAAGAAACGTAATAAATGACGGAGCACCTGATAACCTTAATGATTACACTTTTGAATGGTTTGACGATGCAGGCCTTACTTCTTCTATTTTGAATGCAGCAGGTAACGCAACAGCCACCAAAGGCGGAGAGATTCTTTCCAACGTTGGGGCACCGCTTCCATCGGTAAACATTACAGCAGCACCCTATTGGGTTGTAGCAACAAAAGTTAATGCAGGCACTACAGGTGGCTTAGGCTGCGTAAGTGCTCCATTCATGGCTGTTGTTCCAGATCAATCGGTTAATCCAACCATTACCCTTACACCATTTGCCAACACAGCTTGCGATGCCAACTTTGAAGGCAGCCTTCGGGTTAATGTTACCAATGCGGGTTCAGTACCCTCAGCTACCTATACCTACAATTTCAACGTAGCTAATCCAGATGGCGGTGGTGTTTTTGCTGGAAATGATGGCGATGGCCTTGGCATAGATGGTGATCGCGACAATCCACAAACCCTCGAGGAAGGTGTGTACCAGCTACTGGCCATCAACGATGCTAGCGGTTGCCAGGCTTCTGCTCAGGCGACTATTATAAAAACTTCTACACCGATTATTGTTGCCAGTGCCACTCCGGTTGATCAATCCATTTGCACTCCGTTGAACGGAAGCATTACCGTTGTTGACGTGACTGTGGGTGGTATTGTTGACCCGGTTCATACCAACTTTGATTTCACCTGGTATGAAAATGATCCAAACAGTGTTCCCATCATCAATGCGGTAAACGGTGCGGATGCACTCACTAACATTGGGGCGGGAGTATACTTTGTTAAAGCCAGAAAAATTGCAGGCTTGCCTGTAGGATCAGGCTGTGAGTCTGCTCCTCTTCGGGTTGACATTGAAGATATAAGTGAAGATCCGGATCTCGAGTTTACCATGATAACGCCAACCTCAAGTTGTAATCCTGCCGATCCGAACGGAATCATCCTTGCAGAAGCATCCGAACGTGACGGATCAACCGATGCCTATACGTTTGCGTGGACATTAAACGGTGGCGCGCTTCATCCTGCAACTGTGCAAAACGATGCAAGCCCGACAAGTCAGCTGAGCAGTGCTACGTTTGGTGATTATGAATTAACCATAACCAACACGGTTACTGGTTGCGTGTTCACTTCAGGCGCAACATTGATTGAAAACTTAAGTTTGAGTTTACCGAACATTGTTCAGGTTACTCCCATCAATCCTACCGATTGCTTTCCTACCGGAAGCGCGAGCGTTACGCAAATCACCATCGGTGGAACTACAACATTAACCGCTCCTCCTGATGATATTGACACGAACTTCGACTATGAATGGTATAGTGGGTCAACCACTCCGGCCGACCTGATTGCAGGAGAAACAAACAGTTCGCTGTTGAATCAATTACCCAACACATACTTTGTGTTGGTACGCGATCTGACCACCGATTGTCCGTCCACTTTTGTGGAGGTGCTTATTGATTCCGCTGACATCGTTTACCCGGTTGTAGCCATTGCGGAAACCGTTCCTCAAATCAGTTGCGATCCTGCTGTGGGTACAGGAACATTGGTAGCGACCGGTGATGGCCAAACCGATTCAAATCCGAACTACTCATTCACGTGGTTCCCAAGTCTGGATTTAAGTGGTGCCAGCTTCGCCAACACCAGCACGATCAACAATGTTGTTTCAGGCGACTATTCGGTTGAAGTGCTTAATAGCTTAACAAACTGCCGGGCTTCTGCCCTCATGATTGTGGCAAATGATTCTGCCTCTTTCAAACCAATCTTAAGCCTTACCAGTGGACCGCTTACTGAATGCGATAGCCTTGATGGATTTATTTTCGCACGAGGTGTACCGTTTGCTCCTGCAGCTGGTTATCCGTTCAGTCCGTATAACTATACCGCACAACTTTATGTAGGTCAAAATCCAGTGCTAAGCAATCCTCCGGATTTCATTATGCCGCTGGATCCAAATCCATTCGGACTACCTTCATTCCTGCAACCTAATCTGTCACCCGATACGTACACCGTAAGGCTTATCGATAATAATACAAGCTGCGAAACAGTGGATATTATTGTATTGGAAGATGAGCGCGTATTCCCCACACCTGTTATTCAAACTATTGCCCCGGTCACCAATTGTGATCCAACTATTCCAAATGGTGTGGGGCGCGTTTCTGTAGATGGTGTTGTAGTAGGTTACAATTTCGATTGGTACGAAGGGAATGTAGTTGCCGGAACCCCTGTTTACACGGGTGTTGAATACGGACAACTCAGACCGATTCCACAGGAATATATTGTTGAAGCGCGGAATATGGTTACCGGATGCGTAGGCACCGTCATTGCCACCATTGCAAATAATCCGGTTGGTATTCCAATTCCACAGATCGAAATTCTATCGCATGTTACCAGTTGTGTAATGGATAACGGTGCACTGGCGGCATCCGTTAACGGAAATACCCGAGACTACATTTTCGATTGGTATGGTGGAACACAGGAAACGCCTCCAGCTGATTTCGTGGGTGAAATCTATCGCGACCTTGCTGTTGGACCATACTCGGTTACCGCAACTGATAAAGTTACCGGTTGTAAATCGCCATTAGCTACTGAAACGATTGAAAGCCGGCCAGCATTACCGGAGATCGATTTCAGAACGCAAAGCGCTACTTGCGGTTTATCAAATGGGTTTGCGACAATATTAATTGTAAGTGAAGTTCCTATTGGAACAATTGAATGGTTTGATTCCAACAACGCTCCCATTGTGGTCGGTCCTAATCTTACCGAAGTGTTGCCAGGCACCTATACCGTGGTTGTTACAACCGAATTGGGTTGCGCTGCCTCGCGCGAAATTCCTATCGAAACGGAGATCAGACCTTTCAACGGTATTTCAAGGTTTAGTTCACCGGGGCAAAATGATTACTTCCACATTGATTGTATTGACAACTTCCCGAACAACATAGTGAAGATTTTCAACCGAGCCGGAACGTTGGTGTATGAAGGTGAGCGGTACGATAATGCTACCACCATATTTGATGGTAAGTCGAATAAAGGAATTAGCATTATGGGTACGGACTTGCCGGACGGAACATACTTCTACATTATCGATAAGCGTGATGGCTCAAAACCATTATCCGGTTATCTGGAGATTGTTAACTAACTTGCCTTGATCAAAAGACCTATGCGAATATTAGCTGCGATTTTTTGTACCGTTGTTGTGCTGAGCTTCACTCAAAAAGCATCAGCACAACAATACCCGGTATTCACGCAATACTATTTTAATGAGTTGGTAATCAACCCCGCCTTTGCAGGGAGCCACGTACAGTTGAGCCTAACTTCAACGTATCGAAATCAATGGGTTAATTTTCCCGGGGCACCACGTACGGTATCGTTTAGCGGACATACCGCTTTGATGAACGGAAAAATGGGGGTTGGGCTTTTGGTAAACCATGATGAAATCGGAAGTTACGGTAATGAGCATGTGTACGGCTATTATTCCTATCGGATAAACATGCAGCATGCTACCCTTTCTATGGGGTTGATGGCTGGGTTTAATTTTCTGGGCGTAGATTTCAGTAACCTGGATTTGCAAGATCCAACCGATGCATCTTTTTTACCCATTAACGAGTTTAAACCAAATTTCGGAACCGGTATTTACTACAACCGTAAAAATTTCTTTGCTGGATTTTCTGTTCCGTTCTTATTGAACAATGCAGTTTCTGCAGATCTAGAGAGTGTTGCCGCTGAAATCCGTGAAGCGCGCTACTATTTTCTTCGAAGCGGTGGAATTTTTCCAATCAATCGAGCAGAGACTGTTAAACTAAATCCATCTATACTACTTCGCGCCCAGGAAGGTCAACCGCTAAGTATGGACATAAACCTGGGCGTGGTTATTCACGATATACTCAGCACGGGAGTTTCGTGGCGTAGTGGTGATTCCTTCATCACATTCATTGACCTGAAGCTGAGTGAAAAATTCCACTTTGCTTATTCGTACGACTGGACGACTTCGGACATTGCCCGTTTCTCAAATGGATCGCATGAGTTTATGATAAACTACAGAGCCAAGGTTACAACCGCACATAAAAACCTGAACTGCCCAACGTACTTCCATTACCGTTAACGATCTGCAAGTGCGTAGCTTTTGTGCTCCCGCATCCAGTTCAATAAACCATACGCGGCAATAAAGCAAAACACCAGGTATTCAAAGCCAACAAACTTTATTCCCTTGGCGAAATACATGTACGTAGCCACAACATCAATCAAAATCCAAAGCACCCAGCTTTCTACTTTTTTCTGAATCATTAAAAAAGTAGTGATGATACTCATTACGGTAACAAAAGAATCAAGGTAGGGAAAAGCGCTGGGCTTATTGAATACAATGGGAAACCACTCGTGTAAGCGGCTGGCCATAGAACCAACCACAAAGGTTGCTGCCAAGCCGGATACGGATAGCAATACCAATTGTGGTCTTTTCATATAACTTACCTTCAGTTCCATTTTTTTATCCTCCTCACCTGGTTGCGGATGAAGCCACCTCCACCAACCCATTACGTTGGTCACGAAAAAGAACACTTGCAAAAACATATCCGGGTAAAGTTGCACCTGGTAAAACAGGAAAAAGAACAGGGTAACATTGATTAACCCGATGGGCCAGCTCCAGATGTTAGTCCTCGAAGCCAAAAAAACCGCTACAAAACCCGCCATGGTTCCAAAGAACTCGATATAGCTCATTTGGTAACCCCAAAGCTCGAAGAAGATTTTATTAATGTCGAAAAATGAAATCATTCAAAATGCTAAATTGAAGCCCAATCTAATACCTTAATTTGATCCCCCATGGAAAAAGTATTCGTGACTTTTTTGTATCTGTGCTACTCTGCATTATCATTTTCGCAAGACATAACGGTTTTAGGGCATGACATTGAGTGGAGTGAAGGTAAAATTACCCTAACATCGGGCGAGTCTATTAAGGGCGTGGTTCGATACAATTCAAAATCCGGTGTACTTGGCTTTGATGACGGCAAAGGGGCCCAGGTGTTCACTCCACGAACAGTGTTGACATTTGAATATTTCGATGCCATCCGTGATCAGGATAGAAAATTTTATTCGCTTGAAGTAGAGGATGCGAAAGGGATAAAACGACCTCAGTTCTTTGAAGTTATAAAAGAGTTGCAAAATTTCGCAGTAATCTCAACCGAAAACCCACTTCAGCTAAAGATCAAGCAGACATGGGACCCATTCTACGCTTCATTTTTGAACATGTATGGAGTAAATCCCAATAGCAATCCCTATGTAAGTAAAACCGTAGCACAGCAAATCGAGATTCTATATTTGATTGATATGGAGGGTGACATCAATCCCTATTTGCTGATAACCTACGAAGAGCTTCCGCGATCATTTGCATTTGAAACAAAGAGTAAAAATAAATCAAAATTGGTAGGAGAGAATACGTTAAAAGAATTGATCGGTACCCGCTATTCCGAATTAAAAACCTTTGCCAAAGCGGGGAAACTAAGTTTTGCCGACAAGGAAGACTTTCTGAAAATATTAGATTATTATGAGGAATTAATTGAAAAGAACTAAATCAACTTATCTCCTTAAACAGAACCTTTTGATTATGGTCGCTATAATACGATAAGTAAACGGTCGTTGATGGAGAAAATTCTCTTATTGTATCGACAATTAAATTTACATAGTCCAATTCAACATTCTTATCTGCAAAAATTGCAATCACTAATTTATCCCTGTCTATTTCATTAATTTTTGTTCGTTCCATTTTGATGAAGTCGTCTAATTCATCAACTTTAACAAAGGTATCATTAACCTGAATTCGAAATGAGTCAACTCTACCTTCATTTGTTAGCAAATGAAATCCAGATTTTAATTTTCCAACACAGATGTAACTGACAATAGAATCTTTCGTGAATTCAATGTAGAAGTCATCTTCAGCCATTGGCAATTCAACAGACAAATGTAAATCACAAAGAATATCAGACTTATAGAAATTATCTTCTACTCTTACAAACAATGAATCACCAAGTCCAGCACCATCAAAAAGAAGTGTATCTCCAATCACATGAAAAAAGATTGAATTGTGTCCACCTAATAGCTCAAAGTAATTTTTATCTGAATTAAAGTAGTCAAGAGTAGCGGTGTATAGACCCAATTTATTGATAATGACCGCAGAGTCATTGATATCTAGTGTCTGATAACTACTATTTGTAAAATAACCCAATGAAACCCAATGACCCTTTGGGTCTGATTCATTTAAGTGGCTACACCCAGACAAAAGCAATAAAATCAATAATCCACGGAACATTCTCTCTAAATTAAATCTTCACACACACATTCTTCGCTTCCGTAAAAAATCGTAACGCTTCCCAACCTCCTTCACGGCCCACACCACTTTGCTTCATGCCGCCAAACGGTGTGCGTAAATCGCGGAAGAGCCAGCAGTTCACCCAGATAATGCCACTCTTCACCTGTGCCGCAACGCGGTGAGCACGTTTTAAATTTTCTGTCCAGATGGTAGCCGACAAACCGTAGCCCGTGCTATTGGCGTAACCAATTACTTCATCTTCAGCATCAAAAGGCATTATCGTAACTACGGGGCCAAAAATTTCTTCCTGATTGGTTCGGCAAAAAGCATCCAGTGCGGTGATTACCGTTGGCTCAACGAAATACCCATTGGCACAACGTCCGCTTAATTTAACCTGCTTTCCGCCCGTTAAGACGTTTCCTCCCTCCTGCTTTGCCAGGTCAACATAGCTCAACACTTTTTTCATGTGCGCTTCTGAAACCAGGGCCCCTACTTTGGTTTGTTCATCCTGCGGGTCGCCCACCGTTAGTTTTTTCGTGCGCGAAACAAATTCTTCCACAAAGCGATTGAAAATACTGCGCTCCACAAAAATGCGTGAACCGCACAAACAGATTTCACCCTGATTGGAAAAAGAAGATTGAATGGACGTATGCAACGCCTGTTCGAAATCACAATCGGCAAAAATGATGTTCGGATTTTTACCACCCAGTTCAAGTGAAAGTTTTTTGAACATGGGTGCCGCAGTAGCCGCTATTTTTTTTCCGGTAACGGTTCCACCTGTAAATGAAATAGCAGAAATATCCGGATGCTCCACAATAGCCTGACCGGCTTTCTGGCCAAGGCCATGAACAATATTCAACACGCCATTTGGCAATCCAGCCTCCATGCACAGTTTGGAAAATAGAAAAGCCGTCATCGGTGTGAGCTCAGAAGGTTTTGCCACTACCGTGCAGCCTGCTGCCAATGCTGGTGCAATTTTCCAGGTGAATAAATACAACGGCAAATTCCACGGAGAAATACAACCCACTACGCCAACCGGAGTACGTGTAGTATAATTGATGGCCTCCTGCCCGGTTACGTGCGCTTCTGAAGCAAAATGAATCGCACCCGTTGCAAAGAACCGCATGTTGGCAGAAGCCCGCGGGATGTCAACCACTTTAGCCAGCTTAACCGGTTTGCCCTGATCGGTACTTTCAGCAAGCGCCAGTTCATCCAGGTCGCGATCAATCAGGTCGGCAATTTTTTGAAGAATAGCCGAACGTTTTTCAACCGCCATAGCCGACCATGCACCAAAAGCTCGTTGCGCAGCTTCCGTTGCCAGTTGTACATCCTGTGCATCTGAATCAGGAACCAGGCTGTAGGGTTTGCCTTCGGCAGGATTATAATTCTCTAAGTAGATTTTTGAATGCGGTTCAACGAATTCACCGTTGATATAATTCAGGATTTTATCCATATCTATTTTTTCGTCACTTTAAACTCCACCCTCCGGTTCATCCTCCGATGTTCTTCACTATCATTTTTTACCATGGGCTTTGCTGCTCCATAGCCTTTACCGGTAATGCGCGAGGAAGCAATGCCATTCTTTACCAGATAATCTTTAACGGCTCCAACACGTGATTGAGATAGAACCACTAAGCTGTTCGGGTTACCCACATTATCGGTATGACCACTCAATTCAATTTCCATTGTTGGATTGTCTTTCAGAATCGTTACCAGCCGGTCAAGTTCAGGATAAGATTCCGATTTCAAAATCGGTCGGCCTTGTTCAAAGAATACGTTATTTAACTGTATAGCCTCACCGACTTCAATCGGAACCAGTAATAGGTTTTTATTGACCTCGGTATAGTTCTTTATATCCACCAATTCCAGATTTTCATTTACGGATAGATATCCTTTTGCCCGGGCATGCAGTCCGTAGTTTACACCATAAGGCAGAGCAATCCGGTAATCACCGGTTGCCGGATCAGAAATTGCCTCGCCTGCCTCTTTACCCGAAACGAGATTCTCAAAAATAATATCGGCCTGAACAGGTCTCCGTGTTTTTGCATTCAACACTTTACCCAACACCAACACCACAGGATCGGGCTTAACGGATTGGGGTAATTTAATTTGCACAATATCCGATTTTCCATAACCACCAGATGAGGTGCACAAATACGCTACATCACCTGAAGCAGGTACCGTGTAATACGCATCAAATCCAAACGTATTGATTTCAGGGCCGAGGTTAACGGGTTTTGTCCAACTTGTCCATGAATCGCCAATCCGCTTGCTCATAAAAATATCCAAACCGCCATAACCCGGATGTCCCTCAGATGCAAAATATAAGGTTCTTCCATCTGCAGCCAAAAAAGGCGAGGCTTCATTGCCGCTGGTGTTAATGGTTGGGCCCAGGTTTATTGGGTCACTCCATTGCCCGTTACCTTGCTTTACCGAAACAAAAAGATCTTTCTCATCCCGGCCTTCATTATAAAAAAGACTTTTTTTGTTTTTCGCTGCAAACAACATGGTCTTTCCATCGGCAGCAAGTGAGGCTTCAAAGTAGGTGTGTTCATTTTCATACCGAATACCCAACATTCCCGCACTTCGCCACCCGGCAGCGGTTCGTTCAAAAATTTCAAAATCGTTGTTGGTAGCTAACAGCATACTGTTATTGTCCTGACCAATGGACGCTATGTTGTTTACACTGGTTGTATTAACTGGCGAATTCATGTTTTTGCTTTTCGACCAGGTAATACCATCCGTAGTTGTACTATACCACACATCGGAAGCATCTTCTACACCACCCAGGTTTTCTGGTGCATGCTTGCGGGCAAAGAAAATCGATTTTCCATCCACCGAAATTTTTGGTGTTACTTCATCATAGGCAGAATTAACACCATCACCCAGGTTTATTTTTTTAATGCCTTTTGCAAAATCAGCCGGAAGATTAACATGCACATCGCTTCGCAATGAAAAATCATCGATCAATAAACGCATGTTGGTGTAGGCAACAAATCCTATTGCATGACTATACCAGGGAAGCTTTGGTATTGAAAACTCTTCTTTACCATTTACGAAAAATTTCATGATACCTTTGCGCTGCTCCACCCTAAGTTTGTTGGGCAACCCCAATGATTTTATACCATCAACTTGTTTCCACTCCTTTGCATCCTTACGACTTTCATCGGATGAATACACTTTAGCATAACCATTCGTTGATACCACAAAATTATTGATCTTCTTCGTGGTGGCGTCATAGCCCCAGATAAACCCAAAACCATTATCGGTGCTACCTTCCGTTTGTGTGAATGTGGCTTCAAATGAAAAATCTTTCGATTCATCCAGAAAAGGAAAGATGTAAGTCATCCACCCACCTTCAGGTGCCACGATTTCATAGTACCCATTCTTTACCCGAATGCTGTGTTTATCATCAGCTTCTTCGTACCAACCCAGGTGATTGTCCTTAAAATCTTCATGCACCAGCTCGGTCAATTGACCCGAAGCCCATGAAGAAGTGAACATGAATCCGATAAAAAGAAAATACTTCATAGTGTACTTTATAAAGACCCGGTGCGGCCGCCATCCACCGGAACATTGATGCCATTGATGTATGCTGCTGCGGGCGTGGCCAAGAATGCGACTGCAGCTGCCACCTCATGCGCATCGCCAACACGTCCCGCAGGGATTTCTTTCACCATTTCGTTCATTACCTCATCAAAAGATTTACCGGTTTTTTCTGCCTTAGTCTGAACAATGGCCTCAAGGCGTCCTGTTAGGGTTGCTCCTGGCAAAACATTATTTACAGTAATACCAAATGGTGCCAATTCTACCGAAAGTGTTTTTGCCCAGTTGGCTACCGCCCCGCGAATGGTATTGCTTACCCCCAATCCCTTCAAGGGAATTTTTACCGAAGTTGAAATGATGTTGATAATACGGCCGTACTTTTCTTCTTTCATGCCTGGCACCACAGCCTGCACCAGCAGCTGGTTGCAAATGAGGTGGGCGGTAAAGGCTTTGATAAATTCTTCTTCCTTCGCATCGATCGCCAAGCCACCGGGAGGCCCTCCCGTATTGTTCACCAGAATATGAACCTTATTCGACTGAACATGCCTGGTGATAACCTGCTTAACATTCTCAGCATCTGAAAAATCTGCTACCAAGTAACCGTGCTTTTGTGATCCCGAAACCGGTAACTCTGTCATGGTTTGCTTCAACTTCGCTTCATTCCTGGCCATCAGTGTAACCGAAGCGCCAAGCGCAGCCAATTCCATGGCCGAAGCCTTTCCAATACCTTGTGTACTGCCACAAACTACTGCATACTTTCCGGTTAAATCGAGATTCATACGGGCTGAGAAAAGAAGTTTAAAACTACCTTGAATTGTTCTTAAATTAGCAATTCTTGATTTGATCACCGACTAATTTTTAAAAATATGCCTATTCGCAGACCGTTTAACCTGAACCAATGGATTACCGAAAATCGTGACTTGTTAAAGCCCCCCGTAGGCAATAAAAACTTGTATGCCGATGCGGGCGACTATATCGTAATGATTGTAGGCGGGCCAAATGCCCGTAAAGACTATCACTTCAACGAAACGGAAGAACTGTTTTACCAGCTTGAGGGCGATATCAATGTGCGCATTCAGGAAGACGGTAAACCGGTGGATATTCCCATTAAACAAGGTGAAATGTTTCTACTTCCGGCACGTGTACCCCATCGCCCTGAACGACCGGCCAATTCGGTTGGACTGGTGATTGAATGTAAGCGTCCGGAAGAAAATATATTGGACGGCCTGCAGTGGTACTGCGAGAAATGTAACAACAAATTGCACGAATACCGTTTTCATCTCGACAATATTGAGAAAGATTTTCTTCCTCGCTTTCGCGAATTTTATGGATCGGAAGAATTACGGACGTGCAAAAAATGTGGCGCGGTGATGGAAGCTGATCCACGATTTGTGTGAGGGGAAATTTATTATCTTGTACTGCTAAACGTGTGAAGATTTATGGAAGCGCTGAAAGTAAGAATAAAGTCATCCAGTAAGAAAAAATACAAAATCAAAGGGAAGGAAATTGATTTCGAGTTACTGGAGGCTAAAGTAAGGACTGTTTTATTTCAAGAACAATTTGATCGCACAGCTCAGGCAGCTAAAAGCTCAGGTCTTTCCAAAATATCTAAAAAAGAAATTGATACAATCATTAATGAGGTAAGAAAGGGTGCATAGACTTGTTGTTGATACAAATGTAATTATCTCCTCATTTTTAAGTGCAGGCCATCCCCGCAATATCATCAGAGAATTAATTATTCCGACTAAGGCTATACTTCTAATTTCTATTGAAGTTAAAACCGAATACCGACAGGTAATTGGATACAAAAAATTCGAAAAGTATCCACTCTTTCAGGAGGAGTCAAAAATTACTATGGAAAACATTTTATCACTGGCAGAACAAACAGCTATCAAGCATCAATTTGACCTACTACCCGACTATGATGACAATAAATTTCTTGACCTGGCCTACGCAGGTAAAGCTGATTTTCTTATAACAGGAAACACCAGGCATTTTCCTATAAAGAAATTCTATAATACTACTATTATTTCACCTCAAAAATATTGGAATACGTATTGGTCATGAATTTTATAAACTCCCTATCCTTTGCGCGTCAGCTTGATCGTACCGATCCATTAAAAAAATACCGGTATGAGTTTCTTCTTCCAAAAGTGAATAAAAAACCAGCCATCTACTTCACCGGAAATTCATTAGGGCTTCAACCCAAGTCCACCAAAAAATTTATTAACGAAGAGCTTCTAGATTGGGCAAGACTCGGTGTTGAAGGGCATGTGCATGCTCACAGGCCCTGGTTATACTATCATAAGTTTACCAAAAAAGCATTGGCACAAGTGGTTGGGGCCAAACCACTGGAAGTAGTGGCCATGAACCAACTTACCGTCAACCTTCATTTGATGATGGTCTCGTTCTATCGACCAACAAAAGACCGCTTTAAGATTATTACAGAAGCAGGTGCGTTTTCATCCGATCAATATGCGTTTGAATCACAACTGAAATGGCACAGTCAAAATCCCGATGAGGCACTGATTGAACTGAAGCCACGCACAGGCGAACACACGTTGCGCACCGAAGATATTGTACACGCGATTGAAACACATGCCGCTCAACTGGCGCTTGTCATTTTTGGTGGTGTTCAATATTACACGGGCCAGTTTTTCAACATCAAAAAAATTACAGAAGCTGCACATAAAGCCGGTGCATATGCAGGCTTTGACCTGGCACATGCGGTAGGCAATGTACCGTTAAACCTGCATCGTGATGGAGCAGACTTTGCCGTATGGTGCAGTTACAAATATTTGAACTCAGGCCCGGGTGGTGTGGCCGGTGCTTTCGTACACGAACGCCATGCTAAAAATTTTCAACTACCTCGATTCGCTGGCTGGTGGGGCCATAATGAAGCAGAACGCTTTCAAATGAAAAAAGGATTTGTTCCCATGCCAGGCGTGGATGGCTGGCAACTCTCTAACTTTCCCATTTTGCAAGGGGCAGCACATTTGGCTTCGTTGGAAATTTTTCAACAAGCAGGTATCAAAAATCTGCGTAAGAAAAGCGTGGCCCTGACCGGTTATCTTGAGTTCTTGCTGAAAGAAATCGATCCGCGTGAAACAATGTTTACAATTTTAACCCCAAAAAATGTTGACGAGCGGGGTTGTCAGCTTTCCATCTTCATGAAAAAAAATGGAAAGAAGGTGTTCGATGTGCTGACCAAAGCTGGAGTAATTGCCGATTGGCGTGAACCCAACGTAATTCGTGTTGCACCTGTGCCGCTTTACAATACATTTGAAGAGGTTTTTCGCTTTGCTGAAATTTTTAAGAAAGCAATCCATCGTTAACCTGATAATTATCAGTCTTTTTATTGTGTTGAAAATCTATATTCCGCTGTGATTCAGTTGCCATGAAAGAAACCAAACACATCGCCATTGTAGGAGCCGGACTGGTTGGCTCCCTGCTATCCATCTATCTGGCCAAGCGCGGATATAAGGTTTCGGTTTATGAACGCAGGTTGGATATGCGTAAACACCTGATTGAAGGCGGCCGATCCATCAACCTGGCGTTGAGTAACAGGGGAATACGTGCATTGGAGCAGGTGGGTTTGGCCGAAGTGTTGAAGCAAAATGCCATACCCATGCATGGGCGAATGATTCACGATGAACAGGGTAAACTCAATTTATTGCCCTATGGTAAAGCAGGGCAGTTTATTAATTCGGTTTCGCGGGGCGGGTTGAATATGGCGCTCATGACCGAAGCTGAAAAACACGGTGTTGAATTCTTTTTCGAGCACAGATGCCTTCAGGTTGATTTCGGCAAAACAGAGCTTACCCTGCAAGAATACGAAGCTGTAAAACGCAAAACATTTGATGTGATCATCGGTTCTGATGGAGCCTTCTCTGCCGTTCGTGGGGCTATGCAAATCACCGATCGGTTTGAATATCAACAAACCTATATTGAGCACGGCTACAAAGAATTACGCATTCCCGCTGGTGATGATGGAAATTTTTTAATGGAACCGAACGCCTTGCACATCTGGCCACGCGACAGTTTCATGTTGATTGCTTTACCCAATCCAGATAAAACCTTTACATGCACGCTGTTCCTCCCTTTTGAAGGACGCAATTCTTTCGAAGCGCTTGATTCACCTGAAAACATTGAGCATTTCTTTAAAAAATATTTCTCCGATGCGCATGCGATGATGCCAACGCTTCAGGAAGATTTTCGCGATAATCCCACAGCTTCCCTGGTAACAATTCGTTGCTATCCATGGGTTCGCAACAAAACGTTATTAATCGGAGATGCCGCTCATGGCATTGTTCCGTTCTATGGACAGGGTATGAATGCTGGCTTTGAGGATTGTCGCGTGTTGAATGATTTACTGGACGAGCATGGTGATAAATGGAAAAAAGTGCTACCTGTATTTCAGGATTTGCGTAAGCCCGATGCCGATGCCATTGCGCAATTGGCACTTGACAATTTTGTAGAAATGCGCGACCTGGTCAATGATGAAGACTTCATCATCCGCAAAAAAATTGAAGCCAAACTGCACGAACGCTATCCGGATAAATGGATTCCCTTATATACAATGGTTACCTTCCGCGATGACCTGCGTTATTCCTACGCGTTGGAAACAGGAAAAAAGCAAAAAGCCATCATGGATGAGGTGATGAGGTCGCCCGGAGTTTTTGTAAACTGGGAATCGGTGAACCTGGAAGCCATTGTGAGTAAACTTTGATCTGCCATCGCTCAGGAAGAAATCATCAATTTATATTCCTCATAGCGATTCAGTATGGCTTTCACATAATTTACCGGCTCTTCGCATTTGCAATAGCCCGCCATAACCACCGGATCGCGGTAATAGGTTGGATCTGATTTTTTCAGCAGGTATGATTCTACGACAATCCACGATGTTGGATCATCACCATGTTTCTCCGCCAACTTACGTGCGTCAATGATGTGGGTTAGTCCGGCATTATACGAAGCCAACACAAACTTTAAACGCTCGTCATCATCCAAAATACTTTTCGACCAATACTTATCGAGATATTTCAAAAAACGCACACCTCCGCGCAAACTTTGTTGCGCATTATTCGGATCGGTAACCCCAAAACGTTTCGCAGTTTCTGGCATTAGTTGCATTAGTCCTTTCGCTCCAGCCCACGATTCACCTGAAGGGTTAAAGCGCGATTCCTGATACACAACAGATGCCAGCAAGCGCCAATCCCACCCCAATTCATCCGCGCCCTCCCGAATCAATTCATCGTAAACAGATATTTTATTCCCACCTAATGAAGAGTAATCACTGGTAAGCCTGATAACGGTTGTACGCGGACTGTTAAAATACCGGTTATAGATTACCATAAAAGTGGCCTGCTTTTTAATTTCGGCTAACCAGCTGTCAATTGCTGATTTCAATTCGGGTGAGCTATGCCGAACAGCCCATGCAATTTGCTGGGGCAGACTAAGAATGGTTTCCACATCCAGGTTATCATAATACGTAGCGTTTACACGGGCAATAATGTTATCGGTTACGGTATACTCAATTTCACCTGTAGCTACGGCACGAATTAAATTTTCAGTTTCAGCATCGGTGCTGTCCTCACGGATTATTATTTCTCCACCTATCTCCTCCGACAAATGCTTCAGGCGCTGTGCAAAACTGGAGTTTGCCATTACATATACTTCTTTTCCGATCAATTGAGTAGGCCGTCTTACCAACTGTTCATTCAATTTACTTCGGGAGAGTTGGCGCCAATTGTCCGGTTTACGCTGAACCAATACCTGGTACGCATCAAACTGCGGACTAGTAAACAACACTTTCTCCGTGCGTCCTTTCGTAATGGTTAGCGGAAAAGCAAGAATATCGCCTTCACCTTTGTTTAGTTGCTCCATCGCCCGCTCTACTCCAGATGTTACGCGAATGCGGAGTTCCACCTCAAGATGTTGCGCCAGTCGTTTGAGTAATTCATACTCAAACCCCATGGAGCGGCCCTTGTAAATAAAATAGCTGAACGAGTTATTGTCGATAAGGGCGGTAATATAGCCGCGCTCCTTGATTCCGTTTAAATCAAGCGAAAAAGGAGGGGATGTGGCTGTTTTATTACCGGAAAAATATTCGCAGGAAGAAGTAAAAACCAGTAAAAACAGAACCAGCGCAGTACGTTGGATCAGCTGCATAGCTGATTGAAAATAGGCATAATGCAGGTAAAAAAAAAGAGGCCCCGAAGGGAGCCTCTCTTCTATTCAAATTCTACGCTACTTCAATCAATTGAAGATATAACGTAAACCAAACTGCATATAGTAGGTTGATGTGATGGAGTTGTTATCCCTGAAGGTAGTAGACACAGGTACACTTCCGTTTGATTGTAATCTAAAGGTTGGAGTAACTGCTCCGCCTGGTGTTACTGCTCCTCCAGTAGACGTGATGTTAGTAGGAACAAGAATATTCGCTGCATTCACTTGTTTAAAAATGCCCCACTTAGGGTTCAACAAATTGCCAATGTTGAAAATATCAAGAGTAAACTGCAATGTATTCTTTCTACCTCCGATATCTGTGAACAAATCTTGTGTTAAGCGGAAATCAAATTGATTTCTCCATGGCATAGTGGCGCCATTTCGCGTTGCATATTCCCCTTTGTGCTTGCTTAAATATTTATCTTGCTCAATATACGCGAAGAAAATGTCGCTTTGCTCCTGAGCAGTTACAACATTTGGATTTCCGGCTGTTCCATAATTATGATCTGTAAACGTAATCTCTGAAGGATCATTTGGAATATAAATCAAATCATTGGTTTGACCATCGCGGTTAAAATCTGAACTGTAGGTGTAAGAGAATCTTCCAGCAACAGAACCTTCATAGAATAATGAAACTGATGTAGCGAGTTTCTTCAAATATTCTTTACGATAAGATACTGATGCGATCACGCGATCCGGTACAACATATCCAGCAGTGCTCAGATCGGGTCTGTTTGCAATACCTGTTGCAATCTGTGTATTCTGCCAAGTGTTAATTAACTGGTCGCCACCTCCATCGTAAAGTACTTTCGCTCCACTTCTTGTATAGGCAACAAAAGCAGAAAATCCTTTGTCAAATTGCTTTTCAATTTTAGCCGATATAGAATAGTAATGTCCTTGATCACCATTGCTCAGTATAATAGGGTTCCATGCACTACCTGCCACTTCACTGGCCTGCCCTCCAGACAATTTGTATTTAAACTTATCAACATTGGCTGTTGGATAAATCAAACGATTATCCGGATATCCCGCAACATTCAATGGTTGTGCATCCGCATCGTTAATGTTTGGATTTACACCAATGGCCGTGTTCAAATCTTTGGTAAAAATTGCTTCCAAGGTTGCTACAATTCCATAAGGCAATTGCTTATCAACGGCTATGCTGGTTTTCCACGCCTGTGGAAATTTAAAGTCGGGGTCTATAGCGCTAAAAGCAGAAGGAATACTTGTTCCAGCGGCTGGAGGGTTAGCGGGAAGATACGCTCGGATATCCGGTGAGAATGGCCCCGGTGTATTGGCCTGACCAGACCAGGTTTGAGTAAACTGAAGCAACCCAGCATCACCTGATTGAGCTACCAACCATACAGTAGGAACACGACCTGTGAAGATACCCGTTCCACCACGAACTTGTAATGAACGGTCTCCTTTTACATCCCAGTTAAAACCAATACGAGGCGATGCCATAACTCTTGTTTTGGGAAGTACTCCAGAATCCATCTTGCGACCACCGTTGAAGTCTAGTGGCTCCACCAATGGATGGGTTTTGATGCCATCAACTTCAGGGAAAGTAGGTAAATCAAAGCGGATACCCGCTGTAACCTTCAATTTGTCATTGATCGCCATCTCATCCTGCGCATATACGGAATACTGGTTATAACCTATGTTCGGGAAGGCCTGTACATAACCAGGAGATAAAGAGTAAGTGATTGCATAATTGATTGGATTTTCACCATTCACAAAATCATCCCATGAATTGAATACGTAATAACCAGTTCCAAAACGTTGGAATCCGTTTTTCGTTTTTTGAAAATCCGCTTGAATGCCTGCAGTTATAGTATGGATACCTGAAGTCAAGGTTGCGTAATCAACAATGGAGTAAGTCTTTACATCACGCAAATTGCCATAGGTGAATAACTCATAACCAAATGAGGTATATGTAGAAAGAGAACCAGAACCATCCAGGATATCAACGAAAGGAAAGACACCACCACCTGAACTACGTGGGTCATTTTGATGGGTATACGTTGCCCGGAATGTGTTAGCTACTTTACCAAACAATGAGTTTGCCTCCACTGCTAATGAATAAAAGTTTGCTTCCTGAAAATAGCCCGCGTTCTTAAAGAATAGGGCAAAATTGCTTTGCCTGTTATGCACAGGGTTCGGAAGGCCAGACTGAGAAACTGATGTGCTCGGGAATGAAGGCCGCTTGCTCTCTACCTGACTGTAACGCACGTTAACACGATGATTCTGGTTAATGTTCCAATCTAATCTGGCCGTAAATTTATTCGAGTTGCTTTCATTGTCATACCCTTGATAAGGGCCTGTTTCATATCCGTAGGTTTCTCTGAGGTATTGTCTAATCTCATCCAAATCACTCGCCAAAGGACGAGATACGTTTGGATTATTCGCGGGGTCAAATGTACCGGGATTGCCAGGGGTTGTGGATGTTGCGGCTACCTGCAATTGACCTGGGCGTGTTTCATTTGTTTGCTCATAATTGAAGAAGAAAAATAGCTTATTCTTAATGATCGGGCCACCGAGTCGAATACCATAAGTTTTAATGCTTAGTGGTGCCCGTGTTAATGGAGCATTGTCACCCACTTCATTCCCTTGATGATTTTGATTTCTCCAGAAGGTATAAGCTGAACCAGAAAATTCATTTGTACCAGAGCGGGTAACGGCATTAATTGAACTGCCAATGAAATTAGCTTGACGGATATCGTAGGGCGTGATGTTTACAGAAATCTCTTCTAATGCATCCAAGGATATAGGTGAACCATTTGCGGGTAGGTTTCCACCAATACCAAAAGTGTTATTAAAATCCGATCCATCAATCGTGAGGTAATTTTGCCGATAGTTACCACCACCAATCGCGCCTTCGCTGTTTGATGAGGCTTGAGGCGTAAAACGAATCATATCATTCATGCTTCGTGAAATGGTAGGCATCGTCATGATTTCACGTGTACTTACACTAGTGATTGCACCATTTCTGTCGCTGTTCATTAGTTTGTCTTGTGTTCCTGTCACAACAACCTCTTCCAGTTGAGTGCCCTCTTCACTAAGAGCTGCACTTAACACATAAGTCTCTCCAAGCTTTAGGTAAATCTGGCCATAAACTTGTTCGCCATAGCCAACAAAGCTAACGCGAACCTTGTACGGCCCACCTACACGCATGTTGGGAATATTAAATCTTCCATCTGCGAGAGACACAGATCCATAAGTTGTCCCCGAAGGTTCATGCGTGGCCACGATATTTGCACCGGGAACGGCATCACCTTTTTGGTCTTTAACCGTACCACTCATCGTTGAGGTGGTAACCCCCTGTGCCAAAGCCCCTGCAAAGGCCACCAGCAAAAGGGTAAAGAGTAGTAAAATTCTCTTCATAAATTATGGTTTTTAGTTGTTTAGTATAAGGCAACAAAAATATCCCGATTTACCGGATATGGGTTTAATTACCCTTTAATTCTTTCCACAAATTTGTTCACAATTAATTAACAACCTGACTTTCACCACTTGTCAAAATATCAGTAAAAGGTTTGCTTAAAAAGGGCTTGTTCGCTCTCTTTAAGGTCATATCCTGAACGCTAAAACACTATGAAAAATCTGCTTTTCCCGCTAACCCTCGTTATCCTTTTCGTGCAATCGGTGGCAGCCCAACCCGACCTGTCGTACTACCTGCCTGATGGCGTAACCTATAATCCGGCAATACCCACCCCAAAATCCATCATCGGGCATGAAGTAGGCGAATGGCACATCAGCCACGACCGACTGGTAAACTACATGTATGCTGTGGCCAATGCCTCCGACCGGATCACCCTTCAGGAAACCGGACGTACGTATGAAACCCGGCCACTGCTTTTGCTAACGGTTACCTCACCAAAAAACCATGCACGGATTGAGGAAATTCGTAAGCAACATGTGCAGCTAACCGACCCCTCGGCTTCGGCCAGCCTGGACACGAAAACAATGCCCAATGTGGTGTACATGGGTTTTAGCATTCACGGGAATGAGGCCAGTGGCAGCAATGCATCGCTCGCGGTAATCTACCACCTGGCTGCAGCGCAAGGGCCTGAAATTGAAAGGCTGCTGGATGAAGTGGTGATTTTGTTCGACCCCAGTTTTAACCCCGATGGCCTGCACCGCTTTTCTAGCTGGGTAAACTCCAGGCGGGGCATGCAAATCTCTGCCGACCCCCATGATCATGAACACAATGAAGCCTGGCCGGGCGGGCGATCAAACCACTACTGGTTCGACCTGAACCGCGACTGGCTGGTGGCACAGCTTCCGGAAAGCCAGGCACGGGCAAAAAGCTTTCACGCCTGGAAACCTACCATTCTCACCGATCATCACGAAATGGGAACGAACGCCACGTTCTTTTTCCAGCCGGGCGTGCCCTCAAGAAACCATCCGCTTACTCCGGAGAAAAACCTCCAGCTAACCCGAAGAATTGGTGAGTTCCATGCCAAAGCACTCGACAAAATCGGTTCCTTGTATTACACGCAGGAAGGCTTCGATGATTTTTACTATGGAAAAGGTTCAACCTTCCCGGATGTGCAGGGTGCCATCGGTATTCTGTTCGAACAAGCCAGCTCACGCGGGCATGCACAGGAAAGTGTTCACGGTGTACTTACATTTCCGTTCACTGTACGCAATCAGTTTACCACAGCCCTTTCCACATTGCAGGCTGCACAAGCCATGCGCGAAGATCTGTTGAATTATCAGCGCGAATTTTTCCGAAATAACATGGCCGAAGCCGCCAAAGATCCGGTGAAGGCATACGTGTTCGGATCAGGACAGGATAAATACAGAAGCCACCACCTGGCCGAAATTATTGCCCGCCACGACATTGATGTGTTCAAGCTAAGCAGCAGCCAAACCCTTAACGGCAAGCGTTACGAGAGCGATGGCAGTTATATTGTTCCGCTCAATCAAAAACAATATCGGCTGATCAAATCGATGTTTGAAAAGCGTACCCGCTTTCAGGATAGTTTGTTTTATGATATCTCGAGCTGGACACTTCCGCTTGCCTTTGCTTTGGATTTTGACGAAGTAAAAACATCGCCCGCTAACCTTCAGGGCGATAAGTTTGACGCCACAAAAAAACCGCTCGGTAAAATTATTGGCGGCAAGAGCGAGTATGCCTATGTGTTTGAAACCTACGGCTACTATGCACCGCGTGCCTTGTATCGTTTGTTAAGCAAAGGTATTCGTGTAAAAGTGGCCAATAATGAATTTCACCACAGCGATGGAAAGAAGTTTGCGCCCGGCTCTATTCTGATACCATTAGGCATTCAGGAAAAAAGTACGGACCTGGTGGAGTACCTCATTAAAGAAATCGCTACCGAAGATGGGATTGATGTGTATGCCTTCAACACCGGGTTAGATTATGCCGGCTCAAGTTTGGGTAGCAATAACTTCTCAACCCTTCGCGAACCGAAAATTGCATTGGTAGTTGGGGATGGAGTAAGCTCGCTTGAAGCCGGTGAAATCTGGCACGTGCTGGACACCCGCTTTCACATACCGGTAAGTCTTGTACAGATGGATAATTTTGATCGCATCAATTACGATAAGTACAACACCATCATCATGGCCAGCGGCTCGTATAATAGTTTGAGTGATGGTGCGAAAGAAAGACTTAAAGTGTGGGTACAAAAAGGTGGCGTTATCGTTGCACAAAAAACTGCACTGAACTGGTTAACCAGCGTTGCACTTGGCAAGTTTGATATGAAGAAGAGCGAATCAAAAGATGAATCGGGCAACCCGAAACCCTATTCCGACATTTCGTTTACTGCTGGGGCGCAATCCATCAGCGGAGCCATCTTTGAAATTCAAGCTGACCTGACACACCCGTTGTTTTACGGATACACGAGTTCACGCATTCCGGTTTTCAAGAGTGGCGCGTTGTTTATGGAGCGTTCAAAAAATGCCTTCGGAAATCCGGCAACCTTCACAGCAAATCCATTAATCAGCGGGTACATTACCCGCGAAAGTTTGGATAAGCTCAAAAATGCATCATTTGTTGGAAGCTCATCAATAGGACAAGGTCGCGTGATTGGCTTCACGGAGAATCTGGCTTTCCGCGCGTTCTGGTTTGGCAGCAATAAAATGCTGATGAATGCGATTTTCTTCGGACATACCATCAGTTCAGGAGCAAGCAGGTAAATTTCTATAGCGCATAACTTTCAAATTGGATCGCGGTCTTTTTAGGTCGCGATCTTTTTTATCCTAACAAGCACACTTGCAAATCGTTTCTATTCCATGCAGTTTGCAAACCATGTGGCCGCGCAGACTGATTATCGGGCTTTGTCTATCATTCATTCTCCCTACCCTCACGTATGGGCAGGAAAAGAACGGACGAAAAACAGCAAAGGAACGGCTGGAGGACATCCGGCAAAAAGCCATTAGCAGTATTACCACCTCGCAGGATACTACGCAACAAAAGAAAAGTGAGGAGCCCTTTCTGCCGTTTGAAGGAAAAATCATTCGCAACATCATTATCGATCACATAGGTTTTGAACGCAGCATTTACGACACGGCCAGTCGGAAATTCAAACACCGCATTGGAAGGTTTGCCAATAGCTTGCACCAGACCACCCGTGAAAAAACCATCCGCAATAATTTATTTGTTTATCGTAACCAACCCTTAAATCCATATAAGGTTGCTGATAATGAACGCTACCTCCGCGATCTTGATTTTATTCTTGATGCCCGTATACTGGCACAACCGGCCAATGGCAGTTCTGATTCCGTTGACTTATATATAGTTACGCGTGACGTATTCGGATTGGGCGGAAGTTTCTCACCACGTTCATTTGATTCTTATCGCTATGGAATATATGATGTAAACGTTGATGGCCGGGGACAACGCGTTCAACTCAATGGAATATTCAACGCTGAACGTTCACCTCAGTTTGGCTATCAGTTTCTCTATGCCAAGAATAGCATCCATGGAAGTTTAATTAATGCAACAGTGTCATACACCCAAATCAATAACGGCTCAAGTCTCGGTTTTGAGGATGAATATGCTTTTCTTCTCCGGCTCGACCGGCCGCTGGTTTCACCTTATACCCGTATGGCTGGTGGCATTGAACTTAGTCGTAACTGGTCGGTGAACACATTTCAAAAAGCCGACACCACATTCCGAAACTATGCCTACAACGTTCAGGATGCGTGGGTTGGCTACAACATTGGAATCAACAACCGCACCACCAACCGAAACCGACACTTCGTTGCGCTTCGTTATTCACGCCAACACTTCACCAAACAACCCACACAAACAATTGAAGAAGAGAATCCGCTTTACAACGATCGCGCGTTTGTAATGGGATCGATTACTTTCTTCAATCAGAATTTTTACAAATCGCGATATATATATGGCTTTGGCCGAACAGAAGATGTGCCGTACGGAAAATACCTGACATTAACTGGTGGTAGTGTTCGTCAATTCAAATTAATCCGCCCTTACGTAGGGGCAGAGTTTGACAAAACATTGGTTCGAAGAAACGGAGATTTTCACGAGTACAAATTGCAAGCCGAGGGCTTCTTAGGAAACGGAAACCTGGAAGATGTCACATTGCTCGCATCAGCTTCGTTGTTTAGCCGATTAATCGAATACAAGCAATTAAAAATCAGACAATATTTACGAATCAGCTATACTTCCATCTTAAACCAGCAGATCAATACACCGCTCACCATTCGTAGTGATTTTGGATTGGATGGTTTTCGAGCAGATAGTTTATTGGGCACCAATCGACTTTCGCTGTACAGTCAAACAGTTGTGTTTACACCACTTTCCATTTTAGGATTTCGATTCGCGCCTTTAACCTTTGCGGAGATGTCGATCATCGCACCTAAAGACAAGCCCCTTTTCCGACAAAAAGCATTTGGCGCTATTGGCGCAGGACTTCGCACGCGAAATGAAAACCTGGTATTCGGAACAATTGAACTTAAGCTGTTTTACTTCCCACGGGTAACGGAAGACTTATCGCATTTCCGCATTTCGCTGTCATCGAATTTGCGAATCAAATTCAGCTCTGGCTTTGCTAAGGCACCGGAGTTTATTCAGTACAACTAAGATGTCGCTCCTATGGAGCTTAGGATATACTTCCTAAATTATCATAAGATTATGCACTTAAAGAACTCAACCATTTACTGGTAGGGGCACTAAGCACGCCAAGTAATTCGCTAAGAATTTCACTCAACCGCAACACCTAACGACTTCACCCATGTTTTAATCATCTGTGTTTCCTCGGCTGTAACCTTTGCGTCACCATGCATAAGCAGATAACTTTTGAGCGGCATCTCTCCTGCTTCCAACACTTCTACCAGTTCCTCCAGTTTGTGATCGGCTTTTCGCTTTTCATATGTTTTGAATTCCGAAAAATCCAAATGCTCCTTACCTTCCTTTACATGCGATGCCAGCCACCAGCCTATCGGCTGAATATGTACGTACCACGGATAACGCGTATTGTTGCTGTGGCAATCGTAACACTTCTGCATCAACATGTCATGCAAGCCATCGGGCAAGGCGTAAACATGCGAGATGTCGTTTTCAGAAATTCCTTCCGATTTATTTTTAGTTGGCTGGAGCAACTGGATGACGATGATCAGCAGTACTACTCCGATTACAATTCGTTTCGTCATAATTACCGGCTTTACTCATTTAAAGATAGTGCGTTGCTTGCGCTTTTCCTATGTACCCGTTAACTTGTTTCTTGCTTATCCTGAAACCATAACCCTATGAGAAAGATTTTCATCCTCAGTTCCCTCGTTGTAACCGCACTTATACTGGTATGGGCATATTACTGGATTTATGCCCTGTGGGCATTTGTACTGGTTGGCCCGATTATTTTTATGGGTGTGCAAGACATTGTTCAAACCCGTCAATCCTTAAAAAGAAATTTTCCGCTAGCCGGGCGCTTGCGCTACGTCTTTGAAGACTTGCGTCCAAAAATTCAACAATACTTTGTAGAGTCTGATACAGATGGTGCACCCATCAATCGCATTGATCGCTCCGTAATTTACCAGCGTGCAAAAAAACAACTCGACACCATTCCTTTCGGGACACAACTGGATGTTTATGCTGAAGGATACGAATGGATAACGCACTCTGTTACTCCATTAGATCATCACAAACTGGATCATAGTCCAAGGGTATTGGTTGGCAACAAAGATTGCAAGCAGCCCTATTCGGCCAGCATACTCAATGTATCCGCCATGAGCTTCGGCTCTTTAAGTGGCAACGCAGTTGAAGCCTTAAATGCGGGCGCCAAGATTGGCGGCTTTGCGCACAACACAGGCGAGGGAGGCATCAGTCCGCACCACCTCAAATACGGTGGCGATCTCATCTGGCAAATTGGCACTGGTTATTTCGGTGCACGCGATGCGGAAGGGAATTTTTCTCCGGAAGCCTTTCAGAAAAACGCGACACGCCCCGAAGTAAAAATGATTGAGATAAAACTTTCGCAAGGTGCGAAACCGGGACATGGCGGAATTTTACCGGCCAAGAAAAACACTCCGGAAATAGCTGCCATTCGTGGTGTACAGCCTGGCACTACGGTTTTCTCTCCCCCGTTTCACAGTGCATTCAGCACACCCATTGGGTTGATTGAATTTGTGAAGCAACTGCGTGAACTTTCTGGTGGCAAGCCCATCGGATTTAAACTCTGCATCGGAAGGAAGAGTGAGTTTCTTGGCATCTGCAAAGCCATGGTGCAGCTAAACACCTATCCTGATTTTATTACCATTGATGGCGGTGAAGGTGGAACAGGTGCCGCACCACCGGAATTTACCAACTTTGTAGGCATGCCCTTGCTGGATGCAGTAGCTTTTGCTGATGACGCCCTGCGTGGCTTCGGCATTCGTGAACATATTAAACTGGATTGCTCTGGAAAAATTCTTTCCGGTTTTCACATCTTCCGCGCCATGGCCCTCGGTGCCGACTTCACTAACTGTGCTCGCGCCATGATGATGGCATTGGGTTGCATACAGGCATTGGAGTGCAACAAAAATACTTGCCCTGTGGGTGTGGCAACACAAGATCCCTACTTCGCGAAAGGATTGGTTGTTGAAGATAAAAAGGCGCGCGTAGCCAACTACCACAAACACACGGTAGATAGTTTAGTTGAACTGCTGTCATCCACCGGCTTAGACAGCCCCGCTAAAATTAACCGTACACACGTGTACCGCAGGGTGTTTATGAACATGGTAAAAACCTATGCGGAAATCTATCCGCCCATTCCGGAAGGCTGCTTATTAGACCAGGCTGATTCACCAATTGAGTTTGATGCGTATTTAAACCAGGCGAAAGCGGAGAGTTTTGGGACGTAGCTTTATCATAATTAACTACAGAAATAATCAATGGAATTATTGCAGGGATTGTTCATTATGCAAAACAGGTACTGACATAAAAGAATGAGAATTATCGGAATGATATTGATGATGACTCTGGCCATTGGTTGCGCACCTACAAATGAAAATTTTAATCCATTTGATAAAGAATTTAAACTTCATAAAAATATCACCCTTTCCGATTATGACACAATAATAGGTGAATGTGGATATTGGAATTATACAAATCGGATTACCGGATCCTATTACCAGTTTTTCTTGAATGAACGTGAGATTGTAGCAAAAGGGTTTAACCTCAAACTCAATCCAATAATTCTTGAGGATACGGTCAATCAAACGGATCCAAAGCATATATTCAGCATACTTGAAACGCATCCTGTTAATTTAGATATGGTGAAAGAAAAGCTTCAAGTGTATAATGTAAAGCAAGTAAGGTTTATAGACGATGTAGATGTAATATCTGGGATCGAAATAACTGAAGAGAGTGGTTCAATTCAGTTTGCCTCATTGTCACCTTACTTTGCGGACAACAAACTAATCTGGCAGATACAATTCTTTAATGGAAAAGATGATAAGTGACAAACAGATTAAATAAATATCAATATCCAATAATTCTCATTGGAACCTTTACTGGGGTAGTTAGCACCGGGCTGCTATTAGGAATAAGCATAACAACAGGCAAGCATCCCCTTATAATGTCTCTTACAATATCTTTATTCCTGCTAATTCTTTTGGTTGTGTTATTTTTAACTATTCGGACTTTCAGAATTGAATGGTGTCTGTTCCTAAAAATACCGCTAGTGGTTTTTCAATTACTATGGATCTATGTCGTTAGCACATTTTTAATCGAATTGATTAAAAATGGATATATTTTTTGTGCGTTGTGCTAACTATTGATAAGATGCCGTCCCTACGGGACTCGATCATAATAATTAATCCATATGCTAATTAGATGCCGTTCCTACGGAACTATTAAGTGCAGTGATGATGATTCTGAATTAAAAAAGACGTTCCCAATACTCAATATAATACATACACAGCTCCGGAGGAGCGGCATCTTATTAGATTACGAATTAATAAACAGGCCGTGTCGACTGCGACAGAGGAAATGAAATGCAAATTTCATTACAACACGCAAGCACGAAAAAAATCAAAGAGCCAAACAAATTAAAAATCAAATCAACACACCATAATCTTTAAACTGTACGTTTTACTCGAACACTTGCACAAAAAATAACAAGGCATAATGCTTAATCCGCTTCCTGTAAAAATTGCGTTAACCCTATTATTTTCGGTCTTGCTGAATATCGCTTTTGGTCAAAATAAAGATCAATCCACCATTACGGTACGTAAACCCATTACCACAACCGGCTTAAGCAACTTCTCCCCCAACAAACAAAAAAGATGGATCAGGATTGATGAAGTTGCTGTTGAAACCTTTAACCTTGCCCTTACCCCGATTGAAGAACAATTGGCACGTGCTGAGTCAGCTGAGATCAAAGCGTTACTTAGGCGTGATACCAGCGCGTTGAAAAACATCTGGCTTCAGGATTTTACACGCGATAAACCCCACAACAAAGTACTCCACGACCCTAACCCGCTGCCACAATACCTTTCCATAAATCGGAGAATAGAAAAGATTCTGCTAACCGGTGATCATGCCTATGTTTCGGGAATGGAATATGCGGTGCAGATTCAGGAGGACAACACCGTGGATACGCAGGTTGCACAGAAATACACGCACCTATGGATCAAGGAGCTTTTCGGATGGAGGCTGGCCAGCAAGCGTTATGATTAACCAAATTTGCGCTGAACCAGATCAAAGGTTCATGGTTCAAAATTGAGTATTTCACGTGCCGTTTAACGCTCACGATGGTTAAATGTTGAATTTTGAACTTTGAATTAACTATCTTTGTGAAACCTTTACGCCCGTGGTGCGCAAATTCTTTCCGTTAGACAAGAATTATGTTCTCGAACAGGCACAACTGTCGCTGGCCGATTCCCTTCTCGAATACCTGGTAGATTACGTGAAAGTGCAGTACATGCTGCAACACAACCCGCTGGGCCTGGTGGATGAAACCGTAAACCGGATTCAGCAACACCAAACCAACGACTTTAGCAAGCTTCACGACTTTTACATTACCCTCGCGGGCATCTTCCGGTTCCGCCATTACCATGATAATCAGTTGGAGTTTATCTTCACAGGCGAAGAACCCTACGACCGCTATTGCCGGGAGTGGACAGACGCTTTCAAACAATGGGTGAAGCAGTTTTCGCAGCACAAAAATTTCATCATGGGCGTGCTGGAGCTCACGGTCTTCTACCCGCACGAAGCTGAAGCCCAGTTTATCGGCAACCGGCTAACCACGTTTGCTACCCAGTTCTTCGAAGTGAAGATTCATCCGCAAAAGGGAATTGTTAAAAGCGCGTAAGCTCTAAATCCCCTGAAACACCTCAAAGCTTTCCAGGTATTTGGGCACAGTTACATTCCAGCCAAAGGTTTCACTTATATTTTTTGCATAGGCATGTAGGTCGGTACCTTCACCATGGGTGGTAAACGTAATCTTCGGGCTATCTTCAAAATTCTTTAACCACCGAAACAACTCGCCCTTATCGGCATGGCCACTCATAGAACTGATGTACTCCAGTTTGCATTTTACCGGAACGTCCTCACCAAAAATTTTAATGGTTTTTTCGCCATCCAGTAAACGTCTGCCGCGTGTACCTTCGGCCTGAAATCCAGCTAACAACACCGTATCTTGTTCACGCTTTAACCGGTGGTACAGGTGATGCAGGATGCGACCGCCCGTTAGCATGCCGCTGGAAGAAATGATGATGGCGTTCTTCTTGATCTCGTTCAACGTTTTGGAGTGCTCATTGGAACGAACAAACACCAGCATGTTGGTTTCCGCTTCTTTCACAAATTCATGAAGGTTAAATTCCTTCTTCAGAAATTTCGGATGCTTGAAAAATAAATACGTAGCAGAAATCGCCATCGGGCTATCCACATAAACCGGCACATCCGGAATTTTATCCTCCTTCATCAGTTGACGCAGGTAGTACAAAATACCTTGCGTACGACCTACCGCAAAAGCCGGAATAAGCAGCACCCCTCCCCGATCAAATGTTTCGTTGGCAATGCGTGTAAAATCATCGGTTGGATCGTCATATGGATTTTCTTTATTTCCATAAGTTGATTCTACAAACAACACATCCGCTTCGGTAATGGTGGTTGGTGGATGCAGCATGGCACTGGTTTCGCGGCCAATGTCACCGGAGAAAACCAATTTTTTGGTTTGCGAATCTCCTGTAATAAATACTTCTGTTATGGCGGAGCCAAGTAAATGCCCGGCATCGTTATAAATAATTTCAACTCTATCGTGGATACGGATACGCTCACCGTAACCATATGACTTCAGTAAAGGAAAAACAGCGTTTGCATCCTCCACCGTATACAAGGGCTTGGGATGTTCATGTTTTGAATAGCCTTTCTTTTCGGCAAACTCAGCTTCTTCCTCCTGTAATTTGGCTGAGTCGAGCAGCATGAGTTCGGCTAAATCGGCTGTTGGATGTGTACAATAAATGGGACCATTGAATCCTTCTTTAACCAGCTTGGGCAAATAGCCAATGTGATCGATGTGCGCATGACTGAGCACCACGCATTGAATAGTTGCCGGATCAACCGGAAACTCATCCCAGTTGCGCAATCGCAGATCTTTCAAGCCTTGAAACAATCCGCAATCAAATAAAAACCGAAAGTCCCCGGCATCTACCAGGTATCGGGAGCCCGTTACACTTTCAGCTGCCCCAAGAAATTTTACACGAACATCCATAATTTACCAACAGGTTTTGGAAGTGATAATATAACCACATAGAAACATAGAACATATAGTTAAGAAATAAATTCTATGTAATTACCTACGAACTTATCGCGAAACGCGGAAATCTGTAAAGCTACCTAACGTTGAATATGTCTCAACTAAAACCTCATCCACACGGGCGCGTGGCGGACCAATCCGGCACCAGGCAATAAGTTCATTTATTTTTCCCTCATCACCCTCGGCCTCGATGTACACGCTTCCATCGGATTCATTGCGAACAAAACCGTTCACTCCCAACTGTTGTGCCTTCGTTACGGTTGAAGCACGATAAAAAACACCCTGCACTTTTCCTCTTACCAGAATAGAAACGCGTTTCATTCATCACATGATATAATCCGTACTCAGAAACACCGATTCGCGGTTGCGAATAATAGTGCTAATGATTTGCTTATTGCCTTCTGTGGATTTTGTTGCCACCAGTGTTCGAATGGAAAAAACGCGAAGTGCATCTGCCACCGACAATGTTCCCTCTGCTGAATCCTTTCGCCCATTGAACGGAAAAGTATCCGGTCCGCGCTGGCATTGTGTATTTACATTTATGCGACCAACCTGGTTGGTGAACATGTCGATGTACATGGCAATCCTTCTGCTATCGCTGCCGAAAATACTTACCTGCTGACCGAAGTTTGAGTTCACCACATACTGAATGGCCTCCTCATCTTTCTCAAACGGCACAATCGGAATAACCGGACCGAATTGTTCCTCGCGATACACATTCATCTCTGCCGTTACCGGATAGAGTACAGCCGGATAAAAAAACGATTGGTTGATTTCTCCACCATGTTCATTTAGTACATTCGCTCCTTTACGCTTGGCATCTTCCACCAACCCGCGCAGGTAATCTGTTTTACCGGGTTCCGGCAGTGGCGTAAGGCTTACGCCAGCATCCCAGGGCATACCGGTTTTAAGTTTGGCTACTTCGGCTGTAAATCGTTTTATGAAATCGTTCACCAGACTTTTATGCACGAATAAAATTTTCAATGCCGTACAACGCTGTCCGTTAAACGAAAGCGAACCAGCCACACATTCGGAAACGGTTTGATCCAAATCTGCATCCTGCAAAACAATGGCCGGATTTTTTGCATCCAGACCCAGAATAGATTTTAACCGATGTGGCTTCGGATGCAGACGCTTCAAATCATTTGCTCCTTTATTGGTGCCGATAAACGCAAAGACATCAATCTTTCCGGTTTCCATCAACGCGCCAACGGTGTCACGTCCTTTTCCGTAAATAACGTTGATCACGCCCGGAGGAAAACTTTCTTGAAAAGCTTTTAACAAGGGACGAATCAACAACACACCATACTTGGCGGGTTTAAACACAACTGTATTTCCCATAATCAACGCAGGGATCAGTGTGCTGAACGTTTCATTCAATGGATAATTGAACGGACCCATACAAAGCGCCACACCTAACGGCACCCTGCGAATCTGCGCCATAAAGCCTTGCTCTTCTACCAGCTTGGCTGAATTGCGGTCAAGTTCTTTCAGCGACTTCACCGTATCGACAATGTAATCGCACGTGCGATCAAATTCTTTCTCGGAGTCTTTTAATGTTTTACCGATTTCCCACATCAATAACTTCACTACTTCATCGCGCTGCTTGCGCATCTGCTCTAAAAATTTTTCGATGTGTGAAATGCGCTCAGCAACCGAAAGCGTTGGCCACAGCCCGTGCCCAAGGTTGTATGCATTTACAGCTGCATCCAATGCTTGCAGCGCTTCATGTGCCGTAAGCAAGGGTGTTGCACCAATGGTTTGCTGTTTGTAGTGATCCCCTTCTTTAACAAACACCGGACTTTGCACCGCATTCAGTGCACCAGGCCATTGGCGCAATTCTCCATTAATTAAATACTCGCGCTGCTCCTGGTACGAAACACGAAACTGTTCCGGTATGGCTGATGCTTCCGGAAATACACCTGATAAAATACGGCTCATGATTTTTATTACGTTGTTACAATCGTTATTCCTGATGATGTTCCCAGTCGGTCAGCACCTGCTTCAATCATGTGAAGGGCTTGCTCTTTTGTTTTTATTCCTCCCGATGCTTTGATGCTTACTGCTGCCGGTAACACGTTTCGCATTAAGCGTATGTGTTCCACATTGGCACCACTGGGCGCAAAACCTGTAGAAGTTTTCACAAAGTCTGCTCCCGAATCGGCACAAAGCTTACACGCCTGAACAATTTCATCATCTGAAAGATACGCGGTTTCAATGATAATCTTGATGATTTTGCTGTGATCGTGACACAACTTGCTGGATTTGGCCAGTTCAATTTTCGTCCAGGGCAATCCGGTTTTGAATGAACTTATGTTCCACACCAGATCAATTTCATCGGCACCGTTATCGATTGCACGCTTGATTTCATCCAGTTTTGTTTCTGTCATGTTGTAACCCAGCGGAAAGCCTGCAACCGTTACCAGGGCAATCGGGTCATTGCCGATTTCGCGTTTGGCACGCTTCACCCAAAAGGGCGGAACACAGATGCCATGAAACTTGTGCTGGCGTGCATCCACTACCAGTTTATCAATATCGCTGATGGTAAGGGTTGGGGAAAGATTGGTATGCTCAATGTATGCGGATAACTCCATTGAACGAAGTTACACGGAAACTTTGAACCGTAAATCCTGAACTTAAAACTTTAGTGCCGGATACCACACTCCTTGCAATACTTCATTTTGTGTGGTGGCCTTCTTTTTGGTGGCTTTTTATGACCGAAATAGGTAGGATCGGAATACTGCGGCTTGGCTAATTCCTTTTCGGCTTTGCGGTGTGCTTTCGCTACCTGCTCCATGCGATCATAAAACCGATCGCGTGCATCATAGGTAATTCTACGCCTTACCTTTTTCTGCTTGGGTTCGTAATTCTGTGTAGGATAATACGGCTCAACCGAACTGGGTTGTTGAACACTGGTTGCCTCCTTCTTCTTTTTCTTTTTAGAAGATTGTGCAACACCTGGCGTACTAACGCCAAACAAGCAAACCGATAAGAGAATTAGCAATCGCATAACACAAAGATAGAAACCATGGGCAGGGTTAAAAATTGTTTAAACCTGATGAATTATTTCCCCTTACCCGTTCAGATAACATATTTAACCGATAAACGGCTACATGCCCTTGGGCTGGAGCATGCTTTGTTGCCTACGGTAAATCCAGGGCGCTGTCGGATTTTCTTCCTGCCACAGGCCTATGCGCTGTTCGCGGGCTTGTTGCTGCAAGGCTTTTAAACTCTCAGGCGCGTTCTTTTCATGGCACCAGGCGAGGCCGCGCTTAACCAATTCAGCACTCACCTCAACTTCGGTTATGATCTCTCCGAGGTAATTTCCCCAACGATCTTTTCCTACCAATTTCACATCAATTGATTTTCTGAGTATGGCGTTTTCCAAAAATCTTTTCGCTTCTTCAGCATAAGGCTGACCTGGCTCAGGGCAATCAATGCCTGCCAGTACAATGCGATATATTTCATCTTCCGCTGAAACCACTTCAACCGTATTACCATCGACTACCGAAATTACTTTCCCGCGCACAGTATTTGCCTCTGCCCTATAAATCGTAATGCCCAGTAACAGAATTATCAAAAATGTTTTCATAGCTCCTCCTCAGATTTATCCACAACAAAGAACGCAACCAGCCAGATTTTGAGGATGGGTTTTAACCGGGCAACAGTCGCGTGTATGTTTTACACGGAAATAGGAAAAGCAAAAATGATTCCGAAAGAAAAAAGCTTCACAATCAGCCTTTATCCTGATTATAAAGTATACTGCTTTCCAAAAAGGAGAATAAATTTTATCGCACTTGAATTTACTTTTTCTTGCAATACTGATCGATTTGAAAGCGCGCTTTCGAATCACCAAATTCAACGGCCTTTCGCCAATCGAAACAGGCTTTATCGGTTTCTTGTAATTGATAATAGAAATTACCGCGCAGTTTATAATACGATGCGTTTTTGGGTTCGATGCGAATAGCATCATCCAGATCCGAAATACCGGCACCGATGTCATCCATCTCAGCTTTGCAGTTTGCCCGGTTGTAGTATGCCAACCCGTCTTCCGGGTTTAAGGAAATTACCCGGTTGTAATCAATCACCGCGCCCTCAAAATCACCAATACCCTCTTTGATCAGTGCACGATTGAAGTATGCATCAGAATTATTCTTATCGATGTTGATGGCGTTGGTGAGTTCTGTTATGGCAGCTTTTGTGTTGTCCAACATCACATAAGCTTTTGCTTTATCGAGAAACAGTTGCAATGAGTTATCACCGGCTTTCTGTGCAGCATCAAAATCTTTAATAGCCGCTTCATAGCTTTCCGTTTCCATCAAAACCCTTCCTCTTCGATAGTAAACTTCCTTATCATTAAATCCGGCACTGATTAATTTATCGAAATACTCTAATGATACCACATAATTTTTCGCATTAAAGTAGGAGTCAGCCAGGAGTTTATACAGTTCTGCCTCTGGTTTTTCAATTAGCTTTTCTGCCGAACGAAAATCTTTTGAGGCTTCCGCATACTTCTCCATTTTGAAATACGCAAGACCACGGTTTTCAAACGCCTTGGCATATTGTGCATTCACGGAAATAGCTTGCGAAAAGTCGGCAATGGCTTCGTTATAGCTTTGTTGTTCCAGATGGGCTTTTCCTCTGTTATTATACAAGATTGGATCCTTAATGCCTTGGGCAATCGCCTGTGTGTAGTCATCTACGGCAAAGCCCCACTTGCCTTCACGATATTGTGCATCACCCCGATGAAAGTATGCAATGCCCAGTTTGCCATCACGTTCAATGGCTTGGGTAAAGTCGGTAATGGAGCCGGTAAAATTCTTTGCTTCATATTTACAGTAACCGCGCATATCATAAAGCGTAGCCTCATTCAAACCTTGTTGAATGGCCTTATCCAGATCGGGTAAAGCTCCTGCAAAATCTTTAGCGAAATATTTAGCTGTACCGCGGCCGGCAAATACTGCCGCATCTGTAACACCTTTATCAATAGCAACCGTTAAATCCGGAATTGCCTTTTCATATTCCTTCAATTCCAAAAAGGCAAAGCCGCGGGCTTTCAGCACCTCAACGTTTTGGTTGCCCCCTTCAATGGCTTTCGTTAATTCATCTACCGCGCTCTTATAATCTTTCATGTTGAAACGCGACAAGCCCAATAACCCATAGTCCTCTGCATCAGCCTGATTGCGGGCCACAACAACAGCCAAGTCAGTGATCACTCCCGGAAACTCTTCAACCTGAAAACGCGCACGCGCCCGGTTTTTATAGGCCAACACATAATCCTGGCGGATGCTCAACGCGCGCGTAAAATCCTCAAGGGATTCTTTGGCCAAATTCTTATTCAATTTTGCTTTTCCCCGATTGTTGAAAATCACTTCATCGCTGACACCCAGGTCGATGGCTTTGTTATACGATTCTATAGCGGCATCAAAATCATTTTGTCTGAACCGAGCATTACCGAGTTGATAATACACATCTTTGTTTTTACTGCCCAACGAAGCGGCCTTCTCCAAAAATGGCAAAGCCTCCTTGTCATGTTCAAGGTTGAGGTAAGAAATACCCAATCCTTCAACTGTGGCGAGATCCGCCTCTCCCTTATCAGCTACTTTTTTTAAGTCGACAACCGCGGCCTTATAATCTTTCAATTGAAAAGATGCTTTTCCTCTTTTTTCGTTCAACTTGATGTCCTTCTCACCGGCCATCTCCGCTGATGTGAGCAGATCAACAGTGCCCTTGAAATCATTGTTCTCAAAACGAAGGTACCCGGTATAGAGCATCACCTTCGGATCTTTTGATCCGGCCTTCAACGCAGCTTCCAGGTTCACGCGTGCCGCATCGGGTAAATTGAGGTTGTACTTTGCAATACCCAATCTTCGCTGAATTTCCTGTGGGTCACCTTCCGGGCTTTTAGCCTTTTCCAAATCTTCAACCGATCCGGAATAATCCTGAATATCAAAACGCGCCATACCTCGATTGGACAAAGCTTTTGTATAGGTTGGATTGAGTTGAAGGGCCTTATCAAAATCAGCCACTGCGCCTTTTGCATCACCGGTGTTCTGTTTTGCTTTACCGCGATTGTTGAACACCACCGCGTCCTTGTCGACTAACGCAACAGACTGATCGTAGTATTTTATCGCTCCGGAAAAATCATTTTTAGTGAAGCGAATGTCTCCCAGATTTTTAAATACCTCCGCATCCTTTACACCAAGTGAAACTACTTTCTCATAATCTTTGGCGGCATCATCGAAACGTTGTTGTGCATACAAGGAATTCCCACGCTGAAGAAAAACTTCGGGTGTGGCCACACCCAATCCAATAGCACGACTCAATGATTCAACAGTGCCGGCATAATCTTTCGCGGCATACTGACAGTTGCCCAATTGAACAAACACTTCTTTATCGCTGGCGCCCATAGAAACCGCTGCTGAAAGTGACTTAATCGTTTCCGGGCAATCCTTTAACTGTGCATAGCTGAGCCCCAACATGCTGAACACATCTTTATCTTTTACTCCACGACCCACTGCTCTGGTAAGGGATTCAGCAGCGCCTTTATAATCTTTAATAGAATACTTTGCCGTGCCGATACGTTGAATGATTTCCACATCAGAACGGCCGGTTGATAAAAGTTTTTCCAGGTCGCTGATCGCTCCCGACCAATTCTTCAAAAAGTAATATGCGTTGCCCCGATACTCATTGATCTTTGATGATGATGCGCCTGCCTTCTCAGCCTCGGTAAAATCACTTACTGCTTTTTCATAATCCTTCATTTGATAATACGCCAAACCACGATTTACATGCGCGTCCGGATTCTTATACCCATTGCCAATAAGTTGGGATAGTTGTGTGGCCGCATCGCGGTAAGCACCTGCATTCAATTTCTCCAAAGCAGCTGTGTACCGAACCTGAAAAATGGAATCCTGATTTTGCGCCACCAACTGCGTGGTCATCAGGGTAAACAACAAACCAATCAATGCGAGGGGAGTACTTTTGTTCATAGCAACAAAAGTATCAAATCGATAAGGGGTAAATCAGTAAAAAATGACAAAAAACTGACAGGCACTCAACTGTTCAGAAACGTATAGATCAGGTAAACGGCAATACCCAACAGAATAATTACGAGTACGTACCCAAAAATCCGGGCACGACCAAAATATGCACGTAAAGGGAATTGCTTTTTCATACGAATGGCTTTATTGATTGAGTTTATTGAATAACCATAACAGGAAACAAGCCCCTGCGGTTATAGCCATGATGTATGCAAACACCTTTGCACGTGCGAAATAAGCACCTATGGGAATCACCTTTTTCATAGATATTAACACCTAATCTCTTAAAGTAAAACTTTAAATACAAGGTTTTGTTCTGTCAATGGCCCAAATCATCGTTTAAAAGCACAAAAACTATCTAAAAGCACTGGAGCCCACCAAAAAGGCAATAAAAAAGGTGCCTGTTTGGGCACCTTTCCTTACAAACTATGAATGACTCTTTTACAAGTGAATAACTTCGCCATATGCAGCTGCCGCAGCTTCCATGATGGCTTCACTCATGGTAGGGTGCGGGTGGACAGACTTGATAATTTCGTGACCTGTTGTCTCCAACTTGCGGGCTACCACAACTTCGGCAATCATTTCGGTTACGTTGGCACCGATGAAGTGCGCACCTAACCACTCGCCATACTTGGCATCAAAAATTACTTTCACGAAACCATCGGCAGCACCTCCGGCTTTTGCTTTACCCGATGCCGTAAACGGAAATTTGCCCACTTTAATTTCATACCCGGCTTTTTTCGCAGCCTCTTCAGTATAGCCAACGGATGCAATTTCTGGCGAGCAGTATGTACAACCCGGAATGTTGTTGTAGTTCAATGGCTCGGGATTGTGTCCGGCAATTTTTTCAACACAGATAATCCCTTCTGCAGAAGCAACGTGTGCCAGCGCAGGGCCTTTCACAATATCACCAATGGCGTACACGCCAGAAACATTGGTCTTATAGAAATCATCAACGATAACTTTTCCTTTGTCGGTCTTCACGCCCACTTCTTCCAATCCAATGCCTTCCAGGTTTGTCGTAACGCCAACAGCCGACAATACCACATCGGCCTCAATCTTGATTTCACCAGAAGGCGTTTTCACCGTTGCCACACAACCTTTTCCTTTGGTATCAACGGCCGTTACTTCCGAGTTGATATGAATGGTCATGCCTGCTTTCTTAAACGATTTCTCCAACGCTTTGGAAACTTCTTCATCCTCCACCGGTACAATGCGCGGCATAAACTCAACTATCGTAACTTCTGTACCGATAGTGTTATAGAAGTAAGCAAATTCAACACCAATTGCTCCGGAACCTACCACCAGCATTTTCTTAGGCTGATTCTCCAGCACCATCGCCTCGCGGTAGCCAAGAATTTTCTTTCCATCAATTTTAAGAGCAGGTAACTCACGTGAACGTCCACCGGTTGCCACAATGATGTGCTTGGCCTCGTAATCGGTTTTCTTTCCTTTATCGTCTGTTACTTCAACTTTACCACCTTTCTTCAGTTTGCCAAAACCGGCAATCTGGTCGATCTTATTTTTTTTAAACAGGAATTGAACGCCTTTGCTCATGCCGGCTGCCACATCACGGCTGCGTTTTACCATCCCCGGCAAATCAGCCTGGGCATCCTTCACCGTAATGCCATAATCCTTTGCATGGCTGATGTATTCAAAAACATTGGCGCTCTTCAATAAAGCTTTGGTAGGAATACAGCCCCAGTTCAGACAGATGCCGCCCAGTTCGGCCTTCTCTACCACACCCACCTTCATACCCAACTGAGATGCGCGAATTGCGGCAACGTAACCACCCGGACCAGAACCGATAACAATAAGATCGTATTTAGACATAGCAAATAGCGTATTTAATTTCGCTGCCAAAGATACGCGCAGCAAGGTCTTTAAAAAAGCATTTAAGCAATTTCAAAAACCTGAAATTTCAACCCAGAATGCGTATTTTTGAACCATGTTGACCATAAAAAGAAAATATATTGTCAATGAGGACGACAAAAAAGTTGCGGTTCAGTTAGACATAAAAACCTTTGAGAAAATCGAGCGACTTCTGGAGGATTACGTGCTGGCAGAATCAATCAAAAGCAACAAAGCTATTGATAGGCTTACCGTTAATGAAGCTAAGGCCTATTATCAAAAATTGAAAAAGAAGTAGCTCATTGAAAGTCCTCTACAACAAGAAATTTTTGAAAGACTTGGCCGCTTTACCATCAGATGATCGCGGTAGAATTGAAAAATTAGTCTTTTTGTTAAAATTTTAACTGTAAAATCTTTCAGACAAATAGAACACGTTGAGAAGCTAGCAGGTTATCAAACTTATTACAAAATTAGGTTTGGTAACTACCGTGTTGGGCTTCAATATAAAAATGACACATTAATATTTGAACGGGTACTGCATCGAAAAGAAATTTACCGATACTTTCCATAACACTTTGAACCAACTATGAAACTACTACAAGGAAAAACCGCACTCGTAACCGGAGCATCTAAAGGAATAGGAAGATCAATCGCACTTAAGTTTGCTGAGCAAGGCGCCAACGTGGCCTTTACGTACCTATCAAGCGTTGAACAAGGTCAGGCGTTGGAAGCTGAACTCGCTTCCAAAGGTGTGAAAGCAAAGGGTTATCGCTCCGATGCTTCTGATTTTGCGCAAGCCGACAAACTCATCAACGATGTGGTTGCCGATTTCGGTTCACTGGATGTTTTGGTAAACAATGCAGGCATCACCATGGACAATCTGTTGCTTCGCCTGAATGAAGAAGCCTGGGATAAGGTGATTAACGTAAACCTGAAGTCGTGCTTCAATACCGTGAAAGCCGCTACCAAACCGATGATGAAACAGAAAGGTGGTTCCATCATCAACATGACTTCCGTGGTTGGTATTAAAGGAAATGCCGGACAAGCCAACTATGCTGCTTCAAAATCGGGAATCATCGGGTTTACAAAATCCGTTGCATTGGAGCTAGGTTCACGCGGCATTCGTTCAAATGCCATTGCCCCGGGTTTCATTGAAACAGAAATGACCGGCAAGCTGGATGAGAAAACCGTGCAAAGCTGGCGCGATGCCATTCCGTTAAAGCGTGGTGGCAAACCCGAAGACGTTGCCGATGCGTGTGTGTTTCTAGCCTCGGATATGTCGGCTTACATTACTGGGCAGGTGTTGCAGGTTGATGGCGGTATGCTCACCTAAGATCATGCACGAAATAAAAAACCTGAGCAAACTTATTCAGCGGGTTTATTACGGAAAAGCCTGGCACGGACCTTCTGTGAAGGACGTGTTAAGGGATATTGATGAAAATACTTGCAAAAAGAAAATAGGCGACAGCCACAGCATTGTTCAGTTGGTGTTACACATGGTTGCCTGGCGCACGTTCGTAACCAAACGATTGCTAGGCAACTCCACATTTGAATTAACCGATGAACAAAATTTCCCGCCTGAAACAGACTGGGCCAGTGCCTTGCAACAACTGGAAGAAAGTCAGGTTGAACTTTTAAATGCCATCGAAACCATCTCTTCCGAAAAACTTTGGGAAGAAGTTTCCAACCGCAAATACGATTTTTTTATACTCCTTCATGGGATTATTCATCACGACATTTACCACATCGGTCAGATACAGTTGATTAAGAAGTACCAACCATAAAACGATGAATAAATTGTTGGGATATATTGCTTCTAAAGCAATAATTATACTATCCGTTTTGCTGCTTGGGTTTGTTATACTGAAGAGTCTAACATCATTAATTTTAACAAATGCAGAACGAAGTTCTGACAAATTAGAAAGAGATCAGATAATTCTTGAGACCAAACTCGACTCAATCCAAAATATAAAAATTGAAACTCAAGCACAAGATTCAACTACTGAAATTAATGATTCCTCTTTAGCAAATACCCATCTAAAATTCAAAAAGCAAATTGAAGATGAGCGTAAAACTATAAACCATCTTATCATCCAGAATTTGATTACTCAACGAGAAAAGAATGAAAAAATACTAGGCCTATTGGATATATTTGAGATGTGTGGAAATGTTCTTGGAGGGACTGCTGTCCTGATTATTATTATTGGTTTTTTCTGGAGAAAGTAGAGAACAAAAAGTTATCGCAAAATTGCGTTTGATCATACACTGCATTGAACCTCTCTCATCTAATACTAGTCATTGCCAAAATCATTGTCAACCATTCTACCAAACGATTGTTCGCTAAGATTTCCATCTTTTTTTTAAAATTTTTTAACAAAAGTTTGAAAACCAAATCTTCGCACACTACGTTTGTAACATCAAGTCGAAGAAAGCACATCGCTTAATCGATTTATAAAGAAGCGCTGAGAGAACAGGCTCTAAGACGCGCTAGCAACCCTTCCGAGTGGAAAAAGGTGCTAAATCCTGCTCCAAGGCAAGGTGCCAGGAGAACTATAAACCGATGAAAAAATGAAAAACATCATCCACACACTCTCAAAAGCAAGCCGCGAAGGCTTACGTGCGTTGTCTTCACCTTTCACATCTCTGTTCAACAACCTGACAACACGAATGCAGCAGCCTTGTTGTATTTGTATTTGTTGTCCGTGTTGTTGTTAAGCATCCTTTTTTCATAGCGTAACAACATCACGATCAGTACACTGACCGCATCGGGTCATCGTGTATCTGCCTGTATCCATTTTGAAAAATCAATTATCAACTCGTAAACAATTATACCTATGTCAAACTATCGTTTCGAAACCCTTCAACTTCATGCCGGGCAAGAGGTTGACCCTGTAACACGCTCACGCGCAGTTCCCATTTATCAAACCACCTCGTACACGTTCAAGGATTCTGAACATGGCGCAAACCTCTTTGCTTTAAAAGAGTTCGGCAACATCTACACGCGCATCATGAACCCCACTACCGATGTGCTGGAAAAAAGAATTGCCGCGCTGGAAGGTGGCGTAGCTGCACTAGCTGTGGGTTCCGGTCAGGCTGCACAGTTCATTGCGCTGAACAACATTCTGCAAGCTGGTGATAACTTCGTAACCACATCATTCCTGTATGGAGGAACTTACAATCAGTTTAAAGTTTCGTTCAAACGCCTGGGCATTGATGCCCGCTTTGCTGAGGGTGACAAGCCGGAAGCATTCGAAAAACTCATCGACAAAAACACAAAAGCCATTTACCTGGAGTCGATTGGTAATCCAGGATTTAACATTCCGGATTTTGAAGCCATCGCTGCGCTGGCAAAGAAGCATGACATTCCGCTGATTGTCGACAATACATTCGGTGCCGGTGGCTATTTGTTCCGCCCGCTCGAACACGGAGCCAATGTGGTGGTGGCATCGGCTACCAAATGGATTGGCGGTCATGGTACATCTATCGGTGGTGTGATTATTGACGGAGGAAATTTCAACTGGAACAACGGTAAATTCCTACAGTTCACTGAACCTTCTGAAGGATATCATGGATTGAAGTTTTGGGATGTGTTTGGTGAAGGCAATCCACTTGGCTTACCCAACATTGCGTTCATCATCCGCGCACGCGTAGAAGGATTGCGTGATTTCGGCCCCGCCCTGAGTCCGTTCAATTCATTTCTTTTCTTGCAGGGTTTGGAAACTTTATCGCTACGTGTTCAACGCGCAGTAGATAATGCCTTGAACCTGGCTGAATGGCTGGAGCAACATCCGAAAGTGGAAAGTGTAAACTATCCAGGGCTGAAAAGTTCAACCTACCACAACCTGGCGAAGAAGTATTTGAAAAATGGTTTTGGCGCGGTGCTCTCATTCACCATTAAAGGCACGAAAGAAAAAGCGACCAAATTTGTCGATAGTCTGAAACTGGTGAGCCACCTGGCCAACGTGGGCGATGCGAAAACATTGATCATTCAGCCTTCGGCAACGACACACCAACAGCTTACGGAAGAAGAACAGCTTTCAACAGGCGTGTTGCCTACGCTGCTGCGCATTTCTGTTGGATTGGAGCACATTGATGACATCAAGGCAGATCTGCAACAAGCATTCGAGCAGGTGTTTGCAAAAGAGTTGGTAGAAAATTAATCGGATACATCGGGAATTATGGAGAAGCACACACACACCTTTCATTACAACAAACCATTCGAACTGGAGTCGGGAGAATACCTTCCCGGCTTCCAGCTTCGGTACACCTTGTACGGTAAACTCAATGCCGATCGTTCAAACGTGGTGTGGGTGTGTCATGCACTTACCGGAAATTCTGATTTTACATCGTGGTGGAAAGAATTATTCGAGTCAGGCGCTGCATTTGATCCGCAGCATTACCTGATTGTCTGCGCCAATACCTTGGGCGGATGTTACGGATCAACCGGACCACTGTCTATAAATCCAGAAACCGGTAAACCATTTTACCACTCATTCCCGGCAATAACCAACCGGGATATTGTGCGCGCTTTTGATTTGCTGCGCCAGTCGTTGGAGTTTGAAAAAATCCATACGCTGATTGGCGGATCACTGGGCGGCCAGCATGTATTGGAGTGGGCCATTCAGCAGCATGAACTGTTTGAGCACATCGTACCGATTGCCTGCAATGCATTTCATTCACCGTGGGGCATTGCCTTTAATGAGGCGCAACGGTTGGCCATTCAGGCCGATCCTACCTGGAAGGAAAATCATGAACGGGCTGGCCTCGAAGGACTGAAAGCTGCACGCGCCATTGCCATGCTGTCGTACAGAAATTACGAAAGCTATGCAGAGGCACAATTGGAGAAGAGTACAGAAAAAGTTGATGGCTTTCGGGCGGCTACGTATCAGCAATACCAGGGCGAAAAACTGGCCTTGCGATTCAACACCTTTACATACTGGGTTCTTAGCAAAGCGATGGACAGCCATAACATAGTTCGCGGAAGAAAGAACGTATTGCTTGCCCTGCAAAGCATTCGCGCCAAAGCGTTGGTGGTTGGCGTAGACGATGATGTGCTATTTCCAATACAAGAACAAAAATTTCTGGCGGATAACATTTTGAAGAGCTCACTCATTACCCTGCGGTCCAAACATGGGCATGACGGGTTTCTGATTGAATTCGATCAACTCAATACCGCACTAAAAAAATTCCTAAACACAAAACAAGAAGTATACTGTTGACCTCAATCCCTAATCCTTAACATTTAACAACATGCCACACCCAACAACAAATCTCATTCACTCGGTACCGGTTGATGCATTAACCGGCTCCATTTCTGTTCCCATTTATCAAACCGCCACCTATGTGCAGGAAGCACCTGGTGTTAATAAGGGCTTTGATTATGGGCGATCGAATAACCCAACCCGACTTGCACTTGAAAACATAGTGGCTAAGTTGGAGGGGGGCTTTGCCGCATACGCATTCGCCACCGGACTTGCCGCCATTGATGCTGTATTGAAAACCCTGAAAACCGGTGATGAGATTATAGCGGTTGATGATATCTATGGTGGCGCATACCGACTCTTTACGCACATCTATGAAAAGTTCGGTATTACCATCCATTATGTAGACACAACTGATGCTGACAACATCCGTGATTACATCAGCTCAAAAACAAAACTGGTATGGTTGGAGTCGCCCACCAACCCTACACTGAAAATTTCAGACATCAAAAAAATTGCTTCCATCGCCCACGCAAAAGGTGCGTTGGTCGTGGTGGACAACACCTTTGCCTCACCAGTTGCCCAACAGCCTTTTAAATTGGGTGCTGATATTGTTATCCATAGCGGCACAAAATACCTGGGTGGTCACTCCGACTTAGTAGCGGGATTGGTAGTGGTGAACACACCCGAACTTGCCGAACAAATCAAGTTCATTCAAAATGCATCAGGCGGAATTTTAGGCCCACAGGATTGTTGGCTTACTATTCGAGGTATTGAAACCGTAACGCTGCGCGTTGAGCGCCAATGCAAAACCGCACTTCGTGTGGCTGAATTTCTTCAGTCGTGCGAAGAAGTTGAGAATGTTTACTACCCGGGACTATCAACGCATAAAAATCATGAGCTGGCGAAGCAGCAGCAAAACGGCTTGTACGGAGGAGTAATTTCCTTCTCACTGAAAGAAGATACTGAGGAGGCCGCTGTTGCATTGGTAACCTCTACCCAATACTTCAAGCTGGCCGAAAGTCTTGGTGGCGTAAAAAGTCTCATTTGCCATCCGGCAAAGATGACGCATAAATCCATTCCACGCGAAAAAAGATTGCAATCAGGTGTTGTTGATTCGCTCATCCGTTTGTCGTGTGGCATTGAAGAGGCGGAAGACCTGATTGCTGACATTAAACAAGCATTTGTGAAAACAAAAAAACGAGAAACCGTAGAAGTCTTTAATTAATCAGTATGAAAAAGAATTTAAAGTTAGGCCTGTTCGGATTTGGTTGCGTGGGTCAGGGCCTTTATCACGTGTTGCATGAAACAAAGGGCATAAAAGCAGAGATAAAAAAGATCTGCGTAAAGAACCCAAACAAAAAGCGTTCATTGCCTGATCATTTTTTTACACTCAACGCAGAAGATATTTTACTTGACCCGGAGATTGATGTGGTGGTGGAGTTAATTGATGACGCTTCAGCCGCATTTACCATCGTAAAAAAAGCGTTGCAAAACGGGAAGCACGTAGTAACCGCCAACAAAAAAATGTTAGCCGAAAACCTGGAAGAAATTTTTCACCTCCAACAGCAATACAATAAATCTGTATTGTATGAAGGAGCCGTGTGTGGCAGCATCCCCATCTTACGCAACCTTGAAGAATACTACGACAACGATTTGATCTCAGGCATTGAAGGGATTTTCAACGGATCTACCAACTACATCCTTACCAAAGTTTTTGAAGAGCGTAAAAACTATGCCGATGCACTTCGCCAGGCACAGGACCTTGGCTTTGCTGAAAGTGACCCCAGCCTGGATGTAAAAGGGTTTGATCCAAAATTTAAACTGGTGATTGCGATCGCGCATGCGTTTGGTGTATTCGTTAAGCCGGAGCACATTTTCAACATCGGCATTGATGGCATCAGCGATCTGGATCTAAAATTTGCACGCGAGAAAGGCTATGGCATTAAACTGGTAGCGCGCGCCATTAAATCCGGTAACGAAGTATTTGGATTAGTCGCCCCGCAGTTCGTTGATCCGCATCATCCCCTGAGTTCCGTACGCAACGAGTACAATGCGGTAACCGTACAAGGCGCTTTTTCGGAAAAGCAGCTATTTGTAGGAAAAGGTGCGGGCAGCTACCCCACCGGTTCTGCTGTACTGTCGGACATTTCAGCCCTGACTTACGACTACCGGTACGAGTACAAAAAACTGCACCAGCAAGCCAACCTGGACTTTTCGAACGAAACCTCCATCGAAGCGTTCGTCCGGTTCCCGCATGGTACGGCCATTTCTATTCAGGATTTTGAAGAATTTCAATCGGGCTATGCCTCCAACGGGCAGCATTACATGCTGGGTCGGGTAAGCCTGAAAAAACTGGCGGACTGGGCAACCTGGGAAAACGTAGGGATTATCCTTTCCCCAGAGGCCCGGTTTATCACCAAAACTGAAAAAAGTGAAGTGTTGACATACTCTGCCGCCTGAAATAACGCTGCAACTTGAACATGATGAACATCAGGGCAAAAAACTGTGTTTTTATATGCAGTTTCACCCTTGGGAGCAATATATTTGTGACCCATAAAACTTGATTTTACATGGTCATTGCAGCGTCTATTCTCGCCTTTACTTTCATTATTTTATTGCTGGTTGCCCTGCTTTTGTTTGCCCAGAAGAAACTGGTGCAGTCGGGCCCGGTACGGCTCTTTATTAACGGAGACGAGCAAAACCCGATTACCGTTTCTGCCGGTTCCTCCCTGTTAACAACCCTAGCCAACCAGAAAATCTTCATTCCATCAGCCTGTGGCGGTGGCGGAACCTGTGCCATGTGCAAGTGCGTGGTGGAAGACGGAGGTGGTGATGTGTTGCCCACTGAAATGGGCCACTTAAGCCGTAAGGAAAAGGCCGACCATGTACGCCTGAGCTGCCAGGTAAAAGTAAAGCAGGATATGCGCATCCGCATACCCGAAGAAATTTTCGGTATCAAGAAGTGGGAATGCGAAGTGGTGTCGAACTATAACGTATCGACTTTTATTAAAGAATTTGTAGTGAAGTTGCCTCCGGGCGAAACGCTGAACTTTGAGGCTGGTGGATACATTCAGATTGACGTTCCCTCCATAAATGTGGATTTCAAAACCATGGACATCACTCCGCACCCGGAGTTGGGCCACAAACCCGATGTATTCCAGGGTGATTGGGATAAGTTCAAGCTGTGGGATCTGAAAATGAAAAACGATGAGCCCATCTTCCGCGCATATTCAATGGCCAACCACCCGGCAGAAGGAAATATTGTGATGTTGAACATCCGTATTGCCACGCCACCGTGGGATCGTGCCAACAATAAATGGATGGATGTAAATCCGGGTATTTGTTCTTCGTATGTATTCTCCCGCAAGCCAGGCGACAAGGTAACCATCTCCGGTCCGTACGGTGAATTCCACATCAACCCTACCCAGCGCGAAATGGTGTACATTGGTGGTGGTGCCGGTATGGCTCCATTGCGTGCGCAGATTTTCCACCTGTTCCATACTGAAAAGACAAATCGTAAGGTTTCGTATTGGTATGGTGGCCGCTCCAAAAAAGAACTTTTCTACGTAGAACACTTCCGCAAGATTGAGCAGGAGTTCCCGAACTTCCAGTTCAACATTGGTTTGTCTGAACCCCTTCCGGAAGACAACTGGAAAGTAAAGAAGAGCTTAGACGATAAAGAAGCCGATGGCTACGTTGGTTTTATTCACCAGTGTTTGTACGACAACTACCTGAAAAACCATCCGGCTCCAGAAGACATTGAATTCTACCTGTGCGGTCCTCCGTTGATGAACGCAGCCGTGCTGAAAATGCTGGATGATATGGGTACACCAAAAGAAAACATCCGCTTTGACGACTTTGGCGGCTAATTCATAAAACAAAAAACAAGCATAAGAGGGCATTGCAATCGTTTGTGGTGCCCTCTTCCTTTTGGTAGTGTTTGAAATCAGGTTTCGATTTGCTTATTTAGATTAATCCAAACCCGACCCGTGAAAAAGGCTTTTGCCATATTCTTTCTGTTACTCCTCCTTTTTTATACAGGAGGTTATTACCTGGTTTTTGTTGCCCTGAAACATCAATCGAATAAAAAACTGGCGCAGCTCTTTGATTCGGGCGAGTATGCCGAAGAAGAAACCCTGACCATTAAAATTCCAGTTACCCTTCCCTACCCGGTATATGCAAACGGATTTGAACGGGTTAATGGTGAGTTTGAGTACAAAGGTGAATTTTTCAAACTGGTAAAACACAAACTCGATGGTGATACCCTGTACATTGTATGTTATAAAGATGTAAAAGCTAAAAGTATTTCAGCTGCGCTTGCAGACTTTGCTAAAGTCTCAAACGATATTCCATTATCCTCAAAATCTCCGATAAGCATCATTGGTAAGATAATTAAAGATTATGAACCGCTTCCAAAACTAGACCTGGCCCATCAGGATACAGGTTGGAGCAGAAATGCCCCCTTTGGAAACATGCAGCTGTTCATCCCCGAAATAACCCTTCCGGTTTTCTCGCCCCCTCCAAAGCAGGTTTGCTAACGTATTGATTTTTGTGTTGCCACAATCCACGCAAGCCTTTGGGCTAGTGTGCGTTTGTGTACGCAACTATGTACCCCATTTTAAACCTGCAAACACTACTATGAAAAAAATATTTACGTATCCACTAATATTGCTTGCTGTATTGGCAAGTACCACACACTTCGTACAGGCACAAGGCTGTGTAGCCGTGCGAAACATGTCGAGCTGTTCATTAACATATGACAGTACCGCCAACTCCAAGTGGCAGCTCTCACTAAACTACCGGTTCTTCGAATCGTATAAACATTTTCGTGGCGACCACGAAGAAAAAGAACGCGTAGAAAATGGAACAGAGGTAATCAACCACGATAACTCCATTCTGCTTGGCGTGTTGTACTCATTTAATAATAGAATAAGTGCGGCAGTAACGATACCGTACCTATTCATTGATCGCTCATCCTTATATGAACATAAGGGCAACAACAGCGGGGAACGTTACCACACCTCATCGAAAGGGCTGGGCGATATGCGCATCAGCGGATATTACAATGTTCTACCCTCGAATCATAAAACATTTCTTACGGTTGGTTTAGGTGTTAAACTGCCGACAGGTAATTACAACTATGAAGATTATTTTCACAAGACTGGATCACAGGGGCAAGACACACTGGTACTCCGTGCGGTAGATCAGTCCATTCAGCCGGGTGATGGCGGCACTGGCGCTATTATTGAGTTTGATTTCGCGCAGCAAGTAGGAAGAAACTTCCAGGTATTTGCTACGGGTATGTATATGTTCAACCCCCGCAACACAAATGGCACGTTGCGTAGCCCAAACCTGGTGAACAACATTCCACTCTCCAATGAAATGTCGGTGGTTGATCAATTCTTATTCCGGTTAGGCGGCCGGTATTTGGTAAATAAATTTCAATTCGCATTGGGCGGAAGATACGAGGGCATTCCGGTTGAAGATGTTTTTGGCAAGAGTGACGGATTCAGGAGGCCGGGCTACATCATCTCCCTTGAGCCAGCCATCACCTACTCATCCGGTAAGCACACATTTGATGTGAATTGCCCCATTGCATTGGAGCGTAACCGCACACAAAGTGTACTGGATAAACGTAGAACTGAGGTGTTGGGAACCTACCAACATGGCGATGCCGCCTTTGCCGATTACCTGGTATCACTCTCGTATGCGTATCGATTATAGCATCTAAATAAAGTTCTTAAAAATAAACAGGTTGAGTGTTTAAGCTTGTCGGGGTGTGGAAACCGTGGTTAAGGGTGCCCACTCTGGCAGGCTTAATTTATTTATATCCATGAGGAAGGTGTTTTCAATTCTGTCTATCTTCACCCATATTTTTAATCGCTATGGATTTAACCATCTTTTTCTCCCCGCTTGACGAATCCATTTATTCGAATATTACTTCTTCATCCTCCTTTTATAAAAGTATCCGGTTCTTTGGTGAAAAAATGCCCAACTATAAAGATTCGCACATCGCCCTGATTGGCGTAACGGAGAACCGGGGAGCCGGAAACAATACGGGCACATCAAAAGCCGCAGATGAAATCAGGAAAAAACTGTATGCCCTAAAAAAAGGCAGTGGCAAGTACCGCATTGTTGACCTGGGAAATTTAAAACCGGGACATGACTTACAGGAAACCTATACGCGCATCAGCGAGGTGTGTCGCATATTGTTGGAAAACAACGTACTGCCCATCATCCTGGGCGGCTCGCACGATCTGGATTACGGCCAGTATGCCGCCTACGAAACCATGGAAAAGCTCATCAGCTTTTTAAATGTAGATGCATTTCTGGATTTAGATGAGGATCGCGAAGCACCCGCTCAAAAGCAACACATTCATAAAGTATTGTTGCATGAACCGAATTATCTATTTAGCTACACACATCTCGCCTATCAAAGTTATCTTATCGATCAGCTTTCGGTAGCTGTACTGGAAAAACTGTATTTCGAGGCTTTTCGTATTGGCCAGATGCGAACTAACCTGCAAGAGATGGAGCCCGTCATCCGCAATGCCGACATGCTTTCGTTCGACATCACCGCTATTAAATCTGCTGATGCGCCCGGCAATGCAAACGCTCAACCTTTCGGACTAACCGGTGAAGAAGCCTGCCAGATTTGCTGGTATGCCGGACAAAACGAAAAACTAAGTTCGGTTGGCTTTTATGAATACAACCCGGAGCTTGATGATGCACACAAAAAAACAGCCAGCGTAGTAGCCACCATGGTGTGGTATTTTATTGAAGGATACTACCACCGTAAAAAAGAACAAAACTTCAAAAGCAACGACTTTTTAAAATACGTGGTGGCCATGCCGGTAGAAACTGAAACCATTACGTTTTACAAGAGTAAGTTCAGCGAGCGCTGGTGGATGGAAGTGCCCTACCCGGGCGGCTTTGAACGCTATGCACGCAACAGCATTGTGCCCTGCAGCTACAACGATTACCAAACCGCTACCAAAGGTGAAGTGCCTGAGCGGTATATCAGTATGGTAGCGAAGTTGAGTTAGAGTTGAGGAAGTTCAGGCGTCCCTAACGAGACTAATTACTATTAGCTATTTTTATTCGTTGATTTTGTACTTTTTGATAGCGCTCTCCATTATAGACCAACACTTCCGACCAAAACATATCGGTATCAGGCTTCACAACCTCGCAGAGTAAGATTGGCATATCCATTATTAAAATAGGAATTACTTGAACCTGAACAATGTTTCCAGGATCACCCATTACATAAATTTCATTCGTTTGACTGTTTGCAGTTTTATGAATAAATGTCTTCTGATCTGTGTTTGAAATTGTTAAAATCAATTCATTGTTTAGGATATATTGAAAATGCTCAATGCCATTAGTTATTGAAACTTCATGTTCCAAGAAACTCTGTTCAATTTCCGAAATAATTTCTTCTTCAATAATACTTTGTATCGCTAAGTCATCAAATTTGGGCTTAATCCCGCCAATACAATATGTCGCTGTTTTTTGCTTAGTTGTAGTTTCATAAACCGCAATGAAAACAGGTGATATGCTTTGATCAAGAAATTCAAAGCTCTTTAGTTTTATCTCACTGTTAATTTGCTTATTACTGGAGTCGTAAAGCCAAATTCTGTCTAATCCTCTTATGTCAAAATTTGCAGAAGCAATCTTAGTCGAAATTATATTTCTTGAGTTCTCATCATCTCTATATACTCTTTCGGATAACTTTGATATACTATCATATTCCTCCCAAGTATTAATTGGTCGATTGAAGTAAAGCTCTGTGAATATTTCATTATTTTCCAAAAAATAGAAATGCTGCACAAAGCCGATATATGTTGTTGAGTCATCAATTAATTTCGCTTTACTGTTTTCATAGTTTGATCTAACTGCCGTAGAATCAAGTTCATTTGAATCAACAACTTGTTCTTCATTAGCAAAGTCTATCTGCGATCTCTCTTTGGAGCAAGAAAGAAACAGGGCTACTGCAAGAATTAATAATCTCATTGAGCTATTCGTTAAGTCCATTTATTAATATCATATTCGAGCTCTGTACACCCACCCTCCCATTACAACCACCAACACCCCACTGCACCAAACCAACACCTTGAAATAACTTTGGGATATCATGTTCAATGAAAGTAAAGCTTTCTCCACCTGATTCAAGCCAATCAACACTACGCTGCCCAACATGAGTAACAACAGCAAATTGTAGAAAAGGCTTGGTAGGTGGGAAGTTGAATTCACAGATCGTTGGTTGACCACCATGATGAGCAACGCCACCAACAACGGCAGCATCAATCCATTCAATGCCTGTACGGTAAGGATTACCGGTATCGGCTTTATGCCACTAATGCCGAACAAAAAGCCAACAAACAACACGGTGCCCCACACCAACCGCAACCTGCGTTGATCTTCCCATCCAAAAACGGTTGAAGCAATAATCGAGGAAGCATACGGTGCTGTGATGGAAGAAGAAAATCCTGCTGCAAACAACCCAACCCCCAGGGCAAGTGAACCTACCGGTCCAAGTTTTTCATGGAGCGAATCTGCCAATTCAGGAAAAGAAGAAAACGCCTGCACCGAAGTACCGGCAATCAGAATGGCTGCGGTAATCAAACCGCCCACCAAAACCGAAACCGTGAGGCCGATGCGCATTAACGGAATCGTTTTCCCCTTGCTGATGCCTGATCCCAAAAAAATATTGTACGGTACAATGGTAGTGCCTATCAGTCCAAGTATGAGCAATGCACTACCAGAAGGAAACGAAGGCATAACCGTATGTGTCAAAACATCTTTAATCGAGAACGGTTGTTGGAGGGCAAGAATAAAAAAGGCAACGCCCATTAATCCTACCAATACGGTCATCAACCACGATATCACCTGCCGCTTGTTCGTCCACAGCACCACAAATGAGGCGGCCGCCACCATCACCGTAAGTATTTTCACATCAACTGAAGTGAGCAGGTTTAATCCGGAAACAGCGCCCAGCATATTTCCAGCTTCATACGCAGCGCAACCCAGCATTACCGTAACGCCCACCAATACCATCAGGGCTTTGCCCCATGTATTACCAAAGCACTTTTGTGAAGCTTGCCCGAGATTTAATCCACTGCTGATTACAATACGTGCGGATGTTTCCTGTAGCAGCAAACAACCCAGTGTACCCAATGCCACCGCCCACAACAACTGAAGCTGATGCGTTGCCCCCGCAGTAATAGCCGTTGTAATGGTGCCCGGCCCGATAAACGCAGCTGAAATAACCGAGTACAGGATAACGCTGGAGAGTTTGGAGGGTGGGCGCATACACAACTTGATCTTGTAAGATAAGTTTTCTCAAATAGAAATAGAAGTTGGTTTGCTATATTGAAGGAGAATAAATTCAAAATCATGTGTGAACATCTAGCCGAATTGGAAAACGAACTCAAATCAAAAGGCATTAAAGAAACCTATCGCGGTCAGCCCTGGTCGGACAACTGCCGTGAATGGGTTTACTATGATTGCGTACTGGATGTTGAAAAATTAAAATCACGCTACGACTTGGCTACTTGTGTTACCATCAGCCGGAATGATGACCAGCGATCCGGAAGGGAGTTGGGATTTTACTGCGAACAATGTCACGATGCGGTAATGGGATTACATCCGGAGGATGGGGTAGGGAAAGTCTACTTCGAATAAAACTCATTCCGTATTCTAATCAGTAATTCCTCAGCGTAGTGATGATCTGGCTGTTCTGGCAAATTCGACTTTTTAAACAATTCTGCTATTGTCTGAATTTTAGTCTCAGCCTGCTGCAATAAATCATTATACATGTACTGACCAGCACGAACGCGCAACAACCATTCGCGCTCCGGTCGCCTTACATTTACCCTATTCTGGAGGGCTATTTCCTCAGCCATATTCAACAAACGAAATACATGCATCATGTTTTTTGCATCATAGTTTTTCCCATGACTGATCGTATTCTCGTAGCGTTCATCATTTCGTTCCTTCACCCATTCCCAATATTGCTTGTACTCTTTACAGTAGACAGAGTATCCATCTTTGTTAAAATGGAGTATAGCTTTAGGGCTGAGTCCTTCGGGCACAGAACTCAGGGAAACATCATCGGCATGGTCGTCAGAATAGAAGCCACTGAGCTTCTTATCAGTTTGTGATTGATGGAAGACCGCATAAATCTCCCGCATGTGATCTATGCGTACAAGTCCGCACTCTTGCTGCGCGTAGTTTTGTTGGTCAAGCCAAACTGATGCCGGGATAGATTTATATCCATGAACGACATAACAAAAATTGAGAATATTTTTCCGCTTTTCATCGATGGGGTTAAGTATCTTCTTGTTTAATCCACGTGCTTTTTTGATCTGCGCATACGCGTACTGCCCAAAGGTTTGATTGCATAATTTAGACAAGAACATCTCCGGTTTAATCAGATCCATAACAGGATGCTTGTAGAGAATACAATCCTCTGGTGTGCTCAATAACTCGAGGATATTGGGATTATTCCTTAAAAGCAGATCAATGAATTTCTTGACCTCATAATACATTTCATCGTTTGTGGCATTGTTGATTTGATCGGTATAAGCCAGCCCGTAAAATTCGGTTTTCGGAAGAACAAAAACGCCTTTGATATCAGTATCTGAATGAGGCAGAGCCAGTCCATACGCATGACTACCGCTGATACATTTCAGAAGTAGATGCTCATTGTTTTGAAGCTGCTCGAGTGTCATAGTATGAATTTTCTGAACAATTCATTCAATGGCTCTGAGTCCGATGATCGTGAAGCATCCGGAATCCGGCTTTCACAATAAGCAAGTTGGCTATCAAGCCAGCGATGGATTTCCATAATGGGGTTGATGGCAAACTTCTCATCCACGGTTGCTTTCTTCGCCAACAGGTCATCAATTATTGTATGAAGGTCTTTATCCAGCAACACACGAAGCTTTGCAAATTCCATAGGAGGCACTTCGTTGTACTCGGCAATCCAGCGGCTTGCCAGTATGGGCCGCAGGGCATAGAAATACTTTTTTAGTTTCACTTCAATTCCTGACAGGTCATTGTTCATTACATTGTTAACCATGCTAAGGTAGTGATGCATCATAGCCCGGGGTGAAAAGTAGGTACTCATCAATCCTCTTAGTGATTCAATGAAATCCGGATCAGATTGATACACGATGGGAGATTGCAACCATTCGTAAAGCGGAGCATTTGATTTTCGAAATAGTCGTAATGCCTTTCTTAGCTCCCAGCCATTTATATCCAGCAGATCACTGATGGGCAGTTCAATTACATCATGAGGCTCATCAATGCTCAGGTAGTGATCTCTTTTATGAATATAAATAAAGCGAACATCATAGTCGCTATCAGGCGAAGCAAAGCCCCATGCGCGGCTTCCGGATTCGCAGGCATGTAATATATTGACCCTAAAGTCTAATCTAATGGAGTCCAGTCTTTGATGTATTGCCTCAGTCATTCTTTTTCATTCTAAGTATGATCTCGTTAAGATCTCGTATGCAGTTTTGATTGTGTTTAATAAGCTTTACTATTACTTTTTCATTAAAATTAAATGTTCCTAATATTAATAGAGTAAGAATGAATTGGGCTTGATAAAATAAAAGGACAAGCGGTTGTCCAAGATCCATTCCTTCAATATCACCATGAGATAATTTATGTCTATACTCCTTTGCTTTGTCAGGGAATGATAGGAAGAAATTATTTGTGCCGAGCACGTGTTGTATAATTGGTTCTACTTTAGAAAGTAAACCCTGTAATCTCTCGCGAAGATTAAAATTTTCGCGCGGTCCTTTTATAGAATCATTAAACCAGTTGATGAGCGTTAAATCACCATTTAATAATTGGGTTATCTTGGACTTATTAGCGTTATAGTTATCGACATTTCGAATATATTCTATGTCAATTTTCTTATGGTATGATTCAAGTGCTTGAATCAAGTTTAAAAATCTATTGTTAAACATAACACTAGTAAGAACAGCTCCCGTTCCCTCAAACCAATTATGAGAGTCAAGATAGTAATCATAGATTGAGAAGAATGCCTCATTAGAATACCATTTTTGGATAATGTGATCTAGCTCATTTTGTGGTAAGACCCATGCGCTAATAAGCATGAAGTTTTGATGAATGTCATGCTTATCAATGAGCTCAGCACTGCTATACGAATCGAAAAATGTCATGGATACACGAACCCATTCTGAATCATTTACCTTTGAATCAGATTTTGCTAAACAAGAAGAGCCAACCGTAATAGAAAAGATCTTGTATTGGATTTTCTTGCGAATAGAAAACTCAAGAAGTTTACAGAATCTAACAGCATCCCTGAGTAATTCATCAAAGTCAATGAAATCATTGTACTCAAACTCCAGAAGCTTTTCAAAATTCGTCTGATATGATACTCCAAATTTTATATCACGCTTTTGAAAACTGTCAATAAAATTGAATTTTAGATTTTTGCTTATTTCAACAAGCCTACTGGTTGAATTTGGAATCCTATCTATTTCATAATTCAGTTTGAATGGACTCTCAGTGCCATCATACCATGAAGAGAGATAAGGAAACTTAAGTAAGGCCTTAGATATTCTTAAATCGCCAAGTTTGTTGACATGAACTCGATGCAAGACCATGCTGCCTTTGTAACGCACTTCATAAAAGTCTTTTCCAAGAGGTTTAGTTAGTATCCATCTGCAATTAATAATTGAAACACTTTCAAAATGAGTATTACCCAAAATGATACTATGTTCAAATTCCGAGTGATTGTTATGGTCACTTAAGTTGATTTTCAGATCTTCGATATAATGAGTTCCATATAGAACAAGCTCTATTTTTCTCTTTTCATAATCAATTAAGAGTTGACCTGAAAGTTTCAAATTTGAACCTGGTAAAAACCATTCTCCTACTAGCTCTCTCTCTTTCATGGTATATTAAAATTTTTAAAGGTCAATCCACCTCCTGAAACTTCTCATCACCACACATTCGTACAATCTTCGGCATAAAGGTGCCGAGCACTTCCACCAAGTCTTTCTGATACTCCATCACCTGGTGAATGTCTTTGTAGGCCATTGGCGCTTCATCCAAACCGGAGCCGATCAGTTCAACGCCTGCCTGCTTCAGGAATTTCTTAACATGACCAGGCAAAATGGTTTGCTTCGCTTTCGTTCGCGACATCGTTCTGCCTGCTCCATGTGAGGCTGAGTTGATGGAGGCAGCCAGTCCTTTACCGCGTACAATGAACCCAGGTGTCGCCATTGAGCCGGGGATAATTCCCAACACACCTTTACCAGCCGGTGTGGCACCCTTCCGGTGAACAATCACTTCATTGCCATCTGCATCTTTTTCCTTCCATGCAAAGTTGTGATGGTTCTCAATCATAGCAAGCGGAGTTTCGCGTAAGCCAATCGCCATACGTTCATGTATCTGGTGATGACAGGCCGAAGCATAGTCACCAGCCAGGTTCATAGCCAACCAGTATTCCTGTCCGGCTTCTGTGTTCAGGTCAAGCCATGCCAGGTGCTTTGCTTCCTGTGGCAGCTTACAGGTTTCCATGGCTATTTTCGTATAGTGGCCAGCTATGGTTGCACCCAGTCCACGTGAACCGGAATGTGAAAGCAATGCCACGTATTGCCCTACAGGCAAATTGTATTCGTTGATGGCACTCGTAATCTCCACTATACCAAATTCCACGAAGTGATTTCCACCACCGGAGGTACCGATCTGTTGCCAGGCACGGTCTTTCATATCGCGTGCAATGGCGATCTCGCTGAATTCCTTTCGCTCAAATATTTCGTGATCCTTTGGTTTTTTGAAAGTAGACCGACCAAACTGAGTATTGTTCAGCAACAACTTTTTGAAGTCAGCTGTCTTTTCATCCAGTGAAGAAACTGGAAGATCATAGAGAGTCATGCACATCCGGCATCCGATATCCACACCAACACCATACGGAATGACTGCATTCTTAGTCGCCAGCACTCCGCCAATAGGCAACCCATAGCCCTGGTGAGCATCGGGCATTAAAGCACCCGCAACGGAGATGGGTAATTTCATCGCTGTCTCCATTTGTGCGATGGCACCTTGTTCTATGCCTTCAGCACCATATACTTCATACGGAAGCGATTCATTCAATGCGATAAGGGAATCGACAGGAGTACTAAGTGCTTTGACAATGGGTAATACATGCTCATTGTTTTCAAATGCTGAAGGTTGCTTCAGAATTTCCTTCAAGAGCGAAAGTTGATCTTCCCTACTTAAATCGATGTAGTGATTCTCCATAATTGTCAAAGCAATCCCGATGACTTTATTCTCCGGAAAGCCGATGGACTTTAAATCATTTCCTGTTAAACGCATCGTTAAATTTATCTCATTTATTTGTGTGACCCAACCCGGATTCGAACCGGGATTCCTTCTCAGGCAGCAAGGCTCTAAATGCGCTTCCCTACTTTACTTCTTCGAGCGGTATTTCGGTGCAACTGCAAATTCTATCCGATACTGCGCGTAGCTGTATCGGAATCATCCCTGCACACTGCGGAACGACTAACTTTTACCGCAGACTTTTCCTTTTAAGCTATTGGGCCAAATAAAAGACGATGCTGAAATTTCTCCAGCACTCGTCTTACTTTCACTTTCCTGGAACAAAGATCTCCTTCAACTGATCAACGATCTGGTTGCCCCCTGACAACGAGATGCTGTTGATCTTGTCGGCAATCTTCTCCACATACTCCATCTCCTTCAACTTGAACAACATGGAGTTTTCTTCCATCAACTTGGCTGTGTTCAACAAACTTCTTGTAGAAGCTGTCTCTTCCCGCCTCATGATCACGTTGGCTTCGGCTTTCTTCTGAGCTACCAACACCTGGTTCATGATCTCTTTCATTTCACCAGGCAAGATGATATCCCGAACACCACAGTCTCTGATTTCTACACCAAGGTTACTCGCCTTTTCTTTCAAGGCCGTCAACACATAAGTAGAAATCGCCTCTTTCTTTTCCAGCAACTCATCCAACGTCATTGTACCAACATACTCCCTCAATGCCAACTGCATTAAAACGTACAATTGCTTTTCGTAATCCTTGTTATCGATCAAAGCCTTCACAATGTCGACAACTTTGTATTGCGTGTAAAAGTTGATCCTCAAGGCAGCTTTGTCTTTCGTCAAAATCTCCTGTCCGGATACCTCCAACTGCAATTGTCTCAAGTCGATCTTGCTTACTGTTACGCCAACCGGGTTCTTCCAGAAGTAGTAGACACCCGTCTCCAACACCTTGCTGAACTTGCCGTCTACAAACAAGATACCTTTCTCATAGGCTTCTACAACGAACACCCTGACGTAAGGCAAAACTTCTTTCCTTACCAAGGTATTCACATCAATGTTCTCAGTAATCTCAATCTTGCTCAAGTCGGCTTTTACGAATGTGAAGTCGGTAGCCCCCCTCCAGTAAGCATACCGGCCAGGTGCAAGTACGTTTTTGAAGTTGCCATTCTCATACAGCAGGGCAATTTCATTGTCTTTCACCTCAACGACCGTCAACATTCCTGCCAACTGTTCATCTTTCAACAAGATGTTCAACTCGATGGAAGGATGGAAAGGTTTAGACATGTCGTACACATACACATCCTCAAAGGGAAGTATCCAGTACACGCCCTCGGTAATCACTCTTTTGTAGTTACCATTCCTGAACACCAATCCGATTTTTCCGGTGTTAATTCTGATCCTTTTCATCGTTATAAAAATTAATAGTTAAAAAGTCTTTATTAAAAGAAAGCAGTCCGTGATAGATCATCTTCTCAAAACGGAAATGCTGTTAAGCACCGCTCCATCAAAATAGTTTTCTGTAGGAATGTCTTCTTAATCACATAACCCTTAGTCATGCGAATCAGATGAGTTGCGCTATAGAAAAGTAAAACAACATCACGATGCGGTATCCCCGCACTTCAGGCTTTCAAAAGACTGGCGGCACCATCGCAGCAAATCACAAGGATTTGACTTTGAAGGTCCCGACCCGATCTATCCCGAACGACTTTCAGGATGACCCTTTTTTATGAAGGGGCCAACTTCCAGAAAACATGGATCCTAAAATCCAGTGCTCTACCCTTGAGCTACCTCAATTTATGGTTGAGAGCGGGATTCGAACCCGCAGCCACTTTTCTGTTGCTCTAACCAACTGAGCTATCCTTTTTAGGGAGAGGGATTCGAACCCTCGACACACAGGGTGGAAAACAACGCCAGGCCAAGCAGCATATCATAACACAATACATTATGGTACTATGGGGCTATACCGAAACCCGCATCCGGTCTTTAACCCTTTGTTTTTTCCCGCTTCCAACCAGGCATTACGTCTGGTCGAAGATTTTTAGTTTCAAAGAACATGTGGGGATGATAGGATTCGAACCTATTCATTCTAAACGAAACTGGATTTACAGTCCAGCCCAACTCTCCAACTTTGGCGCATCCCCATGTCAAACCCGCACGGGCGATCAACCGCACATGTTGATCACCCACCGAGTCATCCGTCTAATGACAAGTCAAAGGTGGGGGGCTACTACGCAGTCTTTTTGCGTAGTGAGAATTTTTTACGATTTTTTTGAAAAATTTTCACATGCCAGTTAATCGCAATGCCCTGATACGCTATCGAACCATTGATAATTGCCTCAGAAACAGGCAACGTAGGTGGACTTTAGAGGACCTGATAGAGGCTTGCTCAGAGGCACTTTATGAATATGAAGGAATTGACAAAGGTGTGAGCAGACGATCCATTCAAATGGATATTCAGATGATGCGGAGCGATAAACTCGGCTACAATGCACCAATCATTGTGTTGGAAAAGAAGTACTACACGTACGAAGATCCGGAATACTCAATTACCAACATCCCACTTACTGATCAGGATTTGGGCAAACTCACAGAAGTCGTTGAAATTCTTCGACAATTCAAGGGTTTTAGTCATTTCCAGGAGTTGAGTGGAATGGTGCAGCGGTTAGAGAACAAAATCTACTCAGCACGAACAAAGCAAGAACCGATTATCGATTTTGAAAAAAATGAAAATTTAAAAGGCCTTGAGCATATTGATACACTTTATCAGGCCATTATTAATAAAACTGCAGTTGAGTTCACCTACCAATCATTTAAAGCACGTAGTGCCAATGATTTCACATTTCATCCTTACTACCTGAAAGAATATCGGAACAGGTGGTTTGTATTGGGTGTAAAAAAGAAAGATGCCCCAATTATGACACTTGCACTCGATCGGATTATTGAAATCCGGCCATCAAATTCAAAGTATCTACAACCAAACGGCTTCAATCTGGGGCTATACTTTAAAGATGTTATAGGGGTAACCGTAAATGAGAATAGTCCTTCTGAGGAAGTAATTTTGTTTGCAGATAATGAAACTGCTCCGTACATTCTTACAAAACCACTTCATCATAGTCAAAAGGTGGTAGAGACTTCACATCATGGAATACTTTTTTCAATACGTGTGCAGTTAAATTTTGAATTAGAGCGGGAGATACTTGGATTTGGGGATCGAATAAAGGTAGTAGCCCCGGAGCGACTTAAGAGAAGAATCAAGGAGCAATTTGAAAACGCTCTTGATCACTATCAATATGAACTTAGTAACTCTTCTCTTCAAAATATCCTGAAAAAAGTTGAGCATAAAGGATTCGCCATTCTCAATCATGTCTTTGGAAAGAAGGAAGTGAATCTTATAAAGGGAACAATACACAATTATCTAAAGGAAAATTCCTACGCTGAACCTCACGGAATCCGCAATGTATTTATAAAAATACCTGCGCTATCAAAAGTTATCTTCAATACTAATCTGCAAATGATTCTAAGTAGAATTAGCAAAAGTTTCTTTCTCACAAAGGCCATCTATTTTGATAAGTCTCCGGAAGCAAACTGGTATGTAACATGGCATCAAGACACAACGATTAACGTGAAGGAGAGGATAGAGACGGAAGGTTTTACATGTTGGACAAAAAAGTCCATTGGATACAGTGTCTGTCCGCCTGAGGAGGTACTGCAGCAAACTGTAACGTTTCGTATCCATTTGGATGATACAAACGAACAGAATGGAGCATTAAAAGTTGTACCCGGATCTCACAACAAGAAATTGAGTCCGAGTGAAATTCAATTGATCACACAGAACAGTATACCCTTCGTGTGCGATGTCGGTATATGTGGAATACACATTATGAAACCACTCCTATTACATGCCTCATCAAAAGCAACCAAGCAAAAGCATAGACGAGTAATACACCTTGAATTTAATACACTGGAACTACCAAATGGATTAAAATGGGCTGAGAAAATTGATTTTCTTCAACACTAATTACTCCTCCACCATCATCAATTTTTGCTGCATTGGTTCTCTGAAACCAAAAGCACACAAGAAAACAGTAATAACCACCATACTCCTATGTTCCACTTATGTAATGAACCATAATTGGATCTCTGCCAAACACTATCTTTGAACAGAATCTCCTCTCATGTCCACTAAAAAAGTTTTGATTACACGCACAATACCCGACATCGCCAAAACGATGCTGACCAATGCCGGCCTGGAAGTAATGGAATGGCAAGGCGATGGCCCTATGACGCAGCAAGAATTAATAACACAGGCCAAACAGGTAAGTGCATTGCTCTCATTGGGTGTCGACAAACTTGATAAATACTTCTTCAGCCAGTGCCCCCATCTCGACATCATCGGTCAGTTTGCTGTTGGGTACGATAATATTGACGTTGAAGCTGCCTCCCTGGCTGGAATTCCGGTAAGCAATACACCCGATGTACTGAGTGAGGCCACGGCTGATGTAGCCTTTGGCTTGATGATCGCTGTTTCAAGAAAAATGTTTTTCAATCACAAAGCCATCATCCGTGGCGAGTGGAAACAATTTGAGCCTTTGAAAAATCTGGGCTTTCAACTAAGCGGAAAAACATTGGGCATTTTCGGCATGGGTCGGATTGGCATGGTGATGGCCAAGCGTTGCAAGGGTGCATTCGACATGAACATCATCTATCACAATCGCTCGCGCAATCACGAGGCTGAGAAGCTTCTTGGTGCGAAATATGTAAGCTTTGAAGAATTGATCCGTGAAAGCGATGTACTTTCCGTGCACAGTATTTTGAGTGAAGAAACGCGGGGTTTGTTCAACCGGAAAGTGTTCAGTAAGATGAAACCTTCATCGATATTCATCAACACGTCACGTGGGGGTGTGCACAACGAAGCCGATTTGATTGAAGCATTAAATAAAGGGGCGATCTGGGGAGCAGGATTGGATGTTACCAACCCCGAACCGATGAAACCCAACAATCCACTGCTTGAAATGCCAAATGTTGCTGTTCTTCCACACATTGGTTCCGCCACTATTGAAGCACGTAACGGAATGGCGCGGATTGCAGCCGAAAACATTATTTCATTTTACCAGCGCAAAGAAGTACCGAATTGTATTAACCCACAGGTACTGGAAAGTGGAAAATCATAACACATTCCCCAACTGCTCCTTAATCTTCTCCAGTTCTTCTTTCATGGCTACCACATGCTTTTGCATGGCGGCATCATTTGCTTTGGAGCCTATCGTATTAATTTCCCGTCCAATTTCCTGCGCAATAAAACCCAACTTCTTTCCATTAGATTGTGACTCTTTCAAAGCTTGAAGAAAATAATCCAGATGCGTTTGCAGGCGCACACGCTCTTCATGAATATCAAGCTTTTCGATGTAATAGATAATTTCCTGCTCCAATCGATTCACATCATAACCCTGTTCACCAAAAAAGGAAACCACATTACCTTTTAGCTTCTGCCGAACTTTGTCTACGCGCGCAGCATCCAGTTCATTCACATGCTTAAGCGATGACGCAATGGATTCACAATATTCCTTAAGTTTTTGCTCCAGCACTTTTCCCTCGTCTTTGCGAAAACCATCGCATTGAGTCAAGGCATCAACAATTGCCTTTCGGATTTGCACCCATTCTTCTTCGCTTTCTTCTTCACTTAACTTATTCTGAATAACATCCGGAGAATTCAATGCCAACTCAAACAACTGATCATATGGCGCCACTACCTTATCGGCTAATTTTTTTAACCCATTATAGTACGCAGTGAACAAAACCTCATTGTAGGTTTGCTTTACTTCAGCTTCGTTGTAACGTTCTACTTCAACGGTTAACGTAACTTTTCCACGCTCCAACTTCTCGCTTACCAGGTTGCGAAGTTCAAGCTCCTTATCTGAAAATGTTTTTGGAAGGCGCAAACCCAAATCCAGAAACTTTGAATTCAGGCTCTTTACTTCTACGCTGATCTTTAGCGTACTGTTATCAGTAGTTACCTGGCCAAAGCCAGTCATGGATTTTATCATAATAGAATACGAAGTTTGCAGTCAGCAAAGGTAAGGGAATCTGCAAACGAATGGAGAATGAATGTTAAAAAGAATCAGAAATCAAACCCTAACGTAAACAGGAATTGTGGTCTGCCTACTTCAAAATTCTGAACCGGCCAGGCCAGATCGAACTTCATGTAATAGCCGAAAATTACTGTCCGCATGCCCGCACCGTAACTATACAACCACGGGTTTAAAAAATTCTTGATGTCAATTTCGAATGGACCATTTTTTATTCGGTCAATCCGAACACTGGTACCCGAAGTAAATGGTGATGGGCCCGACCAGCTGGTACCAATATCATAAAAGGCAATCAGCTGCATATTGCGAAAGAAGTTTGAAGAGATTGGGGTGTTGCTTAACGCTTTGGCAACCGGAACCCGGAACTCCGCATTCATCAACATCACATTTTGACCAAACAAAGTTGCGTATTGAAACCCGCGAAGGTTAGTAGCGAACTCAACAAAAAGAATATCTTCATTCTGTGCACGTGTTCCCAAAATATTTTCATTCCCCTCACTATCACGTCCGCGATAGGATATCTCATTAAATGCCCAGTTATCCATTCCGCCCAACAAATATTGTTTTGGTGAACGTCCGAAAAATGAACCACCAAATCCGCGAACAGCCAAAACAATGCCCCTGTAAATTTTTTGATAGTGACGGATGTCCAGCGTAACCTGGCTGAAACTATTATTCGGATCATTAATGCCCTGATAGTGATTGAAGCGAAGCTTGCCACGCGTACCCTCAATCATATTCAATCCGGTTGTTATCGAGTTGTCATAAACCAATTCAGAACGGAGACCGGCATAGTAATGACTTATCGGAACCTCTGAAGGCGGATCAATTGGAAATGACGCTACGCCCTGATCAACCGAGCGGGTTAACGCACCGAATATGTTCGCTGAAAACCGTAAGCGGTCTGTAATGGGTACGGCTGCTCCTACTTCTACTTTGTTAAGCGAGTAATGATAGATTTTTCCATCGCTGTATGGCTCCCAGCGTATGGCCTTCCGGTCAAAGCGGGCACTGAAGTCGATGAATTTTGGCAAATATTGAAACTCCGCATACGCATCGGCATTGCGCAAATCAATGGATGACATGATGCCCCCGTAAAAGCGGTAGTTCTCCAGCATGTCATTCATTTGTGCTTCCAGTAAAAATCCAGCGCCTCGCAGCGGGTCAATCACAAAAGAGGTAACCAGGTTATCAGCACTGAATTTCGACTCATACGGGAATGGCCCAAGTATCCGGCTCTTCTCACGTGCTTTCATGTAACGGTTCAGAAAAGTCTCGCTTGGTTGATTCTGCTTTACCGCTTCGTCTTCAAAAACATAATTATCGGTATTAACTACCGTTTGCTTTTTGGTTTCAACACTATCCTTTTTTACCTCCTGTTTTACAGAATCAGATATCACAACCGTATCTGCAGGCAACGGAATTGAATCTTGCTTTACTTGCGTTGTATCCTTACCAGGCTGTGCTTCTTTCAGGCGCGAATTGATTAAATCCTTAATGCTCATTTTCTTTTCTTCCTCCTGCTTTCTGCGTTCCTGCAGTACTTTTACCTGCTGCATTTCGCGTCTGCGTGTGGCCGGGGTAAATACACTGCGGTTCAGGTTATAACTCCTGCTCAGGTAAATATCATCGCGCATACCATTGCGCAGGGTTAACGCAAGCGTAGTACGATCATAGCTAAAATCATATTCACGAATGCTGGAAGAAAAATTAGAGACTTGCGTATAAATACCTGTTGAACGATCATACTTAAACAGGTTGATTATTCCGCGCTGGTCGCTGAGATAATAAAAAACATTATCATTAATAGCCTGCGGAGCGTAGTCCTTACTCAAGGTATTGGTAATACGCGCCAGCACATTGGTGGTTGTGTCCAGATCGTAAACAAAGAGATTATAGTTATTGGTAAGATCTCCCAATGATTTTCGTTCGCCTACGGTAACCGAATCCGTAACGCGGTTTGAACTGAACACGATTCGGTTTGTACCCGGAATAAAAGTGGGATCAAGATCATCAAATGAATCGTTCGTTAGCCTGCGAACCCGGTCTCTGCGTGTGCTCAACAAGAACAGATCACTCTGACCTTCAAAATCGCCACTCAGTACAACCAATCTTCCGTTTCCGGAGAAGGTAAAGCTTCTTACATTACTGAATCTATCGAGTTCTCGTGGAAGTTTCGTTTTTGTATTCAGGTCGTACAACCAGAATGTATATTGACCTTGCTTCACGCCCACTACACCCAAAGTATTTGCATCAGACCAACTGATGATGGGCAACCTGTAATCAACACGTTGCTCAATAACCCGCGTACCCCCTGAAAGAACCACAATTTCCTTTTTGGTTCCAATCTCTCTTACCTTAACCACGTAACGACCACGATCATTTTCGGCATAAGCCAGGTAGCGTCCATCCGGACTAAGTTTTACCGTGGTGAACTCGGTGGTAATGTTATGGCCTTGCGAAAATTTTATGGAGTCGGCTGGCTGGATGTAACTCTGACCAACCGTTTCGCTCATTTGGCTATAAAAAGAATACCATTCGTTGATCAGCTGATTATAGCTAACACCCAATGTGATGAGCAGACTTTTTTCTTCATTACGGGTTACTCGTGTATAGTTTAGAATATTAGATAGGCTGCTCTTTCCATATCGCTCAACAATAAAATTCCAAACCGATTGTCCCACCAATGCTGCTTCTTCATCGCTAAAGCGGTTAATTCTTTTTGTATTCTTCTTTTTTATCACATGCCGGATGTAGTCGTCCATCTCGGCTGTCCAGCCGTGCGCTACATAACGTGCAGCACCACTCACGAACCATTCAGGCAGGTTCATCAGCAAGGCACTTTGAAAAATATCCTTCAGGTTGCCGCCATACATCATCTCATTGAGCATGAGATCCGAAATTTTAAACAACAGCTCATCCTTCAGCTCTTGCGCTGTGCCAATGTGGGCTACCTCAACATATGGCTTAACAAAGTCAGTTTCTCCGCCTATGTTGTAGTAGGTTTTATTCAAACCAACATTGCTTTGTCGCAAATCGGTAAGCGAATTGTATAGAAATATTTTGGTTTTAAAATAGGGAGGATAACCAATAAGGTCAGTTATCCGATCGAACTCCAGTTCAAGGTATTGCAGGGCATCGTTGGCTATAGCCCTGCGGCCATCATAATAGTAAACGTCAAAGTTTTCGCCACTCAGGTACTGCCAATCGAACGAACGGAACTGCTGGCGGTTTTTACCAAATACCTCACGGGCCTGTTGTGCCATACCGGCCATTGCGGCACCAAAAACAAACAGGAAAAGGATAGCTGATCTTCTCACAATACGCACAAATTCCATCTTAGCTTAAGCAGATTTCGAATATAACGATTTATAACGATTCAGGGACACCGATTGGTCTATTGGGGCGCCATTTTCCAGCCAGTTCACCAAAACATCCGAAAAATACGGTGCCAGACTCACACCTTTAGTGCCTAAACCATTAAAAACTACCAATTGTTCATATTCCGGGTGAGGCCCTAATATTGGCCTGCGATCGGGTGTTGTGGGTCGAAAACCCCATTCCTGACCGGTAATTTGATAGGAAAAATTGACTAATTCATCCAATCCCCTTTTTAACTCCGCTAATCCAGCTTCGGTAATTGCCGGTAACTGATCCTCTTTATTGTAAGTGGCTCCCACTTTCCAGATATCCGGCACAACATAAACACCCCGGTTCAAAATTACTTCAGGCTTTGGTTGAGGTTCAATAGTAAGTGTTTCACCTTTTAGTGGCCGTATGGGAAGCCAGGAAAAATACCGGGATGTTTGAATATTTACCCCTGAACAAAAAATAATTTTGGATGCCCGCCACTCCCGATAGCGAATGCCTGTGTCTGTAAAGTCCAGTTCATCATCAATAAAAGGCTCAGACAAAACACGTAAATTGGAATCAACAAAATCACGAACAGCTTTTAAGAAAATGGTTGTGTTCAGGTACCCACATTGATTCAAAAGCAAACCACCAAAATCATTCTTAACAAATTGCTCAAAGATCGGCCGGATTGTAACTTCTTTCAGATAAGAGATGTAGCTTTCATTTGTGCTTCTGGCCATCCATTCATTCTGCTCTTCCACTGAAATAAAAGGTCGGTACAGGGTCATCGGAAAAAAGAATCGGGCCTGGAGCAATGTTTCAGCTTGCCTGTAAAATTGATGCAAGTATGGGAACAGCGTGTCAGCCATCCATGTCTTGCCCATTTGTCGCCCCGTGATGGGGTTGAATAAACCAGCAGCTACAACACTGGCAGCATGCGCATGTGGCTCGTCAATAAGCAGTATTCTTTTTTGGCGGAGTAAGAATTGGAGCACCAGGCAAGACCCGGCAACACCCTGCCCTACAATAATATAATCAACATTTTTGGTGGCCATCCAGGTAATTAAGGTGTGTAAATAACCAACCTAACAATTTCAGGCTTAATTTTGAGATCAAATGTCTGGCAATGTTGCAAATAAAACATTTTGAATTCAACCCCTTTCAGGAAAACACCTACGTGCTTTACGATGAAACACGTGCTTGTGTCATTATTGATCCGGGTTGCTCCAATAAGCAAGAAGAAGATCAACTGAAAAAATTCATTGCCGACAACAACCTTTCCGTAACGCAGTTGGTAAACACCCACTGCCACATCGATCATGTTTTAGGCAACGCATTCGTAAAACGAACTTTTGGGGTTAAGCTGTTCATTCATAAAATTGAAGAACCGTTACTACGGGCAGTAAAAACCTACGCTCCCAACTATGGCTTCTTTGGATACCAGGATACAGAACCAGATGGATTCATTAGCGAAGACGATGTGCTGCAGGTTGGGAATGAAACGCTGAAAATTTTGTTTGTGCCCGGTCATAGTCCGGGGCATGTTGCATTTTATCACGAGCAATCTCAATCGCTTATTGGTGGCGATGTGTTGTTTTACAACAGCATAGGTCGCACGGATTTACCCGGAGGTGACTACGATACGCTTATTAACAGCATCCATCAAAAAATTTTCACATTGCCTGATGAGGTTACTGTATATTGCGGCCACGGCCCGGTTACCAAAATAGGATATGAAAAAAGAACCAATCCATTTTGCGCCATCATTCAAGCCTGATTCATGCGACACCTTCCTAACCTGTTAACTTGTTTCAATTTACTTTGCGGATGCCTCGGCATTGTTGCGGTGTTGGAGAACCGAAACATTGAAGCTGCATATTTTGTGTGGGCTGCTTGCGTATTTGATTTTTTTGATGGCTTTGCTGCTCGTGCACTCAAGGTAAGCTCACCTATTGGAAAAGAATTAGACTCACTTGCTGATGTGGTGAGCTTTGGCTTATTACCTGCTGTGGTGATGTACAAATTATGGCCCACCGGCTCAGGTGAATACCTGCCGTACCTGTCATTTTCAATTGCCATTTTTTCTGCCTTGCGCCTGGCAATCTTTAATGTAGATGAAACGCAACGCGATTCTTTCAGAGGGTTACCGACCCCTGCAAACGCCTTGTTGATTACTGCGTTGCCCCTGCAACAGGCTGTTATTATGGATTGGATTATTCAACCCTGGGCTTTGATAACCATAACTGTGGTTTCGTCATTTTTACTGGTTTCTCCATTGGAATTATTTGCGTTGAAATTCAAAAATTTTACATGGCAGTCGAACAAAATCAGGTTTACCTTCCTTATACTTTCTGTATTAGTGTTGGCATTCGGGCAGGCAGCCGCCATACCGCTTGTTATACTTTTATATATCGCATTGTCGTTAGGAGTACAGATTCTGTCAAAATAATTGGTTAACTACCGGTTCGTGCAAAAAATCGCGTCTACCATACTAAGATCGCTTGTCAGTTTCGCACTGCTCTTCCTTTCATTTTCTGTAAAGGGGCAGCAATCCGTGCTGGCAAACGGCACGTGGTACAAAGTGGCTGTTGAAAAAAATGGCGTTTACAAAATCGATCAGGCACAGTTTAAAAAGATGGGGTTTTCAGCTAATGCAGATCCGCGAAAAATAAAAATCTATACCCAAAGTTCGGGTATGTTGCCCCAACTGAACAGCGCACCACGCGTAAATGACCTTACGGAATGTGCGATTTTTATTGAAGGAGAGCAAGATGGAGTATTCAATCAAAGGGATTTTATTCTTTTCTATGCAGAAGGATCCGACAAGGTTGGCTATGATCTTGTGTCGGAAACATTCCAGTATGAAAAACATCAGTATGCCAAGGAAAATTTTTACTACATAACGGTTGGTGAAAGTGCTGGTAAACGCATGGGCACTTCACCAAATCTTGGAACATCATTCCCCGTAATTCAGGAGTTCGATAACTATGCGTATCACGAAATCAATCAATACAATATTCTAAAATCCGGAAGGGAATGGTTCGGTGAGCGTTTCGATCTGACAACTGAACAAACGATTCGATTTCCATTAAGCAACATCATTGAAAACACTCCGGTAAAATTGGTTTCGGATGTAATGAGTCAATCATTTGGCAATACATCTTTCAATGTACTGATTAATGGGGTACAAACCGGTCAACACACCATTGCTGCAATACCCAACACGCAATACGGCATTAAGGGAAGGCACGCATCCGACACATTTTTAACTACCAGCAGCGCAGTATCGGCATCAACCCGGAATGAGCAGGAAATACGGTACCAATATATAAAGAGTGCGTCCGGTTCTGTCGGATACCTAAATTATTGCCTGCTTCAGGTCAAACAACGATTGCAGCTTTATGGCAACCAAACCATTTTCCGATCAGCCTTAAGCACACAAAATACAGAATCAACCTTTCAGGTAAATCAAGTTACTGAACAAACCCGTGCTTGGGATGTTACGGATCCTACTGAAGTATTGATTCAGGAAACATCGCTCAACACCAACACCATTTCGTTCGGAACTTCCACTTCAGATTTAAAAGAATTTATCGTTTTCAATTCCAACATTCCTGCACCACGACTTGTTGGAAAAGTTAATAATCAAAACCTGCACGGGTTAAATACGCCAACCTTGTTAATCATTACACATCCGGATTTTAAAAACGAAGCACTCCGTCTGAAAGCACACCGCGAATCAACCAATGGGATTGACGTGGTTGTCGCTACACTCGAAGAAGTCTACCATGAATTTTCCGGAGGCAAACAAGATGTTACAGCTTTACGCGACTTTACGAAATACCTGTACGATAAAAATGAAGGAAAATTAAAATCGTTGCTGTTGTTTGGTAAATGTTCTTACGATTACAATGATGTGTTGGTGGACAACAAGAATTTTGTTCCCACGTATCAATCCCGAAATTCACTCCATCCGTTACTTACCTATTCCTCTGATGATTTTTTTGCTTTTATGGAAGCAAACGAAGGAGAGTGGGGAGAAGGACCTGTACAAAATCATACCTTGGATATTGCCGTAGGGCGATTACCTGTAAAATCAATTCAGGAAGCTGGTCACGTGGTTGATAAGCTCATTTACTATGATACCGACCACAAAAGGTTTGGGGGATGGAGAAAAGACATTGTGTTTGTGGCTGATGATGGCGATTTCAATATTCACCAAAGTCAGGCCGATCAAATGGCACGAAACATTGATGAAAACTACGGACACTTCAATACCAAAAAAATTTACCTCGATGCATTTCCGCAACTTCCAGGGGCTGGCGGAACCATATCGCCTGAAACAAAAAAGCAAATTGAACAAACCATTAATGACGGAGCATTATTGATCAACTATACCGGCCACGGAAGCGAGCGGCAATGGGCACAAGAAAGAATTCTGGATGAAATTCAAATTCAAACCATAAAGAATAAAAGATTACCCTTACTGGTTACAGCTACCTGTGAATTTGGAAGACAAGATGATCCTGTTTTTCCTTCAGGTGGCGAATTGTTTATGCTTCAGCCTGAAGGCGGAGCTATCGGTCTCGTTACAACCGCACGACCGGTAAGCTCGAGTACAAACTTTGAACTTAACCAGGCATTCTATGATGCCTTCTTTCAAAAAGACAACGGAAGCAACCTTACCTTAGGTGAAATTTTCAGGCGAACCAAAAACAACAGCATTTCAGGAGTTTCCAACCGAAACTTTTCTCTAATTGGCGATCCTTCCATGTACCTGGCTACACCAACACACACTGCAAAAATTACCTCCATTACAACGGCCTCAGGCAGTGAGGTACTTAAAGCCTTGTCAACCGTAAACATAGCGGGCGAAATTGTGAATTTCGAAGATAAAAAAATTGAGGATTTCACTGGCTTACTTGAAGCTACGTTATTCGATAAGGAAACTTCCTTTCAAACATTAGGAAATGAAAATTCACCATTCGCTTATAAACAATGGTTCAATGCACTGTTTCGTGGAAAAGCAAGTGTTGAAAATGGCTCGTTTACTTTCCAGTTTATCATACCAAAAAATATTGCCTACGCAGTAGATGCCGGAAAGCTGAGCTTGTATGCCTATGATACGAATACTAACGATGAAGCAGCCGGCCAATCTATCGATTTTATGGTTGGATCCAGTGAGTCTGACGCCACGGTAGACACAACTTCTCCGGAAATAAAACTCTACATGAACGATATCACTTTTACGGATGGTGGCATCACCAACTCAAGGCCAACATTAATCGCGCAACTTAGCGATGACAGCGGAGTTAACATTTCGGGTTATGGAATTGGCAACAGCATAGTTGCGGTGTTGGATGATAATGAAACCTTCGTGTTGAACGATTACTACATGGCTGAACAAGATGATTATTCGCAAGGAAGCCTTGAATTTATGTTGCCACAATTAAGCCCAGGTATGCACACCATTACGTTACGCGCCTGGGATACCCACAACAATCCCGGAGTGGCACGAATCAATTTTAGAGTGTCAGGCACGAACGATCTGTTGATTGAGTCATTCGCCAACTTCCCAAATCCCGTTAAGGAAAAGACACAATTTTACTTCACACACAACCAGGCAGGGAATGACCTGGATGCCCAGCTTCTGATTTACGATTACACCGGTCAGGCCTTGCAGGATTATGCCTTTTCTGTATCCGAAAGCACCCAACAGGTTAATCTTATTGAATTATCGGTATCAGAAAATACCGGCAAAAAACTGCCACCCGGATTATACTTGGCACGCCTGATTGTGCGTTCTTTAGCCGATGGCTCTAAAAATGAGCAGGTTACAAAGCTTATTATAGCGAATTGATTATCTTTAAGCCCTTGAAAAAGAATTACATGAAGTTTATTGCTGTTGCGCTATTTGCCTCTTTTTTGGTTTGGATTGACAGCTCAGTTTATGCGCAAGGTCAGGTTGTTACGGGCTCAGATACAACGCTTCGGCCTATAACCACAGCGGTTCCATTTCTTACCATCAGCCCGGATGCCCGAAGTGCAGCATTGGGTGATGCCGGAGCTGCAACGAGCCCGGATGCAAACTCAGCCTTTTGGAACCCTGCTAAGCTTGTTTTTATCGATCAGACTTACGGAGGCTCAGTATCTTATACCCCTTGGCTAGGGAAAATTATTGACGATATGTCAATTTCTTACCTGACTGGCTTTTATAAATTTTCCAGAGAACAGGCTGTCGCAGTCTCAATGAAATATTTTGACCTTGGTGAAATATTCATTACTGAAGATGGCGTGAGCGGAACCAATTTCAGGCCGCGAGAATTTTCGATTGATTTTACATACTCACGCAAATTAACAGAAGAACTAAGTTTAGGTTTAACAGGCAAATACATTCACTCGAATTTAACTGGGGCCTTTGGCACGTTTAGCTCCGGTGGAACAGTTGACGCGCAACCAGGCCGAAGCGTAGCTGCCGATATTGGAGTTTATTATAATACTACACTTAAAGGAGCCAAAAACAACAATCTAGCCTTGGCCGCAGTTATCTCCAACATTGGCGCTAAGCTTTCGTATACGGATGATGCCAATAGAGATTTTCTGCCAACCAACTTACGATTAGGTGCTGTTTATACTACTGAAGTTGACCAAGCTAACAGCTTCTCATTTATTCTTGATGTGAATAAATTAATGGTGCCCACCATTGATGAGGGACAAACCGTGTTAGGTGGAATGTTTAGTTCATTTGGGGATGCACCCAACGGCTTCTCAGAAGAGATCAAAGAATTTATTGTAAACGCTGGAGTAGAGTATTGGTACAACAACACGTTTGCCGGAAGAGCAGGTTATTTTTTGGAGGCGAGGGAAAAAGGAAATAGAAAATACATGACGCTTGGAGTGGGGTTCAGAAAGGATCGCTTCGGCATAGATGTTGCCTATCTGGTTCCCACCAACAGAAGAGAGCACCCGTTAGCCGAAACCATCCGGTTTTCCCTTTTGTTTCAGATAAACAAAGGCGAGCTGGATACCCCCTCTGTTACCGACTAATCAATGGTTAACAGAAGCAGTGCGCCCCCATTTGTAAAAAGTACAACCTTTAATCTGTTAAAAGCTGAAAGACACCCACTTTCGGGAACAAATGAACTTTTCTTTATTTCAGGGGGCGATCAGGATGTTGTAAAGATTGAATTGGTTTTTCATGCCGGGCGATGGCATGAACCTAACTTAGGGGTTTCTCATTTCGCAGCCACACTTTTACCAAAAGGAACTCCCTCAAAAACAAGTTTTGAAATTACCCGCTTACTCGATTATTACGGACTACATCTGGAAATTAACCCTGGTTTTGATTTTACTTCCATAACACTTTATGGCCTGACAAAATACGTAGATCGGGCATTAGATGTATTGTTGGAACTAATTACATCGCCCTCCTTTCCTGAAAATGAACTGGAGCAATCAAAAGACATCTTCCGTCAGGGATTAAAAGTAAACCTGGAGAAAACAAACTTTCTGGCCTCCCGGTTATTTCGTGAAAAATTATTCGGTTCCGATCATCCTTACGGCAAGGACGTAGAATTGAAGGACATCGACACAATTAATCAAGCTCAACTTTTAAACTTCAATAAAAACTATTTTAGAAATTTTCTGGCTTTCGTAAGCGGCAAACCATCAGATCAACTAAAAACACAACTCATCACCAAACTCAATCTGATTGAACAAAATATCAGTAACACAAAAACATTTTCCCGAAAGCAAAGCTCAACCGCAGATCATTTCACTCCCAAAAGCAATAGCGTACAAACCTCTATTCGTGTGGGAAAAATGCTGATCGCTAGAGATCACAAAGATTATCCTGCCGTATTGTTGCTCAATCATATCCTGGGTGGATTCTTCGGATCGCGGCTAATGAAAAACATTCGGGAGGAAAAAGGTCTCACCTATGGAATTCACTCGTCCATACATGCTTTAAAACATGATAGCTATCTCGTCATCGGTGCCGATGTAAATAAAGAAAACCGGCAATTAACTATTGATGAGATTAAAAGCGAATTGAGTCGCCTGCAAAATGAAGCGATCTCGGAAAGCGAATTAGAGATTGCCCGAAATCATTTTATTGGAAGTCTTCAATCTGATATGAGCACTCCATTTGCCCATGCTGATAAGCACAAAGTTATTTCGCTTTTCAATTTACAAATGGATTACTACCAACAGTTGATTCAATCCCTTTCAACGCTTACATCAAAAAATCTTTCGGAAACAGCTCAAATACATTTCTCCGAAGAGACTTTGCTTACTGCTTCTGTTGGTTGATCTCAGTCTGCTACCAACAAAAAAGCCTCACATTTCTGTGAGGCTTTTGAATAAAAAATAGGCAACGACTTACTCTCCCACGTTTTACCGTAGTACCATCAGCGCTGGTGGGCTTAACTGCTCTGTTCGGAATGGGAAGAGGTGATCCCCACCGCTATAGTCACCTTAATACCTTCAGTGATTTTCATTGAGGTTTGACCCCCAACGTCCCGATTGCTCGGGATCACCTTTAAGATTGGTGAAGCGTGGCTGCTCCAATATCTTTGACCACCGGAAGAGGTAGATGTTTTCAATGTATGTACCGTAAAGGTTAAACCACGAACATAGGGCTTGCCCGAAAAGAAGTTCCCGGGTAATTAGTACTGCTCAGCTTTGACATCTCTGCCTGTACACCTGCAGCCTATCAACGTCATCATCTCTGACGCCCCTTAATGGAAGTCTCATCTCGAGGTGGGTTTCGCGCTTAGATGCTTTCAGCGCTTATCCCGTCCCAACATAGCTACCCAGCGGTGCAGCTGACGCCACAACTGGTACACCAGCGGTTAGTCCAACCCGGTCCTCTCGTACTAAGGTCAGATCCTCTCAAACTTCCTACGCCCATCACAGATAGGGACCGAACTGTCTCACGACGTTCTGAACCCAGCTCGCGTGCCACTTTAATAGGCGAACAGCCTAACCCTTGGGACCTTCTCCAGCCCCAGGATGTGACGAGCCGACATCGAGGTGCCAAACCTCCCCGTCGATATGAGCTCTTGGGGGAGATCAGCCTGTTATCCCCAGAGTACCTTTTATCCTTTGAGCGATGGCCCTTCCATACAGAACCACCGGATCACTATATCCATGTTTCCATCCAGCTCGACCCGTCGGTCTCACTGTCAAGCATGCTTATGCTATTGCACTCCACGTACGGTTACCAAGCGTACTGAGCATACCTTTGAAAGCCTCCGATACACTTTCGGAGGCGACCACCCCAGTCAAACTACCCACCACACACTGTCCCCCGATTAATCGGGGTTAGACATCAAGAAAACGAAGGGCGGTATTTCACCGTTGACTCCCCCGAACCTAGCGGCCCGGGATCATTGCCTCCCGCCTATCCTACACATCATCCACCCAATGTCAATGTGAAGCTATAGTAAAGGTTCATGGGGTCTTTCCGTCCCGTGACGGGTACACGGCATCTTCACCGTGACTACAATTTCACCGAGCTCATGGCTGAGACAGTGCCCAGATCGTTACACCATTCGTGCAGGTCGGAACTTACCCGACAAGGAATTTCGCTACCTTAGGACCGTTATAGTTACGGCCGCCGTTTACTGGGGCTTCAGTTCAATGCTTCGCAAGGTTGCCCCCACTAACATCCCCCCTTAACCTTCCAGCACCGGGCAGGTGTCAGGCCTTATACTTCATCTTTCGATTTCGCAAAGCCATGTGTTTTTGTTAAACAGTCGCCTGGGCCTTTTCACTGCGACCTCCCCGATTGCTCGGGGGAGGCATCCCTTCTTCCGAAGTTACAGGATTAATTTGCCTAGTTCCTTAGCCATGATTCACTCGAGCACCTCAGGATTCTCTCCTTGACTACCTGTGTCGGTTTGCGGTACGGGTACCTTATCAATTAACGCTAGCGGGTTTTCTTGGAAGTCTGATTACGTCCTCTATCCCTTTGGCCGAAGCCTCCAGGTACTATTGGGTTTCAGCATTCTCTGCGGATTTGCCTGCAGAAAATATACCTACGCCTTTCAACGAACTATTTCGTCAGTTCGCGGAACTGTCACTCCTCCGTCTCCACTTCGCTTGATACGGTAGTACCGGAATATTAACCGGTTGTCCATCGACTACCCCTTTCGGGTTCGCCTTAGGCCCCGACTTACCCGCGGTTGATTAACATTGCCGCGGAATCCTTAGTCTATCGGTGGACGGGTTTCTCACCCGTCTTATCGTTACTTATGCCTACATTTGCTTTTCTAACCTCTCCACAACCCATTACCAGGCTGCTTCTCCGATGTTAGAATGCTCCCCTACCAGTTGATATTGCTATCAAATCCTAAGCTTCGGTAGTACACTTGATGCCCGATTATTATCGATGCTCTGTCGCTCGACCAGTGAGCTGTTACGCACTCTTTAAATGAATTGCTGCTTCCAAGCAAACATCCTGGCTGTCTAAGCAACTGAACCGCCTTAGTTCAACTTAGTGTACATTTTGGGACCTTAGCTGTAGATCTGGGTTCTTTCCCTCTCGGACACGGACCTTAGCACCCATGCCCTCACTGCACGGTATATTTAGTACCATTCGGAGTTCATCTGGATTTGGTAGGATGTGACTCCCCCTAGTCCAATTGGTAGCTCTACCTGTACTAAACTCAACCCGCACGCTGCCCCTAAAGGCATTTCGGGGAGTACGAGCTATTTCTCAGTTTGATTAGCCTTTCACCCCTACCCTCAGCTCATCCAAAAACTTTTCAACGTTTACTAGTTCGGACCTCCATCAGGTGTTACCCTAACTTCATCCTGGCCAAGGGTAGATCACAAAGTTTCGCGTCTACTCCCACTGACTGTGCGCCCTGTTCAGACTCGCTTTCGCTCCGGCTGCGTGAGTTTACTCACTTAACCTCGCCAGTGACAGTAACTCGTAGGCTCATTATGCAAAAGGCACGCGGTCACTCCATTACGAAGCTCCCACCGCTTGTAAGCGTACGGTTTCAGGTTCTATTTCACCCTCCTGTTCGGAGTACTTTTCACCTTTCCTTCACAGTACTGGTTCACTATCGGTCTCTCAAAAGTATTTAGCCTTACCAGATGGTGCTGGCAAATTCAGACGGGGCGTCTCCGACCCCGCCCTACTCAGGATACCACTACGTAACACTACTTGTCTCTTACAGGGCTCTCACCTTCTATGGCCCGGTTTCCCACCCGGTTCAAATTCATAGTGTAGTCGATATTGTGGTCCTATAACCCCTAAGTAGCCGTAACTACTTAGGTTTGGGCTCTTGCGCGTTCGCTCGCCACTACTGGCGCAATCACTTAATTGTTTTCTCTTCCTCCAGGTACTTAGATGTTTCAGTTCCCTGGGTTCGCTTTCCTTGCGGAATAATGTGTCTTCAACACATTGGGTTGCCCCATTCGGACATCTGCGGATCACAGCCTATTT